>NZ_JABWRV010000009.1:0-174397 GCF_014269105.1 Pseudomonas sp. SWRI77 | reverse complement strand
ATACTGCTTGGGTTTTTAAGAAACCCTAAACTTGGCTCAGCAATCTCAAATGACTATGTGATTTCTCGCATGGTCACTTGTGATGCTGATAATCTTTGTGACTATCAGTCCATACTCACAAGCACCCACACGAATTGCTTGATTCAATTTGTTAAAGAGCGGTTGGTTAAGAGCTTTTCGTCTCAACCGAGGCGCGCATTCTACGCTTTCCTCATTTACTGTCAAGCGTTTATTTTGAAGTTTTTTTACTACTGCTTTCTTTCGAAAGCGTTTAACTTCAACAACTTACCGCTTGCCCCGAAGCGTTCATCGCTGCGAGGAGGCGAATAATACGCGCTTTGAAATCAGAGTCAACACCTTGAGCTGAAAAAACTTTCCAATCGCGGTTTACCCCGCCCGCAACTAATTAAGGCGCAACCGATCTGTAGATAAACACACCACGGAGCGTGGCAATCATGAGCGATGCGCAAAGCGAGAAAACGCCTGGCCTGTCGGCGGATGAAGAGCAGGAAGTAAGCCATAACCAGCCGCCACGGGCAGCGGTGCTGCACGAAATCATTCGCGCCCAAGGCGACCAGGAACTGGAACGCACCCTCGCAGCACTGTGGTGGTCGGCGTTGGCTGCAGGGTTGTCCATGGGGCTTTCGCTCATGGCCATGGGGTTGTTCTATGCCCGCCTGCCAGAAGGCGACAGCGCCCAGGTAATCGCAAGCATCGGCTACAGTGCGGGCTTCCTTGCGGTAATCCTCGCCCGCCAGCAACTGTTCACCGAGAACACGCTGACCGCGGTGCTGCCGGTGATGACCACGCCCACGCTGGCCAACCTCGGCCGCCTGCTGCGCCTATGGAGCGTAGTACTGCTCGGCAACCTGGCGGGCACCTTGCTGGTGGCCTGGGTCATGCTGGAGCTGCCGATCTTCGACAGCAAGACCGACGTGGCCTTCCTCGAGGTCGGCCGCAAGGTAATGAAGAACGACATCAGCCAGATGTTCGCCAAAGGCATCGTCTCGGGCTGGATGATCGCAACCATGGTCTGGATGATTCCGTCGATGGAGCACGCCAAGATCTGGATCATCCTGATGATCACGTACTTCATGGCCTTGGGCGACTTCACCCATATCGTCGTCGGCTCGGTCGAGGTGTCCTACCTGGTCTGGGCCGGTGAAGAGACCTGGCGCAGCTTCTTGATGGAGTTCGCCCTGCCGACCTTGGCCGGCAACATCATTGGTGGCAGCTTCATCTTTGCGCTGATCAGCCATGCGCAGGTACGCAGTGACAGCGGCAAGCCGCCTTCGCGGCTGCTGGACGACCAGGCGCCGCCCTCCCCGCGTCGGCAAGAGGCGGGGAAATGACCCTTAGCGCACCGCCACTGCACGCTCGGCCGTCCGCCTGCGCTCTTGCGCAGGCCTTGGTTGCCACCAATTCTGCCCGGCATGGGGCGAGTCCAGGCTGACCCGCTCGCCCATTTGCGGCGTGCTTAGCCGCACCTGCGCTTGCGCACTCAGCGCCAGAATGCGCTCGAACGGCTCCTGCCAGCCATGGATGGACAAGTCGAACGTGCCGTTGTGAATCGGCAGCAACCAGCGCCCGCGCAGGTCCAGGTGTGCCTGCAGGCTCTGTTCTGGCTGCATGTGCACGTTCGGCCACGCGACGTTATAGGCCCCGGTTTCGATCAGGGTCAGGTCGAAAGGCCCGAAGCGCTCGCCAACTTGCCTGAAGCCATCGAAGTACCCGGTATCACCGCTGAAGAACACCTTCAGCTGTTCATCAATGATCACCCACGACGCCCACAAGGTCTGATTGCTGTCGAACAGACCACGCCCAGAAAAATGCTGCGCCGGGGTCGCGACGAAACGCACGCCGTCGACCTCGGTCTCCTGCCACCAATCCAGCTGACGTACCTTGTCAGGCGCAACGCCCCATTCGATCAACCGGTCACCCACGCCAAGCGGGGCCAGGAAAAGCCCGGTACGCGGAGCAAGCCGACGAATCGCCTGCTCGTCCAGGTGGTCGAAGTGATCATGGGACAGAATTACCGCAGCCAACGGCGGCAACTCGTCCAGCCCAAGTGGTGGGGCATGAAAACGTTGCGGCCCTGCCCATTGCACCGGGGAGGCGCGCTTGGCGAATACCGGGTCGGTGATGAAGAAGCGACCCCGCAGCTTGAGCAATATCGTGGAATGGCCCAAGCGCCAGAGGCTGTGATCAGGTGCGTCGAGCACCTGCTGCCGGGTCATGGGCTGCACGGCGATGGGGTTGGCAGGGCGGGTTTCGGGGGGTTTGCGCAAGAACAGGTACTTGAGGCCAATGCGCAGCTTCTTCATCACGCCGTCCTGCGGCAGGCGTGCCTGGTTGTGGAACCGTCCGTCCCAGTGTGGCGCCGGCTCACCGGCAGCGTTAGCGGTGGGGACCATGAGCAGCAGCACTCCGAGCAACAGGAAAGCCTTCATATTACCCCACAGTGATCGCATCAACCGTGAATTGGCTTGTAAGGTCATTTTTCATAGATGAAACACTGTTCAACAATATTCACGCGAGTTATGCGATAAACGGCGCCTTGGCAGAAGAATGATAACCATGATGGACAAACGCAGCGGCAAGGGACTTACTTTCGTCAAGCGCATCTACCTGCCGCGCATCATCGGTATGGGCATCGGTCTGTTCAGTGTAATGGCAGCGGTGGCGCCGCTGTCGCCGCCCATGTGGGCCTGGCTGCTGTTACTGTTCAATGGCCTTTTCTGGCCACATGCCGCCTACCTCTGGGCAATCCGCTCGGCAACGCCTTACCAGGCAGAGCAACGCAACTTGCTGCTGGACTCGCTGATGGGCGGCTTCTGGACTGCCACCATGCAGTTCAACCCACTGCCCAGCGTCACCGTTCTGTCGATGATGACCATGAACAACGTCGCCGCAGGTGGCAAGCGCCTGCTCGTACGCGGTGTACTGGCACAGCTCGCCGGTATGCTCGGGGCCACGCTGGTGTTCGGCCCCGGTCTACAACTCAATGCCACACCACTGCAGGTTTACGCGTGCCTGCCAATGTTGACGCTCTACCCCTTGGCCCTTGGCTGGGTCTGCTACCAACTGGCAATCAAGCTGGCCGAGCACAAACGCCGCCTCAGTGCGCTGAGCCTTACCGACAGCTTGACCGGCTTGCTCAACCACGGGGCCTGGAAAGACCTGTTGCAGGTCAGGTTCCAGACCTGCCAGCAACAACAGCTGCATGCGGTGATCGCCCTCATCGACATCGACCACTTCAAGACCATCAACGACACCTTTGGCCACGTGGTCGGCGATTGCGTACTACGCCAGATGAGCGAAGAGCTCAAACGCAACCTGCGTGATGTCGACCAGGCCGGGCGCTATGGCGGCGACGAATTCTGCGTGATCCTGCCAGACACTCACGAGGCGCAGGCCTGCCAGGCCATGGAGCGCTTGCGCGAGCGGGTGGCGAACTATCGCAATCCGCAGCTGCCGCATTTGCGCATCAGCCTCAGCATTGGCTTGTCCGCGTTTCATGCAGACCTTGAATCGCCCGAGCACTGGCTCGAACAGGCTGACAAGGCGTTATACACCGCCAAGCACGCTGGTCGTGACCAGGTCAATTTCGCGCAAAGCGAGGCCGCCGGGCTCAGGCTGGCCTATCCTGACTGAACCTCCTTCCTGATTGCCCTGCGGGAGGCTGCAGTTCTTGAAGGAGTCGCTCGCGCATGGCCAGGAACGCCGACCTTCCACCCACCCTTGCCACCCCACATTTCCAAGTCCGCCGCTTGATTGCAGGCTTTTGCGCGGTTTTCGCCTTGGCCTGCCTGGTCACGTTGGGCGCTTTGCTCAATATTGCTGCCACCCTCGATCGCCAGGAGCAGCAACGCAGCGCCTTCCATGCCACCCAGGCCCTCGAACAACGGCTGCTCGCCTCACGCCAGTTTCTGTCCAGCTATGCCGTGTGGGATGCGGCCTTCGAGCACCTGGCCGGCAAGGCCGACTGGCAATGGGCCTATGAGGAGAAGAACGTCGGCGAATCGCTGTACAGCGCCAATGGCTATGAAGGTATATTCGTGGTGGACGACCAGCGCACCACCTACGCCCTGTTCAAAGGCAAGCCCAGCGTGGCGCAAGCCAGTACCTATATAGAAGCGCCCCTGCAACCGATCATCAGCCAAGCGCGGGCGGCTGCCAGCGCTCGCGAACAAATTACCCGGTTCGTGCTGTTCAACGGCTGGCCTGCAGTGCTCAGCGCGGCCGCCGTACGCCCCGACAAAGACGTGTCGGCCAGCGAAGTGAGCCAGGCGCCCGTCATGCTGTTCGTCGACCAGTTGACCGAGGACAAGCTCGCACGCCTGGGCACCGGTGCGGGCCTGGCGGGTATGCATATCGAGAAACACGGCACAGGTGAGCATGGCCATCAGCGCATCGAGCTGGGCGATACCGGCTACCACCTGGCCTGGACCAGCCCGCTGCCGGGGCAGCAACTGCTGTGGGCGATGTTGCCTGCGCTGCTCTGCGCCTTGTTGATCCTGGGCCTGGTGATGCTCTACCTGTTCCGCCATGCCCTGCGCAGCTCCCGCGCCATCGACCTCAGCCTCAAGCGCCTGCAACAGAGCAACCAGGCCCTGGAGGCCAGCGAGCAGCGTTTTCGCGCCGTGGCCGAAGCCGCTTCCGACTGGATCTGGGAAACCGACCGGCAACTACGCCTGACCTATCTTTCCCAACGTTTCGTCAGCGTCACCGGCTACCCGGTTGACGACTGGCTGGGCCAGCCGGTCAACCAGCTGCTGGCCTGCGATACCACGCCGCTGTCGCCTTGGCTCGACGCATTGGCCGCCGCCGACCCCCAGCAGTTGGCAAACCTGCGCTGCACCTACCGTGACCACAACGGGCAGAACCGCTACTGCCGCATCTCGGCGCGAGCGATCTGGTACGACGGCAAGCCTACCGGCTTTCGCGGTACCGCCAGCGACATCACGGACGAGGTCGACGCCCATGCGCGCATCCAGCACCTCTCGCTGCACGACCCACTGACCGGGCTGGCCAACCGCAACAAACTCGCCCGGCATCTCGAACAGGTACTGCTGCGCGGCAGCGACTCGCCGCCACTCACTTTACTGCTGCTGGACCTGGACAACTTCAAGCCGATCAACGATTCCCTCGGCCACGCCGCCGGTGACGCCGTGCTGCAAGAGGTGGCGACACGCCTGCGCGACACCACCCGCGATGTCGACCTGGTCGCACGCCTGGGGGGTGACGAGTTCATCCTGGTTCTGACTGGCATGGAGAACCGCAGCGAGGTCGATCGCTTCTGCGCACGCCTGATCAGCCTGTTGCAGCAACCTATCGTGTTTGACAACCAGCCTCTGCACATTGGCGCCAGCATCGGCGTCGCGCAAAGCCGCACCCTGGGCTTCGATGCCGGCGAGCTGATCCGCTGCGCCGATATCGCGCTGTACCAGGCCAAGGCAGATGGCAAGAGCACCTGGCGCTATTTCGCCGCCGAAATGAACCAGCAGATCCAGTACCGCCGCCAACTGGAAAACGATTTGCGCCGTGCCCTGCAGAACCAGGAGTTCGAGCTGCACTACCAACCGCGCTATCGCCTGGGCGACCTGCGCATCGTCGCGGTCGAAGCCCTGCTGCGCTGGCAGCACCCGCACGAAGGGCTGCTGGGGCCAGACACCTTCATCCCGCTGGCCGAGCAGAGCGACATCATTGTTGCGCTGGGCCGTTGGGTGCTGCGCGAAGCCTGCCGCACGGCCCACGACTGGCCGGCAGACCTGGTGATTTCGGTGAACCTGTCGCCCGCCCAGTTCTTGCGCAGCGATGTGGTGGCCGATGTGCGCGACATCCTGCTGGAAACCGCGCTACCCGCCCAGCGCCTGGAGCTGGAGATCACCGAGAACGTGATGCTCAACGACATCGAAGGCGCACTCAGCACCATGCTGTCACTCAAGGAGCTTGGCGTGCGCCTGAACATGGACGACTTTGGCACCGGTTACTCGTCGCTGGGCTATCTGCGCACCTACCCGTTCGACAGCATAAAGATCGACAAACGCTTCATCGCCGGCCTGAACAACACCAGTGGCAATGATCGCGCTGTGGTCCAGGCGATCATCAACCTGGGCGAAGCCATGGGGCTGACGGTGACCGCCGAGGGCGTGGAGAGTGAACAACAGCTCAGGACGCTGGAGAAGGATCGCTGCCATGAAGTGCAGGGTTACTTCCTGAGCCGACCTTTGACGAAAGAAAGCCTTGAGGCGCTGCTGCGACAGGCACCCGAAGGCTCGGCACACCATCTGTTGTAGGAACAACCTATTCGCGGTGCACGGATGTTCCTACACAGGGGCCATCAGCGTTTATTGCGTTCGGCCACAATCTCCGGCAAATCGCTGCGCCGCAAGTAGGTACGCAAGGGCTCGCCGATGTTCAGGCGGTCGTCCACATGCTGCTCCAGCAACAGTGCCAGGCGCGACCGGCACAAGGCCATGCGCGGCCCTTGCTCGGGTCGCCAGACGAATTCGTTGCAGGGGGTGATACTGTCGTCGGCCACGTCCATGCCGAACGCGTCCTCGGAAAAACGCACGATATGAACGCCGCGCTTGCCATGAAAGCCGACGAAACCGTTGAGCTGCTCTGCGGCGTTGCAGATGTCCTGGGAAGTGATGGCCATGACGTAACCTCGCAATGAAAGGAAGTGACGCACGCCGGGCTGCAAACGGTCGCCTCTGCCGGGCGACTCGCAAAGGCCAGCCTAACGCAAGTGGTAGAGCATTCGCCAAGGTTTTTCATCATCCTGCCAAAGGCCCGCTAGAATGGTCCTGAACCCCCTTCGTCGCCAACACTGGGACTGTTAATGACCGACGCCATCCATGCCGACATTGCCACGATCGGCCGCATTAATGCTGTGCCCGCCATCCTCCAGGTGATCTGCGAAACAACGGGCATGCGCTTCGCCGCCGTGGCCCGGGTAACCGATAGCAACTGGACGGCATGTGCCGTGCTCGACACCCTGGGTTTTGGCCTGACCGCGGGCGGTGAACTCGATGTCGCCACCACGCTGTGCCACGAAATCCGCAGCACGCACCAGACCATCGTGATCGACAAGGCCAGCGAAGACGAGCAGTACTGCCGGCACCACACGCCTCAGCTCTATCGCTTCGAAAGCTACATTTCAGTGCCGGTGTTCCGGACCGATGGCCGCTTCTTCGGCACCATCTGCGCCCTCGACCCTTTACCCGCAGCGCTTAAAGGCAGTGCCATCCAGCCGATGATGGAATCCTTCGCCCGGCTGCTGGCCATCCAGATCGAAAGCGAGGAAGGCGCCCAGCGCACCGAACAGGCCCTGCGCAAGGAGCGGGCCATGGCCGAAGTGCGCGAACAGTTCATTGCCGTGCTCGGCCATGACCTGCGCAACCCGCTGTTCGCCATCACCGCCGGTGCCGAGCTGCTCACCCAGCGCCTGCAGGACGACCAGCAGCGCACTATCGCCCAGCACATCCTCACTTGCGGCCGGCGTGCCTCGCAGCTGGTGCGCGATGTGCTGGACTTTGCCCGCGGCCGCCTCGGTGCCGGCATCCCCTTGAACCTGCAGGCTTGCCCTGACCTTGCCGAAGGCCTGCGGCATGTCGCCTCGGAACTGCAACAGGTGCATCCGCAGCGGCGGATCGTGCTGGACATCGGCGACATCGGCGGGCTGTACTGTGATCGCGAACGGGTCACCCAACTGCTCTCGAACCTGATCGCCAATGCCCTGACCCACGGCGACCCGCAAGGGCCGGTAGCGGTCAAGGCGGCCCTCCAGGCCGGTGAGTTCGTGCTGAGCGTGCACAACCACGGCGCCCCCATCGCCGTGCAGACCCTGGCGCAATTGTTCCAACCCTTCTCCCGCCCGCTGTCACAGGTACCGCAGCAAGGCCTTGGGCTCGGGCTGTACATCGCCAACCAGATCGCGCTGGCACATGGTGGGCGCATGGAGGTGCTCTCCAACGAACACAACGGTACCTTGTTCAGCTTCCGTCTGCCGCTGGGTCAACCTGGGGCGCCAGCAGCACCGCCAGCCAGTACATGAAGGCCTGCACCCGCGTGGCACGTGCCAGGGCGATCACTGTTGACCCCGATCTTCATGCACTTGCACGCTGGCGGTCATGCCAGCACTGAGGTTCACCCCTTGCGGGATCTGGTCGAGGCGGATCCGTACCGGTATCCGCTGCGCCAACCGCACCCAGTTGAAGGTCGGTTCGACTTCCGGCAGCAGCTGGCTGTCGGGGTTGCTGTTGCGGTCGGTAATACCGCGGCTGATGCTCTGCACATGCCCTTGCATCGCCTCGCCCGCCCCCATCAGCCACACCTTCACCCGGTCACCCACACGGATGCGCGGTAGCTTGGTTTCTTCGAAGTAAGCCTGGATATAGAAAGTCGAGTCATCCACCAGGGCCATGACCGACTCACCGGTGTTCACGTAGTTGCCCTGGGCCAAGCGCAGGTTGGTGATGTGCCCGCTGCGCGGCGCGCGCACTTCACTGCGCGCCAGGTTGATTTTGGCCACCTGCAATTGCGCTTGGGCCTCATGCAGTTCGCCACGGGCGATGGCGGCATTGATCTGGGCGTTTTCCCGCAGCTCGGCACTGATCGCCTCCGGCCCCAAGGCAGTACGCCGCGCCGCTTCGCGCTCGCGTAGGCGCAGTTGCTGCGCGCGGGTCTCGGTCACGGCGCTGGCCTGGTCGAATGCTGCCTGAAAGCGCTCGCTGTCGATGCTCATGAGCAGATCACCCGCGTTCACCTGCTGGTTGTCATGCACCTTCAGCTCGCGCACCCAGCCGGACACGTCCGGCGCGATCACCACCACGTCGGCGCGCACACGCGCATCGCGGGTCCAGGGGGTGAGCATGTAGTACTGCCACAGCTGGTAGCCTGCCAACAGGGCCAGGGCCACCACACACAGTGTCACCAAGGTACGTACGACGGTACGCATCGAATCACTCCTTACTTGAACCCTGACAAAAACCCTTATGCAGCGCCCAGCACGCGCACTACCAGGTACAACACGCACACAAACAATGCCGCGTCGAACAGTGCTTCATGCCAGATCCAGCGGCCCAACGGCGTGGCCTGTACCAACAAGCGCAGCAGCCCGGTGCACACCAGCGCCAGCAGTACATAAACCAGAAACGGGCTCAACAGCACGCCGCCCAGCGCCCATTCACGCAACCCCATGCACGTCCTCCTGCCAGCGGCACCACTTGCCCCAGCTCTTCTGCAACTGCAGTACCGCGCCTTCGGCCAGGCGCAGCGGATCGCTCGCAGGCAGCCGGCGCAACGCTTCGATGAATTGCGCGCTGGCGTTGTCCAGTCGCTGCCCGCGCCCAGGCGCAGGCCCTTTGGCCAGCACGGCCTCTACCTGTTGCAGGTACTCGCGTTCGGCCCGGCCCAACGGCGCCTGGGCGACCGCCAGGCACATGCGCAGGTGCACCAGTTCGTCGCCGATGTCCAGGCCATGCAGGCCATCGTCCCAGCGCTTGCGCTCGCTTTCAGGCAACTCGCTGGCATGCCGCGCCAGCTGCATGAGGCGGTCGGCCATACGCCCGCCAAACCAGCTGTCGGCGCCACGCAGTTCGCGCCGGGTCAGGCGCACCAGGTCGTGCTGGGTCGCTGCCCGCAGGCGCCGGCCAAGCCACGCCGGGTGGCGAAACACCAGCAAACGGAACGCCATGACCGCCGCAGACACACCCACCAGCATGGCCAACGCACTGTTGAGCATGCTGGCCACGCCAAATTGCATGGCATTGAGCGGCGACACCAGGACAATGAAGTGCAGGCAATAAGAGGTGGCGGTAGCGCCGGTACGCGGGTGGGCCATGCCCAGCGCGCCCAGAAACAGCGGCACGCCCATGCCCAGGCAGAGCATGGCGAAGCTGCTCCATTGGGGCAGCAGAATTTGCCCGACCAAGAATGCCGCCGGGATCGCCAAAAAGATGCCACGCAAGAAACTGAGGCCGATCTGGGCGCCGTTTTCGCGGCTGGCGAACAGGCTGCAGACCACACAGGTCAATATCAGCCCACCCGGCGCCGATGGCCAGGCTGTTGCCAGCCAGAAACCACTCATCACCAGAAACGCCAACGCGCTGCGTGAACCGAACAACAGGGCCAGCGACCAATCGCGGTGCGCGGCCAGGCCCTGGGGCACATCCTTGGGCGCCCTGCCCGCTTCGACGTCGTCCAGCGCCTGGGTCGCGGCCATGGCGTAATCCAGCAACAGCGCCATGCGTGCCAGGCAGTAATGTTCTGCAGAGCTGATCTGCTCGTCATGGGCGGCATCCCAGATGCGCTGACGCAACAGCAACAGGCTCGGTTGATCGGGGTTGCCCAACTGCGCGCGCAACGCTTCCAACCAGGGCGCCAGGTGCCGAGTTTCCTGCTCATCAAGCTGGCGCCACTGCCGGCGCACCGCGCGGGAGATACGCAGCAGTACCATCAGCTTCTGGCTCAGGCCACGGATGGCGCGGGCGCGCTGGCGCCCGCGGTTGCCTTCGAACCAGGCATGTTCGCGCTGGCTGTCGATGGCAACGATACGCCCCAGGCTTTCCAGCAACCCTTTGCGCGCGTCATCTTCGCCGCCGAGCATGGCGCTGGCTGCCTGCAGGCCATTGTGCCAAGCCTGCCGGGCCTGCCCGCTCAATTGCTGTTCCACGCGCATGGGCCAGATGAGGGCACTGGTGGCGGTGGCGCAAAAAATCCCCAGGCAGATCTCGGTGCAGCGGGCCACAGCCTGATCGAACACCTGCAACGGGTGGTCGATCGCCGGCAAGGCGATGATCGCTGCGGTGTAGCCGGCCAGCACGAAGGCGTAAGCCCAGGCACTGCGCATCTGGGTCGAAGCCGCCGTGCACAGGGCCAGCCACAGCGCCAGGGTGATCAAAAACAGGCCTGGGGTCTGGGCGAACAGGCCGATGAACAGCACCGACATGAAGGTGCCGACCAAGGTGCCGGCCAGACGTGCAAGGCCCTTTTGCACCACCATGCCCGACAGCGGCTGGGCCACGATAAAGGCGGTCATCAGTGCCCATGAAGGCTGCTCCAGCCCCCAACGCATCGCCAGCCATAGCGCCAGGCCACCGCCAAGTACGGTCTTGATGGCGAACTTCAGGGCGAGGCTGCTGGGTGCGAACAGGGCCTGGAGAGTGATGGGCACGAGGCGGACCTTGCGGGGATGGTCAGGTAAACGATAGACAATGAAGAGAAGGATAATGCGCAAACGATTAATTAGCTAGCTAATCATCTTTTAGGGACTGTGCTGCGTGGCATTTTCCAGGCAAAAAAAAATGGGCGACCGAAGTCGCCCTAAATGCCTTGCGTGCTCGTGAACCCAGAAGGTCAGCGCGGCTTGCGCTTGTTCGAGTCCTTCCAGATGAAAATGCCCAGACCGGCAAAGAACGCGACCATCAACCCGACCGTTACCACACCTGCGATAACCACGTTGTCGAAGAACATGTCGGCCTCCCTCTTCGTTTGCCGTTGTCCGATGGATGCAAGGTAACGAATGTGGGGGCACAGAAAATTGATCGGGGTCAATGGTGCCCGAGACCGGGCACGCGAGGCGGGCGCAGGTTTGACCTGCGTCAAGTTTCAGCGCTTCTTGGGCTTGCCCTTGGGTTTCTTTTTCTTGGCTGCGCTCAAGGGCATGGCCTGCTCGAAGGCCTGGCGCACTTCGTTGAGGCGCTTTTCCTTGAGGTCGTGGACGCGCTTGGCACGTTCGGCATCGAAATCGATGAGGTTGTCTTGGCTCATGGGTGGGCTCGACGATCAACAGAGGCTTGCATGATGAAGCCAGGCGCGGACGCTGACCAGCCCCGCGTCAGACTTCGATGTCGACCAGCAGCCCCTGACGCGGGCGCTCGCCCATCAGCGGTGCCACCGGTACGGTATTGTCGGCGTTGACCTCATCGCCGGGTAGCGCGCTGTAACGCTCGCCGTCGTTTTTTTGTCGACGCTGCTGTTGCCGTCGTTGTTCATCACGCAGCAGCAAGGCCTGCTCTTGCGGGTCGCGCTGCTGCTTGAGGTCGATCGCGCTTTCACCGGACGAAGGCTGCGTGGGAACCACCGGCTTGATGTCGGGGGTTGGCTTGACCGGGTCCTGTTGCGAGGTTACCGGTGCTGCACTGAGCGGAATGATCGGCGGCAACATGGAAAGTCTCCTATTACCCCTGTATCGGCGGCTGGTCACCTACCTTGAATACAGACAACGCTTACTCGGTTTCGTCGTCAGGGTCGTCGTCACTCGGCGGGCTGGCCTCACTCCAGGGCCGCTTGTAGACCTGTTGCCAGACCGCGTCCATGTGGTCGCGCAGTACCTGCGGCGCGGCCTTGAGCGAGGCACTGTCCTCGCGTACTCCGCCTATCGGGTCTTCGCCGGCGGGCGTGATCAGCGACTCCCCGGTAATGGTGTAGCTGGCCTGCCCTTCGCGCATCTCGATGGCGATATCGTGCGGGTCGATCCCCCCGCCGCAGAAGGCATGGCTAGCTACCGTCAGTTCGGCGACCCCGTCCTTGTTCAGGTCACTGACATCGCTGACATCGGTATAGAAGTCGACATCCAGGTCCAAGCCTGGGCAGGTGGTTTCCTGTTCGACCTGCCAGCGTGCCTTGAACGCATCGCGTTCTGCCGTGCGCCCATACAGCGTGGCCTTGAGCACCACCTTGTCGACTTCCTGCTGGTTTTCGGCGTCGGTGGCCTGGCCATCGGTGCGGCTGAGCACCAACAGGCCTTCACCCTCGCGGTCACGAAAATGCACGCTCTTGATCGGCGTCTGCACGCCCAGCGCCTCAAGCTGCTCGGGCGCAATGGCCGGCAAGGTCTCGAAGTTTTTTTGCTCGCACGCAGCCAGCAGCACGAGGCTGCCCACGGCCAGGGAAGCGTTCAACCAGCGGTGCTTGGCGGACATGTCGGTGCGCAGCCCTCGTCGGCAAGACGGTGTTGGTCGATGAAACGGCTAGACTGTTGGTCTTTGGCACCCATCGGTGCACTTCAACACTTTGGTCTGACCGGCCGATCCGTTAACATAGCCGGCTTTTCATCGCGGGAGTTCAGGCAGTATGGCGCAGCAGTATCAACCGGGGCAACGCTGGATCAGCGACAGCGAAGCAGAGCTCGGCCTGGGTACCATCCTGGCGCAGGATGGCCGCCTGTTGACCGTGCTCTACCCGGCCACTGGCGACACCCGCCAGTATTCCCTGCGCAATGCGCCGCTGACCCGCGTGCGCTTCTCGCCAGGTGACCTGATCACCCACTTCGACGGCTGGAAGCTGACCGTGCGCGAGGTCGACGATGTCGACGGCCTGCTGGTCTACCATGGCCTGGACGCGCAAAACCAGCCGCGCACCCTGCCAGAAACCCAGCTGTCGAACTTTATTCAGTTCCGCCTGGCCAGCGACCGCCTGTTCGCCGGCCAGATCGACCCGCTGTCGTGGTTCAGCCTGCGTTACAACACCCTGCATCACACCAGCAAACAGATGCAATCGTCGCTCTGGGGCCTGGGTGGCTGCCGTGCGCAACCGATCGCTCACCAGTTGCACATCGCCCGCGAAGTCGCAGACCGCAGCGCGCCACGGGTTCTGCTGGCGGACGAAGTCGGCCTGGGCAAGACCATCGAGGCCGGCTTGGTCATCCATCGCCAGCTGCTGTCCGGGCGTGCCAGCCGCGTACTGATCCTGGTCCCGGAAAACCTCCAGCACCAATGGCTGGT
Organism: Pseudomonas sp. SWRI77; assembly: GCF_014269105.1. Classification (NCBI taxonomy): domain Bacteria; kingdom Pseudomonadati; phylum Pseudomonadota; class Gammaproteobacteria; order Pseudomonadales; family Pseudomonadaceae; genus Pseudomonas; species Pseudomonas sp. SWRI77. The sequence continues at coordinate 160,664 of NZ_JABWRV010000009.1, read as the reverse complement.
GGAAATGCGCCGGCGCTTCAACCTGCAAGTGGCGCTGTTCGACGCCGAACGCTTCATCGAGAGCGACGCCAGCAACCCGTTCGAAGACGCCCAGCTCGCGTTGGTCGCCCTGGAATGGCTGGTCGACGACGAGAAGGCCCAGGATGCGCTGTTTGCTGCGGGCTGGGACCTGATGGTGGTCGATGAAGCCCATCACCTGGTCTGGCATGAAGACCAGGTCAGCGCGGAGTACGGCTTGGTCGAGCAACTGGCACAGGTCATCCCTGGCGTGTTGCTGCTCACCGCCACCCCCGAACAACTTGGCCAGGACAGCCACTTCGCCCGGCTGCGTCTGCTCGACCCCAACCGCTTCCATGACCTGGCGGCCTTCCGCGCCGAGAGCGAGCACTATCGCCCGGTGGCCGAAGCCGTGCAGGAGCTGCTGGATGAAGGCCGTCTTTCGCCCAAGGCCCACGCCACCATCCATGGCTTCCTCGGCGCCGAAGGCGAAGCCTTGCTGGCGGCGGTCAACGATGGTGATACCCAGGCCAGCGCGCGCCTGATCCGCGAGTTGCTCGACCGCCACGGCACTGGCCGCGTGCTATTCCGTAACACCCGTGCTGCGGTCCAGGGTTTCCCCGAGCGCCAGCTGCATGCCTACCCGGTGGCAATGCCCGAGCAGTACCGCGACCTGCCGCCTGGCGAAAAGGCCGAGCTCTACCCGGAAGTCGCCTTCCAGGCACACGGCGACACCACTGACGACGAGCGCTGGTGGCGTTTCGACCCTCGGGTCGACTGGCTGATCGATACCCTCAAGATGCTCAAGCGCACCAAGGTGCTGGTCATCTGCGCCCATGCCGAAACCGCCATGGACCTGGAAGACGCTCTGCGCGTGCGCTCCGGCATCCCCGCTTCGGTCTTCCATGAAGGCATGAGCATTCTGGAGCGTGACCGCGCCGCCGCCTATTTCGCGGACGAGGAATTCGGCGCCCAGGTGCTGATCTGTTCCGAGATCGGCAGTGAAGGCCGCAACTTCCAGTTCTCTCATCACCTGGTAATGTTCGACCTGCCGGCCCACCCTGACCTGCTCGAACAGCGTATCGGCCGTCTCGACCGGATCGGCCAGAAGCACACCATCCAGCTGCACGTGCCCTACCTGCAGGACAGCCCGCAACAGCGCCTGTTCCAGTGGTACCACGAAGCGCTCAACGCCTTCCTCAACACCTGCCCGACCGGCAATGCCCTGCAGCATCAGTTCGGCCCGCGCCTGCTGCCGCTTCTTGAAAGCGGTGACAGCAAAGCCTGGGATGCCCTGATGGCCGATGCCCGCAACGAGCGCGAGCGCCTGGAGGCCGAGCTGCACAGCGGCCGCGACCGGCTGCTGGAGCTCAACTCGGGCGGGGCCGGCGAAGGCCAGGCACTGGTGGAGGCGATTCTCGAACAGGACGACCAGTTCGCCCTGCCGATCTACATGGAGACCCTGTTCGACGCGTTCGGCATCGACAGCGAAGACCATTCGGAAAACGCCCTGATCCTCAAGCCAAGTGAGAAGATGCTCGACGCCAGTTTCCCGCTGGGTGACGACGAAGGCGTGACCATCACCTACGACCGTACCCAGGCATTGTCCCGCGAAGACATGCAGTTCCTGACCTGGGAGCACCCGATGGTTCAGGGTGGCATGGACTTGGTGCTGTCCGGCTCGATGGGCAATACCGCTGTCGCGCTGATCAAGAACAAGGCCCTCAAGCCTGGCACCGTGCTGCTCGAACTGCTGTTCGTCAGCGAGGTGGTGGCGCCACGCAGCCTGCAACTTGGTCGCTACCTGCCCCCGGCAGCCCTGCGATGCCTGCTCGACACCAATGGCAACGACCTGGCGTCGCGCGTGGCCTTCGAAACGCTCAACGACCAACTCGAAAGCGTTCCGCGCGCCAGCGCCAACAAGTTCATCCAGGCCCAGCGGGATGTACTGGCCCAGCGCATCAGTGGCGGTGAGGCCAAGATCATGCCGACCCACGTCGAGCGTGTGGCCGAAGCCCAGCGCCGCCTGGCTGCCGAAGCGGACGAAGAACTGGCCCGCCTGACCGCGCTCAAGGCGGTCAACCCGAGCGTACGCGACAGCGAAATCGACGCTTTGCGCAAGCAGCGTGAAGAAGGCCTGGCGATGCTGGACAAAGCTGCCTTGCGCTTGGAAGCCATTCGCGTGCTGGTGGCTGGCTGACTATACGAGCGACAAGTTGGGCTGCTTGGCAGCCCATCGCAACACAAGGCTGCTCCTGCAACGGGAGCGGCCATATGCCTTGCTGCGATTGGCCTCATAACCAAATCATAGAAATCAAATTGCCATTATTCAGGAAGGGCTAACTACCTCTTCCTATACTGCCTCTGGACAGTCTGCCAAGGGTTGTACCGCAGACGAGTGAAAACTCGACCAAGAGGCACGCAATGGAATGGCTGGGTCTGCAACTGTTCGCCGATCTTCCGGCAACCGGACGAATCGTCATCGATTGTCGCCATGAACCCTTCCTGGTACTGCTCGCCTATACCGTGGCCTGCGCGGGGTGCTTTGCGACCCTGGACATGGCCGAGCGCCAGTCCCATAGCGAACAGGCCACGGCGCAACGCCAATGGCGCATGCTCGGCGCCTGCTGCCTCGCCGGCGGTATCTGGGCCATGCACTTCATCAGCATGCTGGCCTTTCAGGCCCCGCTCGAAGTTCACTACGATGTGTCGCTGACCGTGCTGTCGCTGCTCATTGCCCTGATCGTCGCCTGGGTGGGCATGAACAGCATCAACCGTAGGCACATGCGCCCGTATCATTATCTGAAGCGTGCAGTACTCATCGCAGCCGGCATCATCTTCATGCATTTTGTCGGCATGGCCGCCCTCGAAACCGGCGCTCAACAGTACTACCAGACCGGGCTGCTACTGACCTCCATGGCCATCGCCCTGCTCACCAGCCTCGCAGCGCTGCTGCTGGCGCGGCGCTTTCGCAACGGTAGCGGCACCTTGCACCAGGCCCTGAAGTACGGCGCTAGCCTGCTGATGGCCGGCGGCATCGTCGCGACCCACTTCACGGCCATGTCGGCCATGACCTTGGTCATCCCCGCCGACACTGCGCTGCGTCTGCCGTCAGCCGACAACAGCCTGCAACTGGGGCTGACCATTGCATTCATCACGCTGCTGATCAGTGGTGCCAGCATCAGTGCGGCCTTGGCCGACAAGAAGCTGCAAAGCAAGGAGCACGACCTGCGCCGGGTCAGCATGTTGCTCAACCAACTGGACCAGGCGCGAGCCTCGCTGCAACAGGCCGCGCACTACGACGCCCTGACCAATCTGATCAACCGCCGCGGCTTCAATCAAGTGTTCGCCGAGCGCCTCGCCGAACAGAACGCCGATGACAACCGCCTGGCGGTGATGTTTCTCGACATCGACCATTTCAAACGCATCAATGACAGCCTTGGCCATGCTGCCGGCGACGAACTGCTCAAAGTGATCGCCAACCACATCAAGGCAGCCACCCGCAGCCAGGACCTGGTGGCGCGCTTTGGTGGCGACGAGTTCTGCGTGGTCACCAGCCTCAACAACCGTGATGAAGCACGCCACCTGGCGCAGCGCATCATGCAGCGAATGAAGGACCCCATCGACCTGGGTGGCCGGCGCATGGTCATGACCACCAGTATCGGTATCAGCATTTTCCCCGACGATGGCAACACCGCCGAAGAGTTGCTCAAGCACGCCGACCTTGCCCTGTACCAGTCCAAGGGCAACGGGCGCAACAGCCTGACCTTCTTCAACGACAGCCTTAAAACCCGGGCCACGCTTGCCCTGCAACTGGAAGAGGAACTGCGCATCGCGCTGCTGGAAGAACGCGGGCTGTGCGTGCATTACCAACCGATCTTCGACCTGCACAATGGCCAGGTGGCCAAGCTCGAAGCCCTGGTGCGCTGGCAGCACCCACAACACGGCCTGCTCGGGCCCGACCGTTTCATCGGCATCGCCGAAGCCAATGGTTTGATCATCGACCTCGACCTGTGGGTGCTGCGCCACGCCTGTGCCGACCTGGCGCAACTGCACCGCCACGGTTATGGCGACCTCAAGGTCACGGTGAACTGCTCGGCAGTCACGCTCAGTCACGATGAACTGGCCAGCGAGGTGGAGAAAGCGTTGTTTCACTCAGCCCTGGCGCCCCGCCACCTGGAGCTGGAAATCACCGAAAACGCATTGATGGGGGACATCCAGCGCACTGTCAGCCTGCTCAAGCGCGTGTGCGCCCAGGGCGTGGCCCTGTCGATCGATGACTTCGGTACCGGTTACTCGTCGCTGGCCTACCTCAAACGCTTGCCGCTGGACATCCTGAAGATCGACAGAACCTTCCTGCAGGATGTGCCAGGCAGCCAGAAAGACCGCGAGATCGTCCAGGCCATCATCGTCATGGCCCACACCCTGCACCTGCAGGTGGTCAGCGAGGGCGTCGAAACCGTCGAACAGCTGGAATTCCTCGAAACCCACGGCTGCGACTACCTGCAGGGCTACTTGCTCAGCCGCCCGGTGCCGCTGGGCGAATTGCGGCCGATCCTGGAGCGGCTGCAACGGCGCAATGGCCTGCTCAGCCCTTACTGCGATACAGCGCTACCAGGGTCGCCGGATCTTTTTGCAGATAGCCCTGGCTACCGTGCAGGCGCATCAATTGCGCGGCGAGGCCACTGAGCGGTGTCGCAGAGCCTTGCTCGCGAGAGAATTTGACTGCGCTGTCGAGGTCTTTGAGTAACGTCCGCACATGCCACTTGATCGGCTCGAAACGGCTCTCGGCCATTTGCGGGGCAAGGATCTGCAGCGGTTTCGAATCGGCAAAGCCGCCCGCCAAGGCCTCGGCGATCAGTGTCGCGTCCACGCCTGACTGCTCGGCCAATGCCACCACTTCGGCGATCACCAGGGCATTGCAGGCCACGATCATCTGGTTGCAGGCCTTGGTCACCTGGCCGGCGCCAACGGCGCCCATGTGCGTCACTCGCTGGCCAAGGACCTGCAGTACGGGGAGTGCACGCTGCAGGTCGGCGGCCTCGCCACCGACCATGATGGCCAAGGTGCCGGCCTCGGCGCCCGGCGTGCCACCGGACACCGGGGCATCCAGCCAAGCCATGCCAGACAAGGCAGCGAGCGCAGCGGCCATCTCCCGGGTGGCGGTCGGTTCGAGGCTCGAAAAATCGATCAGTAACTGGCCACTGCGCCCACCCTGCGCGATGCCTTGCTCACCGAACACCACTTCGCGCACCACCGCCGTATCGGCCAGGCACAGCAGCACCATGTCGCTGTCGCGGCACAACTCGGCCGGGGTTGCCGCCAGTCGCGCGCCAGCTGCTACCAGCTCGGCGCATTTGTCGGGGCTGCGGTTCCACACCGTCAGCGGGTAACCGGCAGCCAGCAGGCGCCGACACATGGGCAAGCCCATCAGGCCGATTCCGGCGAAGGCTAGCGAAGGTAGTTGTGAGCTCATGAACGACTCCTGGCACATTTTGTTATTTTCAAGGCGCGCAGCGGCCCCATTACGCATCCCGTAAACTGTTACCGCCACGCCGAATTGTTACTTACCTCCACCCATCTGATCGCCCCCAAGCACCAGATTGAGGCGGCTGCGCATTTTCACGCACCAAAAACGATCGCGTTCACTCAGCGCGCTTCACCTGAATCACGATAAACGGTGAAACCACCACCGCCCAGATCTCTGGATCGCGGTTTTGCAGGTCCAGCGCCTGCTCGGCAGTCACCGGGCCAACAGCGCCATCACTACGCCACTTGGCGAAGATCTCGCCGCGATTCTCGGCCATCGCTTCGGCAACGGCGATCAGGTCCAGGCTGGGGTCGACCCAAATCAGGTCACCCTTTGCCCAGAAGCGCTCCAGCGCTTTCCACTCGATGATTGCCGTCTCGCCAATCAATTTGGCATAGAGGGTGCTTGTTTGATCAGTCATGGGTTGCTACCCGCAAAAATCGGCCAATAAAAAAGGCCACTATTTTTGCAGAAAAACCCGGTTTCAAATACGTAATTTGGTCGATCGGCCCCGAACTTGTGGGGTTGGGCCGCAGGTACAGGCAAATTGATGGCGCTTTTCTGTATCTTTGTGTCGATCAAGCGACAACCCAGGAACCAGGTACTTTTTGACCGCTTTTCAAGCGCTCGAACAGCGCTCTACACTGTACCGGTACAGTTCCGGGACATGTTCCGGGGGAAGGTGGGCATGCAGTATGGCGTGGCCATACCGCAATTCCCGCCCGGTCTGTAGCCCTGGCCGCCAGGACTATAAGAATTACAACAGAATGAGTGGAGCACTATGATCAAGATTTCCAAGCTGTTCGCCGCAATGGTTCTGGCAGGGGTAGCCAGCCATTCGTTTGCCGCCGATACCATCAAGATCGGGATCGCGGGGCCTAAGACCGGCCCTGTCACCCAGTACGGCGACATGCAGTTCATCGGCGCCAAGCAAGCCATCAAAGACATCAACGCCAAGGGCGGCGTCGATGGCAAGATGCTCGAAGCCAAGGAATACGACGACGCCTGCGACCCTAAACAGGCCGTGGCAGTCGCCAACAAAGTGGTCAACGACGGCGTCAAGTTCGTCATCGGCCACCTGTGCTCCAGCTCTACCCAGCCTGCGTCCGACATCTACGAAGACGAAGGCGTGATCATGATCACCCCCGCCGCCACCAGCCCGGAAATCACCGCCCGTGGCTACAAGCTGATCTTCCGCACCATCGGCCTGGACAGCGCCCAAGGCCCTGCGGCCGGCAACTACATCGCCGACCACGTCAAGCCGAAGGTCGTTGCAGTGCTGCACGACAAGCAGCAGTACGGTGAAGGCATCGCCACCGCCGTCAAGCAGACCCTGGAAGGCAAAGGCACCAAGGTTGCCGTCTTCGAAGGCCTGAACGCCGGTGACAAGGACTTCTCCTCGATCATCCAGAAGCTCAAGCAAAACAACGTCGACTTCGTCTACTACGGCGGCTACCACCCAGAGCTGGGCCTGATCCTGCGCCAGGCTCAGGAAAAAGGCCTGAAAGCCAAGTTCATGGGCCCAGAAGGTGTAGGCAACGACTCGATCTCGCAGATCGCCCAGAACGCCTCCGAAGGCCTGCTGGTCACCCTGCCGAAGTCGTTCGACGCCGACCCTGAGAACAAGGCCATCGTCGATGCCATCAAGGCTGACGGCAAGGACCCGAGCGGTCCGTTCGTGTTCCCGGCTTACTCCGCCGTGGAGTTGATCGCCAAAGGCATCGAGGCCGCCAAGTCCGAAGACACCGACAAGGTGGCAGCCGCCATCCACGCCGGCTCCTTCAAGACCCCTACCGGCACGCTGTCGTACGACGAAAAAGGCGACCTCAAAGACTTCAAGTTCGTGGTCTACGAATGGCACTTCGGCAAGCCGAAGACCGAAGTCTCCCCTCAGTAACTGCGTGACTAAATAGCTGACCGTAAAAGCCCACTGTGCGAGCAGTGGGCTTTGTTTTACGAGGTTCATGGCCGTGATTCCCGCGATCCGGGAGCCGGCCACCTGAAAATCTTAAAACCGTCACTCGCGGTTTCCTGGCCTACCCCCGCCAGCGAAATGCAAATCAGGTTTTTAGGAGCGCTGTAATGCCTGAGATCTACCATTTCTTCCAACAACTGGTTAATGGATTGACCATCGGCAGCACCTATGCCTTGATCGCCATCGGCTACACGATGGTGTACGGCATCATTGGCATGATCAACTTCGCCCACGGCGAGGTGTACATGATCGGTTCCTACGTGGCCTTCATCGCCCTGGCGGGCCTGGCCATGATGGGTATCCATTCGCTGCCGATCCTGATGACCGTCGCCTTCGTCGCGACGATCTTCGTCACCAGTGCCTATGGCTACAGCATCGAACGGGTTGCCTACCGCCCCCTGCGCAACAGCAACCGTCTGATCCCGCTGATTTCCGCCATCGGCATGTCGATTTTCCTGCAGAACACGGTCTTGCTCTCGCAGGACTCCAAGGACAAATCCATCCCCAACCTGATCCCCGGGAGCTTCTCCTTCGGGCCGGGCGGCGCTGAAGAGGTACTGATCAGCTACATGCAGATCCTGGTGTTCGTCGTCACCCTGGTGGCCATGACCCTGCTCACCCTGTTCATCTCCCGTTCCCGTCTGGGCCGCGCCTGCCGCGCCTGCGCCGAGGACATCAAGATGGCCAACCTGCTGGGCATCAACACCAACAACATCATCGCCCTCACCTTCGTCATCGGTGCCGCACTGGCAGCGGTAGCGGCCGTGCTGCTGAGCATGCAGTACGGGGTGATCAACCCCAACGCCGGCTTCCTGGTGGGCCTCAAAGCCTTCACCGCAGCGGTGCTGGGTGGCATCGGCAGCATTCCGGGCGCCATGCTCGGTGGGCTGGTGCTGGGTGTGGCCGAGGCCTTCGGCGCCGATATCTTCGGCGACCAGTACAAGGACGTAGTGGCATTCGGTCTCTTGGTGCTTGTCCTGCTGTTCCGGCCGACCGGCATCCTGGGCCGCCCGGAGGTTGAAAAAGTATGAACAAAAATCTCAAACAGGCGTTCTTCAGCGCCTTGCTGGTATGGGCCGTGGCCTTCCCGGTACTGGGCCTAAAACTGAGCATCGACGGCATCAGCCTGGTGGTGCACAGCCAGGGCTCGTTCACCATCAGCATCATCGCCGTGTGCTCGGTGCTGATGTTCCTGCGCGTGCTGTTCGACAAGCAGTGGAGCTCGGTCATGAGCCGCCGCTCGGACCGCAAGCTGATCTCGCCGGCCGTGAGCAACTACCTGACCCTGCCCAAGACTCAGCGCTGGATCATCATCGGGCTGATCCTGGTCGCGCTGGTGTGGCCGTTCTTCGGTTCGCGCGGTGCGGTCGACATTGCCACGCTGATCCTGATCTACGTGTTGCTGGGCCTGGGCCTGAACATCGTGGTCGGCCTGGCAGGCCTGCTCGACCTGGGTTATGTGGGCTTCTATGCCGTGGGCGCGTACAGCTACGCAATGCTCTCGCACTACCTGGGCTGGAGCTTCTGGGTCTGCCTGCCGATCGCCGGCCTGATGGCCGCCACCTTCGGCTTCCTGCTCGGCTTTCCGGTGCTGCGCCTGCGCGGTGACTACCTGGCGATCGTGACCCTCGGCTTCGGCGAGATCATCCGCCTGTTCCTGCGTAACCTCACCGACTGGACCGGCGGCCCCAACGGCATCAGCAACATCCCCAAGCCCGAGCTTTTCGGCCTGACCTTCGAACGCCGTGCGGCCGAGGGGATGCAGACCTTCCATGAGTTCTTCGGGTTGGCGTACAACTCGATCAACAAGGTCATCTTCCTCTACCTGGTGGCCCTGCTGCTGGCCCTGCTGGCGCTGTTCGTCATCAACCGCCTGCTGCGCATGCCCATCGGCCGTGCCTGGGAAGCCTTGCGTGAAGACGAGATCGCCTGCCGCGCACTGGGCCTGAACCCCACTGTGATCAAGCTCTCGGCATTCACCCTGGGTGCCTGCTTCGCCGGTTTCGCCGGCAGCTTCTTCGCTGCCCGGCAAGGCCTGGTGACACCGGAGTCGTTCACCTTCATCGAGTCGGCGATCATCCTCGCCATCGTCGTGCTCGGTGGCATGGGTTCACAACTGGGCGTGATTCTCGCGGCCATCGTGATGATCCTGCTGCCCGAGCTGATGCGTGAGTTCAGCGAATACCGGATGCTGATGTTCGGTGCGCTGATGGTGTTGATGATGATCTGGCGTCCGCAAGGCCTGCTGCCTATGCAACGTCCACACATGGAGCTGCGTCGATGAGCCGCGAAATTCTGCAAGTCAGCGGCCTGAGCATGCGCTTCGGCGGCTTGTTGGCGGTCAATGGCGTGGCCCTGACCGTCAAGGAAAAACAGGTGGTGGCGCTGATCGGCCCGAACGGCGCAGGCAAGACCACGGTGTTCAACTGCCTCACCGGGTTCTACAAACCCAGCGGTGGCACCATCCTGCTCGATGGCCAGCCGATCCAGGGCCTGGCCGGCCACCAGATCGCCCGCAAGGGCGTGGTGCGGACCTTCCAGAACGTGCGCCTGTTCAAGGAAATGACCGCGCTGGAGAACCTGCTGATCGCCCAGCACCGGCACTTGAACACCAACTTCTTCGCCGGCCTGTTCAAGACCCCGAGCTTCCGCCGCAGCGAGAAGGAGGCCATGGAGCGCGCGCAGTACTGGCTGGAGAAGGTCAACCTGACCGAGTTTGCCAACCGTACCGCCGGCACCCTCGCCTACGGCCAGCAACGCCGCCTGGAAATCGCCCGCTGCATGATGACCCAGCCACGGATCATCATGCTCGACGAACCAGCAGCAGGCCTTAACCCGAAAGAGACCGAAGACCTCAAGGCACTGATCGCCTATCTGCGCGAGTCACACAACGTCACCGTGCTGCTGATCGAGCACGACATGAAGCTGGTGATGAGCATTTCCGACCATATCGTGGTGATCAACCAGGGCACCCCCCTGGCAGATGGCACGCCGGAGCAGATTCGCGACAATCCTGAAGTGATCAAGGCTTACCTGGGGGAAGCGTAAATGCTGAAGTTCGAGAACGTTTCCACCTTCTACGGCAAGATCCAGGCGCTACACAGCGTCAACGTGGAGATCAACCAGGGCGAGATCGTCACCTTGATCGGTGCCAACGGCGCGGGCAAATCAACACTGCTGATGACCTTGTGCGGCTCGCCGCAGGCCCATAGCGGCAGCATCAAGTACCTGGGCGAAGAGCTGGTCGGCCAGACCTCTTCGCACATCATGCGCAAGAGTATCGCCGTGGTCCCGGAAGGGCGCCGTGTGTTCGCCCGCCTGACGGTGGAAGAAAACCTCGCCATGGGCGGTTTCTTCACCGACAAGGGCGACTACCAGGAGCAGCTGGACAAAGTCCTGCAGCTGTTCCCGCGCCTGAAGGAGCGTTACATCCAGCGTGGCGGCACCATGTCCGGTGGCGAGCAGCAGATGCTCGCCATTGGCCGGGCGCTGATGAGCAAACCCAAGCTGCTGCTGCTCGACGAGCCATCGCTGGGCCTGGCACCCATCATCATCCAACAGATCTTCGACATCATCGAACAGTTGCGCCGTGACGGCGTGACCGTGTTCCTGGTGGAACAGAACGCCAACCAGGCGCTGAAGATCGCCGACCGTGCCTATGTCCTGGAAAACGGGCGGGTGGTGATGCAAGGAACGGGTGAGTCACTGCTGAGTGACCCCAAGGTGCGTGACGCGTACCTGGGGGGTTGATGAACAAAGGGCCTTCGGGCCCTTTTTTCTGCCTGTTGGGTTCATGTGGCCTGAGTCGGATACCGACAATGCTTGTGATCCCCGTGCACCCTGCGTAACGTGGCCTGCTTTCAGGAACATCGCCGGAGCCCGCCCCATGCGCCTCACCCCTACCCTGCTGCTCACCGCCCTGCTGCCCCTGTTCGCCGGTTGCCAACTGATGGCTGACACCCCAAGCGACCCGAACATCGGCACCACGCGCATGCAGGGCGAACTGAGCGCCGCCGGTGGCCAGTTGCTGTTCAAGCCCTGCAATGAAAGCCGCCGTTTCGTGATCAACGACGTCGCTGGCACCGGGGTCCTGCAGGAAGCCGCCAACCTCGCCAAGGATGCCGGCGACAAGCTGTTCGCCGATGTGCGCGGGCGCCTTACCGGCAGCAAGCAGGCCACCAACGACGGCCAGCTCGAAGTGCGCCGGCTGTACCGCCTGGAGCCCTCGACCCGCGCCTGCGAAGACCCCAACTTCAAGCAACTGACCCTGCGCGCCAATGGCCACGAACCTGACTGGGACATCAAGGCCAGCGGCAAGGGCATGGTCGTCAGCCGGGTTGGCCAAGCGCCGCTGCCCCTGCCGTTTCTGGAAGAGGAAGTGCCAGGTGGTGGCCTGACCCTGACCAGCGAGGCCAACGGCCAGCACGTGGAGCTTTGGGTCGCACCGCAACGCTGCGTGGACGTCGCCACCGGGGCGGTGCGCCACCTGCGCGCCGAGCTGCGCATCGACGGCAAGACCCTGCAAGGCTGCGGTTACTACGGCGGTGCGCGCGACAACTGATCACCGGACGCTTTTATCCTGCCAGTCGGGGCGGCGAACAGCTTATACTTGGCGGTTTGTGTAAAGCCGCCGGCCGCCCATGGCCGGGATACTGGACCCTGCCATGCTACGAATCACCGAACTGAAGCTGCCCCTGGACCATCCCGACGAAGCCCTGCGCGAAGCCATCGTCCAGCGCCTGGGCATCAACGATGAGCAATTGCTCAGCTTCAACCTGTTCAAGCGCAGCTACGACGCACGCAAGAAAAACAGCGAACTGCTGTTCATCTACACCATCGACCTCGAAGCCAGCAACGAGGCCGAGCTGCTTCGCAAGTTCGAAGACGATCGCAACATCGGCGTAGCCCCCGACGTCACCTACAAGTACGTGGGCCACGCCCCCGCCGAGCTCGCACAGCGCCCGATCGTGGTCGGCTTTGGCCCTTGCGGCATCTTTGCCGGATTGCTGCTGGCGCAGATGGGCTTCAAGCCGATCATCCTCGAACGCGGCAAGGAAGTACGCCAGCGCACCAAGGACACCTGGGGCCTGTGGCGCAAGAGCGTGCTCAACCCCGAATCCAACGTGCAGTTCGGCGAAGGCGGCGCCGGGACCTTCTCCGACGGCAAACTGTACAGCCAGATCAAGGACCCGCTGCACCACGGCCGCAAGGTGCTGGAAGAGTTCGTCAAGGCCGGCGCGCCGGATGAGATCCTCTACATCAACAAACCGCACATCGGCACCTTCCGCCTGACCGGCATGGTCGAGCAGATGCGCCAGGACATCATCGCCCTGGGCGGTGAAGTGCGTTTCGAGCAGAAAGTCACCGACCTGCTGACCGATAACGGCCAGCTGACCGGCGTGGTGCTGGCAAGCGGCGAGCAGCTGCAGTCACGCCATGTGGTTCTGGCCCTGGGGCACAGTGCCCGCGACACCTTCCGCATGCTGCATGCCAAGGGCGTATTCATGGAGGCCAAGCCGTTCTCGGTCGGTTTCCGTATCGAACACCCGCAAACGCTGATCGACAAGGCCCGTCTGGGTAAGTATGCCGGCCACCCGAAACTGGGCGCTGCCGACTACAAACTGGTGTATCACGCCAAGAACGGCCGTTCGGTCTACAGTTTCTGCATGTGCCCAGGCGGCACCGTGGTCGCCGCCACCAGCGAGCCTGGCCGCGTCGTGACCAACGGCATGAGCCAGTATTCGCGTAACGAACGCAATGCCAACTCCGGCATCGTCGTCGGTATCGACCCCGAGCGCGACTACCCGGGCGGCCCGCTGGCCGGCATCGAGCTGCAGGAACGCCTGGAGGCGCACGCCTATGTACTGGGTGGCAGCAACTACCAGGCCCCGGCGCAGTTGGTCGGTGACTTCGTAGCCGGCAGGCCGTCCACTGCCCTGGGCAGTGTCGAGCCTTCGTACAAGCCAGGCGTGACCCTGGGTGACCTGGCGCCCAGCTTGCCGGATTTCGCCATCGAGGCGATCCGCGAAGCGTTGCCGGCATTCGATCGGCAGATCAAGGGCTACAACCTGCATGACGCGGTATTGACCGGTATCGAGACGCGTACCTCTTCGCCGCTGCGCATTACCCGTGGCGAGGACTACCAGAGCCTGAACATGAGGGGGTTGTTCCCGGCGGGTGAAGGCGCAGGCTACGCGGGCGGTATCCTGTCGGCAGGCGTCGATGGCATTCGCATTGCCGAGGCGGTAGCGCGGGACATGCTCGGGCTGTAAGGCAGCAAGTTTCATGCGCCCCTGCGCGGGCAAGCCTGCGCAGGGAGCATGACCATCGCCAGAAAAGTCTGCGCGAATAATCAGATTTCCCCTACCTCACCATTCCTCAGCTGCGTCTAGGCTTCCCACAGCCAAGGCGGCAATACGATATAACAAAAACGAATATAGTTTTTGTTCTAAAGCATATCGCCACAAGCTAGGGTGTACGCCCGTTCCGTAATCAACCTCTCATGGAGAGCCCATAGCCCGTGCGTAGCCTCTTCACCCGATTCTTTCAGCTCGAAGCCGCCAGCGGCCTGCTGCTGATCGCTGCGGCCATCCTTGCTCTGGTCATCAACAACTCACCTTTGTCCTACCTGTACAACGGCCTGCTGGACGTCCCGGTCGCCGTCAAGGTTGGCGCACTGGAGATCGCCAAGCCTTTGTTGCTGTGGATCAACGACGGCCTCATGGCGCTGTTCTTCCTACTCATCGGCCTGGAGGTCAAGCGCGAGGTGGTCGACGGCCAGCTGTCGAAGCCCTCGCAGGTCATCCTGCCCGCTACCGCCGCAGTGGGTGGCATGGTGGTACCGGCACTGGTCTACTGGTTCATCAACCGCGACAACCCTGCAGCTGTCGCCGGCTGGGCCATCCCCACCGCCACCGATATCGCCTTTGCCCTTGGCGTGCTGGCATTGCTGGGCAAGCGTGTCCCGGCGTCGCTCAAGCTGTTCCTGATGACCCTCGCGATCATCGATGACCTGGGTGCAATCATTGTCATTGCCCTGTTCTACTCGGGTACCTTGTCCAGCGTGTCACTTATGCTGGCAGCGGCCTGCCTGGTAGCGCTGATAGCCATGAACCGGCTTGGCGTAATCAAGCTCGGGCCTTACCTGATCGTCGGCCTGGTGCTTTGGGTATGCGTGCTCAAGAGCGGTGTCCACGCCACGTTGGCGGGCGTCGCCCTGGCGCTGTGCATTCCACTGCGCACACGCAATGCGGAAAGCTCGCCGCTGCTGTCGCTGGAACACGCCCTGCACCCTTGGGTGGCCTATGCCATTCTGCCGCTGTTCGCGTTCGCCAACGCCGGTGTCTCGTTGGCCGGCATGACGTTAGAAAGCTTCACCCACCCGGTACCGCTGGGTATCGCTGTCGGCTTGCTGGCGGGCAAGACCGTGGGGGTGTTCGGCCTGACCTGGCTTGCGATCAAGCTTCGCCTGGCGGCGTTGCCTACGGGTGCAAGCTGGGGGCAGTTGCTGGGGGTGGCGATACTCTGCGGCATCGGCTTCACCATGAGCCTGTTCGTAGGTTCCCTGGCCTTCGTGCCAGGCAGCAGTGACTATGCGGGCATGGACCGTATGGGCATTCTCACCGGCTCGTTCATCGCTGCGGTCGTCGGCTATGCCGTTACCGCCATGGCCAGCCGCGCCCCCCGCACGCACTAAAGTAGAAGCGGCATAAAAAAACCCCGACTGGCGTGGCCAGATCGGGGTTTTGCGTTTTTGCGCTACAGCCGGTGCAAGGCTCAGTGCGAGACGCGGCTGGTACCGTCGACGGTCATGATGCGAACACGTTCGCCAACCCGGAAAATCTCGTTTTCCTGAACGGCCTGCACATAGGCACGCATGCTGCCATCGTCTTCACGCACGGTGATTTCCACACCCTGGGTACGGGTGATGCCTTCTTCGGCGGCAGAACCTGCCAGGCCACCGGCAACCGCACCAATCACTGCCGCGACGATGCTGCCACGGCCACCCCCGACTGCACTGCCGGCAACGCCGCCGACAATCGCACCCGCGCCACCGCCGATCGGGGTCTTGGTGCCTTCGATCTTGACCGGACGCAAGGATTCGATGGTCCCCATGCGTACGGTCTGCACGCGACGGGCCTCATCACGGGAGTAGCTATCGCCGGTCAGGCTCGAGGCACAGCCCCCCAGCAACAGCGACATGGTGGTGAAGGTCGCCACCAGCAAAGCGGATTTACGCATGGGTAAAGTCTCCATAAGTCATCGGTGTTCATTAGACGCTGCACATTGACGGCTGTCACGGCACAGACGTAATAAAATTGTTTTCATTCAGCCTGGGTACAGCCTACCTGGACTGTATCGTGGGCCTTTCAAGTGAGACCAAGGATAGCCATGGATTACTTCATCGTCGTGGTCACGACTGTCGCAGGGCTGTACTTCCATGGGTGGTTGTATGTGCGGATGCGCCGCTGGATGGACCGCGACCTGGCGCTGTCGCTGGCCGGGGAGGATGTGCGCAAGCGTGAGTACATGCTGCGGCGGCTGGAGCAGGCGCGGGTGCAGAAGGTCAGGCGCAAGGCGCTGGCGGAGTGGTTGGCGCGTGAGGCGGCGGCTTATCAGGGGTAGCGTTGCAATCTTGGGGCTGCTGCGCAGCCCCAAGGATTTCAAGGCGCCAACCGCTCCCGCAGCCATTGCCCATCGACCAGACGATAGTTCATCCGGTCATGCAAGCGGCTGGTACGCCCCTGCCAGAACTCGACCCGCTCAGGCAACAGGCGATACCCGCCCCAATGCTCCGGGCAGTGCGGCTGAGTGTCGGAGAACCGTGCTTCGGTCGCCTTCACCAACGCTTCCAACGTTTCACGGCCACTGATGACCTGGCTCTGAGGCGAGGCCCAGGCTCCCAGGCGGCTGCCCAGAGGGCGCACCTGGTAGTAGTCATCCGACTCCTTGGCCGTGACCTTTTCAACCCGCCCTTCGATGCGCACCTGGCGCTCCAACGCTGGCCAGAAGAACGTCATGGCGGCGAAAGGGTTAGCCTGCAACTGCTGGCCCTTGGCGCTTTCGTAGTTGGTAAAGAAGGTAAAGCCACGCTCATCGAGCCCCTTGAGCAGCAGTACGCGGCAATGGGGGCGACCCTCGCCATCGACCGTGGCTAGGGTCAAGGCGTTGGCTTCGACCGGGGGTTGCTCGGTTTTCACCGCATCGGCGAACCACTGGTGGAACAAAGCGAACGGCTCACCCGGGGCCTGGGCTTCAGCCAGGCCATCACGGGTGTAGTCGCGGCGCATATCGGCCAGGGATTGGGTCATGGCTGCGTTTCCTTGACGATCAGTTGGTCTTCGCAGGGCTGTTGGCGGCTACTTTTTTGTCAACGGTCGCCTTCTTGGCGGCGGGCTTGACCGGTGCGGCCTTCTTCTTGGCAACAGTCTTGGCAGGTGCCTTGGCCTTGGCGACAGGCTTTTTCGCGGCAGGTTTGGTAGCGCCCTTGGCGGCGGGCTTGCTGGTGGCAGCCTTGGCGGCAGGCGCCTTGGCATCCTGAACAGCAACCATCGAAGCTGGGGTAGGTGCCGGCGTGGCCTGTTGGTACTTGGCCAACAGCGCGACCATGGTGTTCTGCGGCGTCAGCAGCATTTCCACACGGCGGTTCAAGGCACGGCCTTCGGCGCTGTCGTTGGCGGCACGCGGCATGACCGAACCCATACCCTTGAGGATCAGGCGATCACGCTGCAGGCCACTGAGGCGGAAGATCGCCGACACCGAAGCGGCGCGCTCCAGGCTGAGCTTCTGGTTGACAGCCGCAGCACCGCTGCTGTCGGCATGGCCCAATACCAGCACCGCGGTCTTGGCATCGCCCTCGACGCTCTTGGCTACACGGGTGATCGGCCCCAGGGTCATCGGCAGCAGCATGTTCGGGCGGTCAGGGTTGTACGAACTGTCCACCGGGATGGTCACCGCCAGGACATTGTCACGGCGCTCCAGCTCCAGTTTGCTGTCCTTGATGGCTTCACGCAGCTTGGGCTCGTATTCGTCCAGCCAGGCTTGGGTAGCCTTCTGGTCGATCTTCGGCACGACCGGCCCTTTGGCCTGCTTGTCGTCACCGCCGAATGGCCACCACCAGCGGCTAGCGCTTTCCGACTTGGCATCGGCCTTGGCCACTTTTTCGGTGACGGCTTCCTTCACTTCCTGCTCGGCAACCTGGTCCGAACCAAAAGGCCACCAGCTGGAGCCACTGCCCTTCGCGGCGTCCGGGGAGTGACTGGCGCAGCCGGTAACGGCGGTCAGACACAGGGCGAGTGCTAAGGTTTTATGTGAAGACATCAGCGATACACCATGAAATAGAAAGAAATTTTGCCTACGCATTCAGGCGTTGGCATTGAGGATAGTCAAAGGGGTTGGCCAATACCCGCATTACCCGATCAAAGGCAACTGGCAAGCACGCGTACCAGTTTCTGCGCTCTTGGGTCCATCAGCACATAGGGGCCCAGGGTATTGACCACAAAGCCAAAGGCCACATCGTGCTCCGGGTCGGCGAAACCTACCGAGCCGCCCGCGCCAGGGTGCCCGAAGGCGCGGGCACCGAGGCCAAAGGTGGCATTGGCCACTTCGGGCTGGTCGAGCATGCAGCCCAGGCCGAAACGGGTCTGGGTCAGCAGCGTGCGGTCCTGGCCGATACTGTGCTCGCGCGTCAGTTCGTCGAGCAGCTCGGATTCAAGCAGGCTGCCATCGAGCAGGCCGGCATAGAACCCGGCCAGGCTACGGGCATTGCCGTGGCCGTTTGCCGCCGGCTGCTGCATGCGCCGCCACTCGGGCTTGTTGGTGCTGGTGAGAATCGCCGGCGGGTTGGTAAAGGCGCGGGTGGACAGCGCCTCAGGCTCGCGCATGGTCACCTGCAGCAAGCGCTGGGCAGCGGCATCGCCGGGGTTGCCCTTGCCGCGCGCAATATGCGCCACGCGATGGAATTCTTCGTCGGCCAGGCCGACATGAAAGTCCAGCCCCAGCGGCCGCGCCGTACGTGCCACGATCGAGTCGCCTGGGCCACGACCATCAGCGCGGCGGATCAGCTCACCGACCAGCCAGCCGTACGTGATGGCGGCATAACCGTGTTCGACCCCAGGCGTCCACCAAGGGGTTTCGGCGGCCAAGGCATCGACCATCGCCTGCCAGTCATACAATGCCTCGGCAGGCAGCAGTTCACGGATGGCCGGCAGGCCCGCACGATGGCTGAGTAACTGGCGCAGGGTGATGGACTGCTTGCCGGCCTGGGCGAATTCGGGCCAGTAACGGGCCACCGGAGCGTCCAGTGCCAGCTTGCCCTCGCCCACCAACTGCAAGGCGGTGACCGCAGTGAAGGTTTTGGTGCAGGAGAACAGGTTGGCGATAGTGTCGCTGTGCCAGGCCTGCTGCCCGTCCTTGTCGGCGGTGCCCGCCCACAGGTCGATCACGGTCTCGCCGCCCACCTGGATGCACAGCGCCGCACCACGCTCCTGGGGATCATCGAACAACTCGGCGAAGGCTTCACGCACCGCCTCGAACTTCAGCTCATAGTGACCCTGGATCTGCACCCGCTGTTCTCCGTACGACCGTCTGAAAATGGCGTGCATTGTTTCAGTAGTTGGCGGTTTTGCAAACTGGCTTAGGCTCGATGGTCGCCAGCAAAGGGGCCGTTTGACGGCCCCGATGGCTCAGGGGAGCGGCTTGGCCAGTTGCGTGCGCAACTGACCAATGGCCTGCTGGTTGCTTTTGCGTACGGCCTCGACGAACCCCGGATACGGCACATCGGTGATCGCCACCAGCCCCAGGTGGCCGTTTTCGCCATCGAGCAACCGCCCACTGGCCGGTTGGTCCAGGTATTGGAACCAGTGCGCGCCGACGATCATCGGCTGCGCCAACGCGGCCTTGAGGAAGTTGCCATAGGCAGGCCCTCGGTCCTCTTCACGCGCCACCTCCAGCGGCCCCGGCCAGAATGGCCCGCGGTCGCGGGAACCGAACTGGAACTCGGACACCAGCACCGGCTTGTCCAGCTCGGCCAGGCGAGCGAAGTCGTAACCGTCCTCGGGTTTGAGGGTATAGAAGTTGAAGCTCAGCACATCGCAGAACTCGGCGCAGGCCTTGACCGCCTCTGGTGTACTGAGCGCAAAACGGCCGCCAAGCAACAGGTGGTTGGGCGCATGCCACTTCAGCGAGTCGGCGATGGTCTTGAAGTAGGTCTCGGCGAACACCTGCTGGAAGTGCTGGTAGTCCCGCTCGATCTCCGGGTGCTCGGGGTTGGGCAAAGGCGCCTCGAACCCTGGGTCTTCCATCAGCTCCCAGGCGGACAGTTCGATCCCCCAGGCCTTGGACAGCCCCTCCTGGTTGCGGTACTTGTCACGCAGCTGCTTGAGGAAGGCGCGCTTGGCGGGCACATCGGTGGTCAGGCGCAAGGTGCCATAGGCCAGCCCGTAGCGCGCCTTGGGGTCATTGCCCGGTGCGGCCCAGGCCAGTTCGTTGTCGGCGAAGTAGCCGATCAGCCAGGGGTCATCGCGGTGGTCCCGGGCGGCGATGGCGACGGCACGTTCTGTAGCCATGGCAAAGCGAGGGTCGAAGGGGTCGGGCATGCTGCCCCACCAGTCCATGCCGGTGCTGATGCTGGCATAGTCACCAACGATTGACAGCGGCAAGGTATAGGGCATGCGCTTGGCCTGGCCCAGGCCAGGGTCGCTCCAGTTACCCAGGGTATTGAAACCCCAGGCTTGCAGGCGGTCGAGCGCGTGCGCCTGCCAGCGCGTGGCATCCAGCACCTGCGGTGGGCAATCGGCTGCCGGTTGGCCCTCGACGCTGGGAAGGCAAGGCTTGCCATAGGTGCGCTGGATATTGGCGGCATAAAAGTCGAACCAGCGCCCCTGCTTGAAGTTACGCCCTTGCGAAGAGGCATTGCCGTCGTCGTTGTTACCCTTGCCATAGAACGCCGCCAGCGGATCGCCCTCGGCCGGCAGCGCCTTGAACATGCCGTCCCGGCCTTCGACGTAGGTGCGCCCGCCATCAGCGGCCACGGCATTGACGCCCAGCGAGTAGAACGGGTTGCCCTCTGGCGTGACCAAGTACCAGCGGCCATCACGCTTCTCGGTACGGAAAAAACCCTTGGCCTCGAACGCCGGCCCGCCCAGCAACCCGCCATAGCTGTCCAGTTGCTGCTTGCCGTGCCCTGCCAACCAGCCCTTGAGTTGCTGCTGCTCACGGCCTTCGGCAGCCCTGAGCTGCTCGTCGCTGGCAATCTTCTCTGGCCATTGGCCGCGTGTGGACTGGCCGTAAGCGTCGATCAATTCATGGTAGGCGGCCTGGTAGGCCTGGTCGTCATCCTGAATACCCACTTTCTCGATCAGCAGGTTCTGCGCCACCTTGGGGTTGGGGATCGTCAGGCTGACAGACGCCACTTGTTTGAGGTCGACCGCACCCGCGCTGCTGGTCAGCAGCAGGCGTTGGCCTGCGTACGCCCATGGCATCGGCGGCCCGGCGCGCATGCCCTGGCTCAACGGCGAGCTGGCCTTGAGCGGTACCATCACCGTCTGGGCGGGGCCTGCAGGCAGGTCGATGCGGCTGGTCAGCGTGCGGCCATCACTGCCCAACACGGTAACGTCCACGGTCAGCGCCCAGTCCATTGCGCTTTGCAGGCGCAAGGTCAGGAACTGCCCGGCTGACCAGTCCCACACACCGCTCTGCGGGCTCAGGCGCAAGGTCGGGCGCTCGGCCGGGTTGAACACCACGCGCCGCAACACCTCACCCCCGGCCGTCTGCTCTGCGTTGTACTGCGGCATGCCGGCGTCCTCGGTCACCACATTGACCACCGAGGCCGGGCGCACGAAGCTGAACAGCGTCTGCTGCCCAGCCAATAATGGCGAGCTGAACAACAGGGCGAATACGACAGGCAGGGTACGGCGGACCATAAGGCTGGGGCTCTCCTTCAGGGCCCTCATGAGCCCAAGACTGAGTGATGGACAACAAGCCGGTGCAGAGTGCTCCGGCCGTCAGGAAATCTCCCGCCGGAACGGCGGTAGCGCATTGAGAATAGCCTTGCCGTAGCGCTGGGTGACCAGACGTCGATCGAGCAAGGTGATGACACCGCGATCCTGCTCGGTACGCAGCAGCCGGCCGCAGGCCTGAATCAGGCGCAAAGAGGCGTCGGGCACGGCAATTTCCATGAACGGGTTGCCACCACGGGCCTCGATCCACTCCGCCAGGGCCGCTTCGACCGGGTCGTCAGGCACCGCGAAGGGAATCTTGGCGATCACCACGTGCTCGCAATAAGCGCCGGGAAGGTCGACCCCCTCGGCAAAGCTGGCCAGGCCGAACAACACGCTGTGCTGGCCATCATCGACCCGCGCCTTGTGCTTGTTCAGGGTTTCCTGCTTGGAGAGGTTGCCCTGGATCAGCACCAGCTTGCGCCAGTCGCGGTCCAGGCCGTCGAACACATCCTGCATCTGCTTGCGCGACGAGAACAGCACCAGCGCGCCACGGGCATCATCGAGCATGTTGGGCAGTTCACGGATGATCGCCGCGGTGTGCGCCGTCGCATCACGCGGATCGGCGCCCAGGTCGGGCACCCGCAGCACGCCGGCATCGCCATGCACGAATGGGCTGGGCACCACGCAGGTAACAGCATCGCGAGGCAGGCCAGAGCGCATGCGGTAACGATCGAACTTGCCCAGTGCGGTAAGCGTGGCGGAGGTTACCAGCGCACCGTGGGCGACGCTCCACAGGCTGCGACGGAGCATTTCGGCCGCCAGAATGGGGCTGGCGTTGACTTCGATGTCGAACAGCGCACCGCTCTCGGCCAGGGTCAGCCAGCGCGCCATGGGCGGGCTGTCCTCGGGGTCTTCGGCGGTGAATGCCGTCCACAGTTCCCAGTTGCCCTGGGCACGGGTCACCAGGCTGCCGAACAGCGGGTACCATTCCTCGGCCTGATGGCTGGCGATACCGATATTGACTTCACCGTCCATGCCTTCCTTCAACAGGTCGGCCAGGCGGGTGAACAGATCGTTGAGGCGGGCAAAGCCCTTCTTCAACTCGATGCCCACCTCGCGGATCTGCTCCGGCACCACACCGCCTTCGAAGCGATAGCGCGGGCGCTCACGGCCCTCGGTGTCTTCACTGGGGCGGAAGTCCGCGACTTGCTCGCACAGGGTGAACATGAACTGCTGCTGGGTACGGATCTCGCGGGCCAGCTCCGGCACCTGCTCGATCAGTTTGCCCAGGTCCCCCGGCAGCGGGTGCTGGGCCAGCAGCTTGGTCAGGTTCTTGGCGGTCTGCTCCAGCCAGTCGGCGGTGGAGCGCAGGCGCGAGTAATGGGCGAAATGGCCGATGGCCTTGTCCGGCAGGTGGTGGCCTTCGTCGAACACGTACAGGGTGTCGCGGGGGTCGGGCAGCACCGCGCCGCCCCCCAGGGCCAGGTCAGCCAGGACCATGTCATGGTTGGTCACGATCACGTCGACCTTGCCCATGCCTTCGCGCGCCTTGTAGAACACGCACTGCTGGAAGTTCGGGCAGTGGCGGCCCGTGCACTGGCTATGGTCGGTGGTCAGGCGTGACCAGTCCTGGTCTTCCAGGGCTTCGGACCAGCTGTCACGATCGCCATCCCAGCGGTTGCCCGCCAGCTTCTCGATCATGCTGTTGAACAGCTTCTGGCTGCGCTCGTCGACCTCGATATGAAAGCCTTCTTCCTCGAACAACTGGGCGGTGGCCGACTGCGCGTGGCCTTCCTGCAGCAGCACGTCGAGCTTGGACAGGCACAGGTAACGGCCGCGCCCCTTGGCCAAAGCGAAGCTGAAGTTCAGCCCGCTGTTGCGCATCAGGTCGGGCAGGTCCTTGAAGACGATCTGCTCCTGCAGGGCGACGGTGGCGGTGGCGATGACCAGGCGTTTGCCGGCCGCCTTGGCAGCCGGAATCGCGGCCAGCGCATAGGCGACCGTCTTGCCGGTACCGGTACCGGCCTCCACCGCGACCACGGCAGGCTCGCCGGCGCGGCGGCCTTCATCGTCGCAGGCGATGTCGCCGAGTACCTTGGCCACTTCGGCGATCATCAGGCGCTGGCCGTAACGCGGCTTGAGGCTCTTGGCTTCGAGAAAACGCGAGTAGGCGCCTTGGATAGTGGCTTTGAGTTCGTTGCTGATCATGGTCTGCAGGCGCCCGAAGGGCTGGATATATTTTCAGTGTTTCGCATGGGGCGGCTATCATACCCCGCTATTGCCCTTTATGCCGCATGGAGATCCGGATGCTTGCCTTTGCCCTGCCCTACACACTGCATGTCCTGGCCGCCCTGGTTTGGGTCGGCGGCATGTTCTTCGCCTGGCTGGTGCTGCGCCCGGCAACGGTTGCAGCCCTCGACGGGCCTGCTCGCCTGCGGCTGTGGGTGGAAGTTTTCCGACGCTTCTTCGGCTGGGTCTGGGTGGCAGTGGCGATCTTGGCGATAAGTGGTATCGGCATGTTGCACATGCGCTTCACGGGCCTGGAGACCGCGCCCAAGTACGTGCAGGTGATGATCGGTGGCGGTATCGCCATGTTCGCCCTGTTCATGCGCATCCAGGCGTTACTGTTGCCGGAGCTGAAAACGGCCGTGCAAGCAGAGGACTGGCCAGCGGGGGCTGCGGTGCTGGGAAGGATTCGACGCATGGTCGGGATCAACCTGCTGCTGGGCATCGCCGTGGTGGCAGTGGCCAGTTCGCGATTGATGCTGTAGGCGACGCGCCCCCTTGGGCCACGCCGCCCTTTAACGTCAAAGGCGTTGCAGGATCAACTCACCTGAAGCGCCGGCCAGGCCTGGCTGGCCCGGTTGCCCTGGCCGGCCACTGGCGCCGGCATCGGTGCGATACACCAGGCACCCTTTGCTCGCCCCGCCCTTGCCGGCCTTGCCAGCGGCACCGGCCTGGCCTGGCGCACCGCCATCCAGGCGCGCCACGATGCGCTCCTGGGCAAAACCTTGCGGCAGGCTCAGGCGAATTCGCCCACCCGCCGCGCCATCGTGCCCATTGCCTCCGTCATCGCCATTGGCGCCGCGGCTGGCCTGGCCCCAGGTACAGCCGCCAGGCTGGCCGTTGGCGCCGTCGAGCCCGGCATAACCGGGCGCACCCGCGCCACCTCGTGCGTCGATCGACAACAGCCCGGCATCGACCTCCTCCAGCTTCAGGTCCAGGCTTCGACCGGAACGGGCCGCACGCTGGTAGGTGCCCGACGCACCCGGGGCACTGATCTCGCTACCCTCGCCCATTTGGGCGTTGCGCACCTCGATGCGCAACGGGTGGTCAGAAGGGGCAATGGCGATACGCGCATCACGCCCCAATTGCAGATGATCGATGGTCAACTCGGTCAGCGTGGCAGGCAGCAGCAACGTCGCCGAATCGGCCACGCGCAAATGCTCCAAGTGCACGCTGGCCGACTTGTCGGGCAGGCGCAGCATGGAATTGGACGCCACTTCAAGGGTTTCGGCCTGGGCCAGGGGAGCAGCCAACATGGCCAGCAACATCAGATTACGCATTGCGCGGCGCCTCCTGCGCACGAGGAATGGACATGACATGGAAAATACCCGTCAGCAGGATCTGCAGACGGTCGAACCACCGGTGGCTACGGCCACGCAGGCTGGCGTTGAAGAACAGCACCTCGAGCACATGCAGGCTCAGCAGGACAATGCCTGCCGTATTGATCAGAAGATTGAATGGCAGTGGTTGTGGCAGCAGCAGATTGAACAGCACCACACCCCAGAAGACAACCGTCAGGACCTTGCCCAGGCCCAGGATGAATTTCATGCCCCGCCCCCTGCATTTATTGTTCTGTCTAAACGGCCCGTTCGAGCGGGCCGTGCGGCCAACAGTACCTGCACTGGCTGCCTGTGTCATTGGCCACACCCGGCTTGCCGGTTTGAAAGCGCGCCCGCGCCACTGCCCAAGGCGCGGGCGCGGGCCGTCAGCGCTGGATCTTGATCTCCGTGCGACGGTTCATGGCGCGCCCATCGGCGGTGGCATTGTCTGCCACAGGTTGGGTTTCACCCGCACCGACCACCGAGACGAAGCTGCTGCGGGGTACGCCGCTTTCGACCAGGTAATCGGTCACCGAATGAGCACGGCGCTCGGACAGTTTTTGGTTATAGCTGTCTGACCCGACACTGTCGGTATGGCCACTGACACTCAGCCGCGCACTGGGTGCTTCCTGCTTGAGGCGGGTGGAGATGGTATTGAGGCGCTCTTTATCGGCTGCAGTCAGGCGTGCAGAGTCGAACTCGAAGTGCACGTCACGGATGACGATGACTTCTTCCTTCTGCACCACCACTTCCTCGACCACCGCGACCGGCTCCGGTGGGCAGCCATTGGCATCGACCTGCACGCCGCGCGGGGTGCCTGGGCATTTGTCTCGGCTGTCCGGCACGCCGTCACCATCCTCGTCGCCATCGCCATGGGCCCAGCAATAGCCCGCCGCCAGGCCACCGCCCAGCAACGCGCCCCAGCCAGCCCAGCTGGAACTCTCGATGGCGCCCAAGGCGGCGCCGCCTACACCCCCGACGGCAGCACACTTCGGCCAGTCGGTCTTTTGCAAACCTGCACAACCAGTCAACACACTGGTGAGCAGTACCAGGGGTATCGCTGTGCGTACTATGCTCATTTTCGTCGCATCTCCTAGGGGGAATCGGCATAAGGCCGATCTCTGGCAGTAAAGACCGCACATTCCATCCCTGCCAGCAATAAGCCACGACACCAGTCACATGACGCTTTGCCCACGCGCTGCGGCCCGCTAGTCTTGGACGACTTGAACGAGGATTGGCAATGACCGACGGTTTCTCCCAGCGCACCCCCCAGCAGGCCCTGGCAGCCCTGCTCGATCGTTTCACCCCCCAACGCCTGTTGCTGGTAGGCACACGCTTCCCCGCGCTGGACGCCTTTGCCCAGGCTCACCCGCAGGTGGTGATCGCAACGACCGCGCCTGGGCCGCTGCCGGTTGACCTGGCAAACCAGCGCTTCGACTTGGCGGTACTGGTGGACTGCCTGGAACACCTGCCCAAACGCACGGGCCTGGAACTGCTCGGTGGCATTCGCAACCTCAATGCCAGCCGGGTTGCCGTGCTGGCCGACCTCTCGGCTTGCGGCTGGCAAGACACCGATTTCTTCGCCCTGGCCTTGTCGGCCAGCGAAAAATTCCGTCGTGAAGGGCAGGTACTGAGCCTGTTCACCTATGATCTACATGACTACAAGCAAGTCCCGGACTGGCTCAATGCACGGTTCTGGGCCAACCCTGAAAATTTTGGAAAGTACTGGTGGTGATGATGAGTGTCTCGGTCTGCCCTTGTGGCAGTGGCAACCTGCTGGACGCCTGCTGCGGGCACTACCATGCCGGAACCCCGGCCCCCGATGCCCAGACGCTGATGCGCTCGCGCTACAGCGCTTACGTGCTGGGCCTGATCGATTACCTGGTGCACACCACCCTGCCGGCCCAGCAGGCGGCACTGGACCGTGCCGCGATGGCCAGCTGGAGCGCACAGAGCACCTGGCTGGGGCTGGAAGTGGAAAACGCCGAGGTGCTGGGTGGCCAGCCTGAGCACGGCTTTGTCACCTTCACCGCTCGCTGGCACGATCAGGAGGGCGATCACCAACACCGCGAGCGTTCGGCGTTCGTCCAGCATGATGGGCGCTGGTACTTCATCGACCCCACGGTCGGGCTCAAGGCCGGGCGCAACGACCCTTGCCCGTGCGCCAGCGGTCAGAAATTCAAGAAATGCTGCGCAAGCTACGTGGCCAGCTGAACATGATCGCCCAGGCCCGCGTACTCGTGCTTGGCGCCTTGCTGGCCCTGCTGGCCGGCTGCGCCAGCTGGGGCGGCGACGACTGGCGCGAACCCGAGGTACATCTGGTCAAGGTCGAGACGGTCAAGGCCAAGTTGCTGCAGCAGGAATTCGTGCTGCACCTGCGTGTCGACAACCCGAACGACAGCCGGCTGTTCATCCGTAGCCTGGCGTATTCGATACGGCTCAACGACCTGCTGCTGGTGCAGGATGAGACCAGTGTCTGGCGCAGCGTTGGCGGTCATGCTCGGCGCACGTTCAAGATCACCGCGCGGACCAACTTGTGGCAGCACCTCAAACCACTGGCCAAGCTGCTCAAAAGCGAACAACCGCTGCACTACACCCTGCAGGGGGAACTGGCCACGGGGCTTCTCATCCATCGGGACCTGCACTTGTCGCGCAGTGGTGAGATAATCCCTGGTGATTTCTTACCGGAGTAACCCTGCAATGACCCAGCAACCCCATGTTCATGGCCCTGACTGCAACCACGATCATGATCACCCGCACGATCACGACCATGGCCATGTGCACGGCCCGCACTGCAACCACGGCCATCAGGAGCCGGTGCGTAACGCCCTGAAGGACGTTGGCCGCAACGATCCTTGCCCCTGCGGCAGCGAGAAGAAATTCAAGAAGTGCCACGGCGCTTGATGCGACCGCTGTGCTGATGATATCGAGCGCCTCGTACATGCCTTGAGCATGAGGGCGCTCGATCTCGACAGCACCTCAACACCCAAGCCAAGCACCTCGAAGCCCCCTACCATTCGTAAATAAACCGCCTCAGCACCTTGCACCGCGCCTGCGCGCTCACTACCTTAGCGCCTTCCAACCCCCCGCCACGCCTTGCAGGAGCCCTTGTCATGGCCGCCCCCGCCTTTCCTCCCTTCCGCCTGCGGTTCACGACCGCTGCCACGCTGCTCGGCACGCTCGGACTCGCCGGTTGCCAGATGGGCGGCTATCAGGGCAGCGTGCCACCGACCACCGGCGTGCAACCCCTCAAGGGCCTGGCGCAAAACGTCTCGGTACGGCGCAATGCCATGGGCGCTCCGCTGATCGAGAGCGGCAACTTCCATGACGCCCTGTTCAGCCTGGGGTATGTACATGCCGGCGATCGCATCGAGCAGATGGTCGCCATGCGCCTGCTCGCCCAGGGCCGCCTTGCCGAACTGGCCGGCAGCGAAGCACTGGACATCGACCGCCTGATGCGGGCCGCCAACCTCAAGCAAAGCGCCGCCCAGCAATACGCCGACGCGTCGCCACGGCTCAAGCGCTTCTTCGAGGTCTACGCCCGCGGGGTCAACGCCTACCTGTTCCGCTACCGCGACAAACTGCCCGCCGGCCTGGCCAACAGCGGCCATCGCCCCGAGTACTGGAAGCCGGAAGACTCGGCGCTGATCTTCAGCCTGTACGCCTTCAGCCAATCGGTGAACCTGCAAGAGGAACTCAGCGCCCTGACCTTGGCGCAGAAGGTCGGCAGCGACAAGCTAGCCTGGCTGCTGCCCGGCGCTCCGGACGAGCCCTTGGCCGACGCCGAAGTGGACAAGCTCAAGGGCCTGAACCTGGCCCGCCAGCTACCCGGTTTGCCGGCTCTGGCGGCGGCCAGCCAGAAACTCGCCGACCTCGACCTGCTAGGCAGCCCCGGCTCGGCCAACCTGGCCTTGGCAGCCCAGCGCAGCCGCAGCGGCAAGAGCCTGCTGGCCAGCGACAGCCAAGCGGCCTGGGCCTTGAGCCCGGTGCAGATCCACACCAGCAAGTACCAGGTCGCCGGCCTGTCACTGCCAGGCCTGCCGATCGTGCTGGCCGGCTTCAACGGCAAAGTCGCCTGGAGCAGCAGTGCCGTGATGGCCGACAACCAGGACCTGTACCTGGAACAACTGCGCCGCCAAGGCAACCAGCTTAGCTACCTGGTCGATGGCAAGTGGCAGCCGGCCCGGGCGCGCAGCGAAACCTTCTTCGTGCGCGGCCAACGCCCTCTGCGCGAGGTGATGTACGACACACGCCACGGCACCCTGCTCGCCCAGCCGGGTAACGCAAGCCTGGGCCTGGCCCTGGCCCTGCCGCAATTGAAGGGCGACCGTAGCCTCGACGCGCTGTTCGACCTGACGCGTGCCAAAACGGTCGAACGCGCCTTCGACAGCACCCGTGAAGTCGCTGCAGCGGCGCTCAATTTCGTCTTCGCCGAGCCTAATCACATCGGCTGGCAGGTCAGTGGGCGCTACCCCAACCGCCGCGAAGGCCAGGGCCTGCTACCCTCGCCCGGTTGGGACGGGCGCTACGACTGGGACGGTTACGCAGACCCGATGCTGCACCCTTACGACCAGGACCCGCCCGCCGGCTGGATCGGCCACGCCAACCAGCGCAGCCTGCCGCGCGGCTACGGCATGCAGTTGTCCAACACCTGGTACTACCCCGAACGCGCCGAGCGCCTGGCCCAGTTGGCCGCTAACGGCCGCCACGACAGCCGCAGCCTGATGGCCCTGCAGAACGACCAAGTCACCCTGCTGGCCGACAAGCTCAAGCAGATGTTCGACGCCCCGGGCATGGCCCAGCCGCTCAAGCAGGCGATCGACGCACTGTCGCCCGCTGAGCGCGACAAAGCCCGCGACGCCCTGGCCAGGCTCAAGGCGTTCGATGGCCGCCTGAGCCCGGTGTCGGCGGATGCCGCACTGTACGAATTGTTCCTCCAGGCGTTCGCCCGCGAAACGTTCCTCGACGACCTCGGGCCGGTGTCCAGCCCTGCCTGGCAGGCGTTCGTCAGCAATGCCCGTTTGTCCTACTCGGCCCAGGCCGACCACCTGCTGGGCCGCGAGGACAGCCCGTTCTGGGATGACCGCAGCACACCGCAGAAGGAAGACAAGCCGGCAATTCTCGCCCGCAGCCTGGCCGCTGCGGTGGATGCAGGCACTGCGCAACTCGGCGCCGACCGCCGCGCCTGGCAATGGGGCAAACTGCACCAGTACCGCTGGCCAGCACCGGCCTATCACGGCCTGGGGGACACCCTCAGCCGCTCACCGCTGGCTGCCGGTGGCGATTTCAGTACCCTGGCCCTGACACCCTACGCCTGGGGCAATGACTTCGACACGCGCCTGCCGGCCTCGGCACGCATGGTCGTCGACTTCGGCCAGGCCGAACCCTTGCAGGTACTGACTAGCAACGGCCAGTCCGGCAACCCGGCCAGCCAGCACTACGGCGATGGGCTGGACGCCTGGTTCAAGGGCCGTTTCATGAGCCTGCCGCTGCAACCGCAGAACTTTGCGCGGGCCTATGGCAACCCGCGGCTGACCCTGGTACCTGGCCGCTAGAGGCCAGTTTCCCTCTGATCAACAGCGCGTCGGGCTCTTAGCATCCTCGGCACCGCACTGGGTAGTTCCTATCGAGTGCGGCCATTTCCAATGAGGATGCCACCATGACTACTGAAACACTGAACATAGAAATTTCCTGGCCAGAAACGCTTGACGTCCCGGCTGGCGCTACCGTGAACGCCCAAATCTGGGTCGGCACCGAGGCAGCCAGCTACCGGTTGATCTGCGATGAAGATGTCGCTGCCCCGGCCACCACTTCGCCAGCCACCATCGCGTTCACCTACAATACCGAAGACCTGCTGCCCGAAGACGCCGAAACTGTGTGGGACCACTTCCACACCTCCCCCTACCTCATGCACGATGGCAAGCGCCTCAACATTGCGCGCGTTGCAAAAATCAGCGTTTCCGAAGCTCAGTTGTCCGGTTGGAAGATAGCGATTTCCTGATGCCCCCAGGCAGCCCTGCTCCAGGGCTGCCCGTTCAATTTCGAACTTCCCGATACCTGCCACGCTCTGACTTAGCAAGCCCTTTGCCAGCCGCCGTGCCATGGACCTCGTAATCGCCCGCCCCGAAGGCCTGTACTGCCCGCCCGGTGATTTCTACATCGACCCCTGGCGGCCGGTGGACCGTGCCATCATCACCCATGGCCACGGTGATCACGCGCGTACCGGTAATCGCCACTACCTCACTGCCGCCTCTGGCGAAGGTATCTTGCGCAGTCGCCTGGGCCAGTCTATCGACCTGCAGACCCTGGCCTACGGCGAGCGCATCCGCCACCACGGGGTTACCCTGAGCCTGCACCCGGCGGGTCACGTACTGGGTTCGGCGCAAGTGCGCCTGGAACACCAGGGCCAAGTCTGGGTCGCTTCGGGCGACTACAAAGTCGAACCCGACGGCACCTGCGCAGCCTTCGAGCCTGTGGCGTGCCACACCTTCATCACCGAGTCGACCTTCGGCCTGCCGATCTATCGCTGGCCCAGCCAGGCCGAGGTCTTTGCCGGCATCAATGCCTGGTGGCGGGCCAACCGCGATCAGGACAAAGCCAGCGTGCTGTTCTGCTACGCCTTCGGCAAGGCGCAGCGCATCCTTCATGGGCTGGACGCGAGTATCGGGCCAATTCTGGTGCACGGTGCGGTCGAGCCGCTGAACCGGGTGTACCGAGAGGCAGGCGTGTACTTGCCAGAAACCCGCTATGCCGGCGATATCCCACGCAACGACCCGTTGCTGCGCCAGGCCTTGGTCCTGGCCCCACCGTCAGCCGGCGGCAGCAGCTGGATGCGCCGCTTCGGCGACTACAGCGATGCCTTCGCCAGCGGCTGGATGCTGTTGCGCGGTACACGCCGCCGACGTGGCGTCGACCGCGGCTTCGTGCTGTCGGACCATGCTGACTGGCCAGGGCTGCTGTGGGCCATCGGCCAGACCGGTGCACAGCGGGTGATGGTCACCCATGGTTCGGTCAACGTGCTGGTGCGCTATCTCAACGAGCAGGGCCTGGATGCCCGTGCCTTCGCCACCGAATACGGCGATGAAGACGAGTCGACACCCGCCGGTGCCGAGGCATGAAGGCCTTTGCCGCGCTGTACCTGCGCCTGGACGCGACCACCTCCAGCAACGCCAAGCTCGAAGCGTTGCGCGATTACTTTGCCCAGGCCCCTGCCGACGATGCGGCCTGGGCCGTGTACTTCCTCGCCGGTGGCCGCCCCCGGCAACTGGTGCCCACCCGTGTGCTGCGTGAACTGGCCACTGCCCTGGCAGCACTGCCCGACTGGCTGTTCGAAGAAAGTTACCAAGCCGTGGGCGACCTTGCCGAGACCATTTCGTTGCTGCTGCCTCAGAACAGCCAGGGCAGCGACGATGGCTTGGCCTACTGGGTCGAGGCCCACCTGCTGCCCCTTCGCGGGTTGCCGGCCGAAGAGGTCCGCCAGCGCCTGCCACCGCTCTGGGCACAGCTCGACCGGCCCAGCCTGATGCTGTGCCTGAAGCTGATCACCGGCAGCTTTCGCGTTGGTGTGTCCAAGCTGCTGGTCACCCGCGCCCTGGCTCAGCTGGCAGGCCTCGACGCCAAGCGCGTGGCCCAACGCCTGGTCGGCTACACCGACATCGGCCACCGCCCCAGCGCCGCCGATTACCACCGTTTGGTGGCCGCCGAGTCGGCCGATGAGCACAGCCAGCGCGGCGGCCAGCCGTATCCATTCTTCCTGGCGCATGCGTTGCAAGCGCCAACCGAGCAGTTCGATGCGCTGCTCGGGCCACCGAGCGATTGGCAGGTCGAATGGAAGTGGGACGGCATCCGCGCCCAGGTGGTCAAGCGTGACGGCCAGCTGTGGGTCTGGTCACGCGGCGAAGAACTGGTCACCGATCGCTTCCCCGAGCTGCACAGCTTGGCGCAAACCTTGCCGGATGGCGTTGTGCTCGATGGCGAGATTCTGGTCTGGAAGCCTGGCGCCACCCACGGTGCGCTGGCCGTGCAGCCCTTCGCCCTGCTGCAACAGCGCCTGGGCCGCAAGACCTTGGGCAAGAAGCTGTTGGCCGATGCCCCCGTGGTGCTGCAGGCCTACGACCTGCTGGAATGGCAGGGCGAGGATTGGCGCAACCGCGCGCAGCACGCGCGTCGGCGGCAACTGGAGCGCCTGGTGGCAGAATACCCACTGGCGCCGGTGCTGCTCTCGCCGTTACTCGAAGGGCTGAGCTGGGCCGACCTCGCCGAGCAGCGTGAGCAGTCGCGCAGCCTGGGCGTGGAAGGCCTGATGCTCAAGCAGCGTGAGGCCCTGTATGGCGTAGGCCGCACCAAGGACATGGGCACCTGGTGGAAATGGAAGATCGACCCGTTCAGCGTCGATGCCGTATTGATTTACGCCCAACGCGGCCATGGCCGCCGCGCCAGCCTCTACAGTGACTACACGTTTGCCGTGTGGAACGCGCCCCCGGGCAGCCCCGAGCGGGCCTTGGTTCCCTTCGCCAAGGCCTATTCCGGGCTGAGCGATGAAGAGATGCGCAAGGTCGACGCGATCATCCGCAAGACCACCGTTGAAACGTTCGGCCCGGTGCGCAGTGTGACCCCGACGCTGGTCTTCGAACTGGGCTTCGAGGGCATTGCCCTGTCCAGCCGCCACAAAAGCGGCATCGCCGTGCGCTTTCCGCGCATGCTGCGCTGGCGCCTGGACAAACCGGTGGAAGAAGCCGACGACCTGGCCACCCTGCAGGCATTGCTGATCTGAAGAGGCACAGAGTGGCAAACTATGCTTCTATCTTTGTGCCGACCCGTGTCGCAGACCGTTTTCGCCACGTAGCCAGGACCCCCATGCACCATTCGACCCACGACCTGCTTGCCCCCGTACCGGGCATCTCACGCCAACTGCACAGCTTCCACTTTGGCCCACGCGGTGGCGGCAAGGTGTACATCCAGGCCTCGCTGCATGCCGACGAACTGCCCGGCATGCTGGTGGCGTGGCACCTCAAGCGGCGGCTGGCCGAGTTGGAGCAGCAGGGCCGTCTGCAACGGGAAATCATCCTGGTGCCGGTGGCTAACCCGGTAGGCCTGGAACAGGTACTGCTGGACGCACCGCTGGGGCGCTTCGAACTGCAAAGCGGCGAGAACTTCAATCGCAATTTCGTCGACCTGTCGGACAGCATCGGTGATCAAATCGAACAGCACCTGACTCAGGACCCGGCCCACAACATTGCCCTGATCCGTGAATACCTGCGCCGCGGGCTGGACGCATACCCCGCCCGCACGCCCCTCCAGGCCCAGCGCCTGATTCTGCAGCGCCTGGCCTGTGACGCCGACCTGATACTGGACCTGCACTGCGACTTCGAGGCGGTCGAGCACCTGTACACCACCCCCGAAGCCTGGCCTCAGATCGAGCCACTGGCCCGTTACCTGGGGGCCCAGGCCAGCTTGCTGGCCACCGACTCCGGCGGGCAATCGTTCGATGAATGTTTCAGCCTGGTCTGGTGGCAGTTGCAGCAACGCTTCGGCAAGCGTTTCCCGATCCCCCTGGGCTGCTGTGCGGTGACCGTCGAGTTGCGCGGGCAGGCGGATGTGAGCCACGAACTGGCCAGCAAGGACTGCCAGGCGATACTCGACTTCCTGACCCATGCCGGCGTCATCGAAGGGGCCCACGCGCCCCTTCCACCGCTGCCCCGCCCGGCCACGCCGTTAGCCGCCGTGGAACCGATATCTGCGCCGCTGGGCGGCTTGCTGGTGTACCACGCCCGCCCAGGCCAGCACCTGCAAGCCGACCAGTTGATCGCCGAAGTCATCGACCCGCTCAACGACCGGGTAACCGCCGTGCGCAACAGCCAACCCGGCCTGCTGTACGCCCGCAGCGTGCGGCGCATGGCGACGGCGGGCATGGTCATCGCCCATGTGGCCGGCGAGCAGGTGTGCCGCAGCGGCTACCTACTGGGTAACTGATCCGGTAAAACCAATCGGCCGGGCAAGCGGTCAGTAGAAGCACAACCTTCGAAGGATCGCCTGCCCCCATGCCCGCCTCCACCGACCTCGCCAATGCCTGGTTCGCCCAGCGCGGCTGGAAGCCGTTCGCCTTCCAGCGGCGTGTCTGGGCGGCCGTCGAGCGCGGTGAATCCGGGCTGTTGCACGCCAGTACCGGCGCCGGTAAAACCTACGCGGTCTGGCTGGCAGCGCTTCGCGCGTTCGCCGCCGGCATCTCTGGCCGCCAGCCGGCCCCCTTGCAGGTGCTTTGGGTCACGCCCATGCGCGCCTTGGCCGCCGATACCGCGCGCGCCTTGCAAGCACCGCTCGATGAACTGGGGCTGAACTGGAGCGTTGGAGTCCGCAGTGGCGATACCCGCAGCGCAGAGCGTGCGCGGCAGGCAAGACGCCTGCCCAGCGTATTGATCACCACACCCGAAAGCCTGACCTTGCTGCTGACCCGGGCGCAGGCCCGCGAGGACTTCGCTGGCCTGCGCCTGGTGGTGGTGGACGAGTGGCATGAGCTGCTCGGCAACAAGCGTGGCGTGCAATTGCAGCTGGCCTTGGCGCGCCTGCGCCACTGGCACCCGCAGTTGCTGACCTGGGGGCTTTCGGCGACCCTCGGCAACCTGCAACATGCGCTTGAAGTGCTGTTGCCTCACGAAGGGTTGCTGGTGCAAGGCCGACAGGACAAACAACTGCAAGTCGACACCCTGCTGCCGCCAGAGATCGAGCGTTTCCCCTGGGCAGGGCACATGGGCCTGAAGATGCTCGACCAGGTCAGCACGCAAATCGACAATAGCGCCAGCAGCCTGGTCTTCACCAATACCCGCGCCCAGGCCGAACTCTGGTACCAGGCATTGCTCGATGCACGCCCAGACTGGGCCGGCCTGATCGCCCTGCACCATGCCTCACTGGCCCGCGATACCCGCGACTGGGTCGAACGCAACCTGAAGCAAGGCACGCTGAAAGCGGTCATCTGCACCTCCAGCCTGGACCTGGGCGTGGACTTCTTGCCTGTGGAGCGGGTGTTGCAGATCGGCTCGGCCAAAGGTATCGCCCGCCTGATGCAGCGTGCCGGGCGCTCCGGGCATGCACCCGGGCGCCCCTCGCGGGTGACCCTGGTGCCCACCCACAGCCTGGAGCTGGTGGAGGCGGCGGCGGCCCGAAAGGCGCTGCTTGCCGGGCAGATCGAGGCCAGAAGTTCGCCACGCCTGTGCATGGATGTGCTGGTGCAACACCTGGTCAGCATGGCCCTGGGCAGCGGCTTTCGGCCCGATCAGTTGCTTGACGAAGTGCGCAGCACCTGGGCCTTTCGCACGTTGCGCGACAGCCAGTGGCAGTGGGCGCTGGACTTCGTCTGCCACGGCGGCAACTCGCTCAGCGCCTACCCGGACTACCAGCGTGTCGAGGCCCAGGCCGACGGCGTCTGGCGGGTTGCCAGCGAGCGCCTGGCACGCCGGCACCGCATGGGCATCGGCACCATCGTCAGCGACGCCAGCCTGCAGCTCAAGTACTGGAGCAAGGGCGGGGGCGGCAAGTCGCTGGGCAGTGTCGAAGAGGCCTTCATCGCCCGCCTGCGTCCGGGTGACAGCCTGGTCTTCGCCGGCCGGGTGCTGGAGTTGGTGCGGGTCGAAAACATGACCGCCTACGTACGTCGCAGCACCTCGCGCAAAGCCGCCGTGGCACGCTGGAATGGCGGGCGCATGCCACTGTCCAGCGAACTGGCCGACGCCCTGGTCGAACAGCTAGATGCCGCCGCCCACCAACATTACGACGGCCCGGAAATGCGCGCCGTACGCCCCCTGCTGGAGCTGCAGGCGCGCTGGTCGGCCCTGCCAACCACCGGCACGCTGCTGGCAGAAACCCTGAAATCACGCCAGGGCTCGCACCTGTTTCTCTATCCGTTCGCCGGGCGCATGGCCAACCTGGGGCTGGCCAACCTGATTGCCTGGCGGGTCAGCCGGGTACAGCCACTGTCTTTGTCCATCGCCGTCAGTGACTATGGCTTTGAACTGCTCAGCCCGAGCGCCGTGGACTGGGCGGCGCACTTGCCCACTGCGCTATCGCCCGAGCAGCTGCTGGAGGACGTATTGGCCAGCCTCAACGCGGGCGAGATGGCGCTGCGGCGCTTTCGCGAGATCGCCCAGATCGCCGGGCTGGTGTTTGGCGGCTACCCGGCAGCGCAAAAGAGCACCCGGCAGATCCAGGCGTCGAGCGGGCTTTTCTACGAGGTGTTTCGCAAGCACGATGCCGACAATCTGCTGCTGGGCCAGGCCCGGGACGAAGTGCTGCGCGAAGAACTGGAGATCGATCGGCTGCAGCGCCAGTTGCTGAAGATGGGCCAACTGCGGCTGGACCTGCGTGAGTTGCGCCGCCCCGGCCCATTGGCCTTCGCCTTGCTGGTGGAAGGCATGCGCGAAACCTTGAGCACTGAAAAGCTGGCTGACCGCATTGCGCGAATGGTGGCAGACCTGGAGAACGCAGCGAGTGGCACGCGATGAATGATTACCTGGCCATCGAACACTGCGAAGAAACGCTTTGGCTGTTGCCGGACAAAGCCCTTTACTGGCCTGCCCGCCGCGCCCTGCTGGTAGCCGATGTGCATATCGGCAAGGCCGCCAGCTATCGCGCCCTTCATCAACCCGTGCCGCGCGGTACTACCGAAGCCACCTTGGCACGCCTGAATACCCTGCTGGCCAACCATGACTGCCAATTACTGGTCGTGCTCGGCGATTTCCTGCATGCCCGCACCGGCCGCGCACCTGCGACGCTGGCCAGGCTGCAGGCGTGGCGCCAACGGCATGCCGAGCTACGGATCGTGCTGGTGCGTGGCAACCATGATCGCCACGCGGGCGACCCGCCGGCTGAACTGGGTATCGACGTGGTGGAAGAGCCGTGGGTGTTGGCACCTTTTGCCTTGCAGCACGAGCCTCTCGCCCACCCCCAGTACCCGGTGCTGGCGGGGCATGTTCACCCTGTGTTCGTCTTGCAGGGGCGAGCCAGGCAGCGACTGCGCCTGCCTTGCTTTCTGATCGATGACAAAGTCAGCCTGCTACCCGCCTTCGGTGAGTTCACCGGTGGCTGGCGCGTCCACCCCGATAGCAACAGCCGAGTGTTCCTGACCGGCGCTGAACGGGTATGGGCGCTATAGCAGCAGCGGCTTAGGCGACCGGCGCGGGAGGCGGCTCATCGGGCAAGGTCGGTTCACCTGGCTCCATGGGCGTTTCACCGGGTTGCGATGGTTGCGGGGTATCGGGACCTGGCTGGTGAGGCACGCCCCCCGCCTGCATCGGCAGCGGATGCGCCAGCAATGACCACGGCAACAACCCGACCTGATTGGGCTGCAAGCCAGCCAGCTTGGCACTGATTGCGGGATGGAGTTTCATTGGCGGCTCCTGACGGGCGCCGATACGCGTCATGCACATCGGCAGTTACCCGTTGGAGTACCAAACACACGGGGAATTCCCCGCGCTCGTCGGCTCAGGTGCGTGGCAAGGTGACGCCGCGCTGGCCCTGGTACTTGCCGCCGCGGTCCTTGTACGACACTTCGCACTCTTCGTCGGATTCGAGGAAGAGCATCTGCGCCACACCTTCGTTGGCATAAATTTTTGCCGGCAGGGTGGTGGTGTTGGAGAACTCAAGGGTCACGTGGCCTTCCCATTCCGGCTCGAGCGGGGTGACGTTGACGATGATGCCGCAGCGCGCGTAAGTGCTTTTGCCCAGGCAGATGGTCAGCACGTTGCGTGGAATGCGGAAGTACTCCACAGTGCGGGCCAGGGCGAAGGAGTTTGGCGGGATGATGCAGACGTCGCTCTTGACGTCGACGAAGCTGCCGGCGTCGAAGTTTTTCGGGTCGACGGTGGCCGAATTGATGTTGGTGAACACCTTGAATTCGTCGGCGCAGCGCACGTCGTAGCCGTAGCTGGAGACGCCGAAGGAGATGACCCGGCTGTCGTGCTCGCCGCGCACCTGGCGCTCGACGAACGGTTCGATCATGCCGTGTTCCTGCGCCATGCGGCGAATCCACTTGTCCGATTTGATGCTCATGGCGGGGTGTCCTGAAGAGTTGCTAGGTGAAAATCGTGAGGCGCATCTTACCGGTCCCGGCGCTCGCTTCAAAGTTCCATCCTGCATTCTGGCTATAATCCCCGCCGGGCGGGGCCTACAGCCGCCGCCGATCTGAATTTCAGTAAAGCGGCTTCTGGCCATTGGCAGGCTGCAGAAAGTGGGGTAAGGTGACGCCACTGTGCTGCACGTGACACCGAGAATCTCTAGTTTGATGCACGATCTGATCGGCCCATCTCTGAATTTTCTGCTCTCTTTGCACTCAGTCCCGGGCAGGGTTTTTCCTGACCGTAATCAACTTTGTCCAAGGAGACAGAAACATGTCCAATCGCCAAAACGGTACCGTTAAGTGGTTCAACGATGAGAAAGGCTACGGCTTCATCACCCCTCAGTCGGGTGACGACCTCTTCGTACACTTCAAAGCCATCCAAGCTGACGGCTTCAAGACCCTGAAAGAAGGCCAGGCTGTTACCTTCGTCGCTACCCGCGGCCAGAAAGGTATGCAGGCTGAAGAAGTTCAGATCGCCTAAGTCGATCTAAGCTTACAAGCTTTCAAAAAACCCGCCTTCTGGCGGGTTTTTTATGCCTCCTGCAATGGCATGCCCTGTAGAAGCGGCCTTGCCGGGCCGCTCCTGCAGAGACCGCTGCAGCGGCGAGGATATCAATCCTCGCTGATGGTAATGCTCGGCATCGCCGGTGCCGCCGCTTCCTGCAAGACGATGCGCGCGCCCACCTGGCGGGCCAACTCCTGATAGACCATGGCGATCTGGCTTTCCGGCTCGGCAATCGCCGTCGGCTTGCCGCTGTCGGCCTGCTCACGGATCAGCATCGACAGCGGCAGCGAGGCCAGCAGGTCGACGCCGTATTGGGCCGCCAGCTTTTCACCGCCACCTTCGCCGAACAGGTGCTCGGCATGGCCACAGTTCGAACAAATGTGCACGGCCATGTTCTCCACCACACCCAGCACCGGGATGTTGACCTTGCGGAACATTTCCACGCCCTTCTTGGCGTCCAGCAGGGCCAGGTCTTGCGGGGTGGTGACGATCACCGAGCCGGCCACCGGTACTTTCTGCGCCAGGGTCAGCTGAATGTCACCGGTGCCCGGCGGCATGTCGATCACCAGGTAGTCGAGGTCATCCCAGGCGGTCTGGGTCACCAGTTGCAGCAGCGCACCGGACACCATCGGGCCACGCCATACCATCGGCGTGTTGTCGTCGGTGAGAAACGCCATGGACATGACTTCCACACCATGCGCCTTGATCGGCACAAACCACTTCTGCTCGCGAATCTGTGGCCGGGTGCCTTCTGCGATGCCAAACATCACGCCCTGGCTTGGGCCATAGATATCCGCGTCGAGAATACCTACCCGGGCGCCTTCACGGGCCAGGGCCAGGGCCAGGTTGGCAGCAGTGGTCGACTTGCCGACGCCACCCTTGCCCGAGGCCACGGCGATGATGTTCTTGACGTTGGCCATGGCCGGCACCTGGGCCTGGGCCTTGTGCGCGGCGACCGCGCAGTCGATCGACACCTGGGCACTGGTGACGCCGTCAAGGTTGCCGATTGCTGTCTGCAGTACCTGGGCCCAGCCGTTCTTGAACAACCCTGCGGCATACCCCAGTTGCAACTGCACACTGACCTGACCGCCCTGGATATCGACGGCGCGCACACAACCGGCGCTGACCGGATCCTGGTTCAGATAGGGGTCGGTGTACTGGCGAAGCACGCCTTCGACGGCGGCACGGGTGACGGCACTCATGGAGACTCCCATTGGCAAACTGAATGTAAAACAGGCGCCTA
Organism: Pseudomonas sp. SWRI77; assembly: GCF_014269105.1. NCBI lineage: Bacteria > Pseudomonadati > Pseudomonadota > Gammaproteobacteria > Pseudomonadales > Pseudomonadaceae > Pseudomonas > Pseudomonas sp. SWRI77. The sequence continues at coordinate 119,762 of NZ_JABWRV010000009.1, read as the reverse complement.
TCCTAACCCGTCAATCGTCAGCAGGTGCGACTGTGGGGTGAAATATCTTCGCCAGCCCTTTATAGTGGCCGATCACCCTCATTTTTACCCCGTAGCCAGATAAGTAGCCGAGCCACCATGTCCGAGCCACGTCAGATTCTCGTCACCAGCGCCTTGCCCTATGCCAATGGATCAATCCATCTTGGCCATATGCTCGAGTACATCCAGACAGACATGTGGGTCCGCTTCCAGAAGCTACGCGGCAACCAGTGCATCTACGTCTGCGCCGACGACGCCCACGGCTCGGCCATCATGCTGCGCGCCGAAAAGGAAGGCATCACGCCCGAACAGCTGATCGCCAACGTCCAGGCCGAGCACAGCGGCGACTTCGCCGATTTCCTGGTGGACTTTGACAACTTCCACTCGACCCACAGCGAAGAGAACCGCGAGCTGTCCGGCCTGATCTACACGCGCCTGCGTGAGGCCGGGCACATTGCCACCCGTTCGGTGACCCAGTATTTCGACCCTGAAAAGGGCATGTTCCTGGCCGACCGCTTCATCAAGGGCACCTGCCCCAAGTGCGCGGCCGAAGACCAGTACGGCGACAACTGCGAAAAGTGCGGCGCCACCTACGCCCCCACCGAGCTGAAGAACCCCAAGTCGGCCATCTCCGGTGCCACCCCGGTGCTGCGTGATTCCCAGCACTTCTTCTTCAAGCTGCCCGACTTCCAGGCGATGCTGCAGCAGTGGACCCGCAGCGGCACCTTGCAGGAGGCCGTCGCCAACAAGCTCGCCGAATGGCTGGACTCGGGCCTGCAGGAGTGGGACATCTCCCGCGATGCGCCGTACTTCGGCTTCGAGATCCCGGGCGAGCCGGGCAAATACTTCTACGTCTGGCTGGATGCGCCAATCGGCTACATGGCCAGCTTCAAGAACCTCTGCGCGCGCCGGCCGGAGCTGGACTTCGATGCGTTCTGGAAAGAAGACTCCACTGCCGAGCTGTACCACTTCATCGGCAAGGACATCGTCAACTTCCACGCATTGTTCTGGCCAGCCATGCTCGAAGGCGCGGGTTTCCGCAAGCCAACCGCAGTCAATGTGCACGGCTACCTGACCGTCAACGGCGCCAAGATGTCCAAGTCGCGCGGCACCTTCATCAAGGCGCGCACCTACCTGGACCACCTGCAACCGGAATACCTGCGCTACTACTACGCGGCCAAACTGGGCCGTGGCGTGGATGACCTGGACCTGAACCTGGAAGACTTCGTGCAGAAGGTCAACTCCGACCTGGTCGGCAAGGTGGTCAATATCGCCAGCCGTTGCGCAGGCTTCATTCACAAAGGCAACGAAGGTGTGATGGTGGCCGGCGATGCCGCACCTGAGCTGACCGAGGCCTTCCTGGCCGCCGCACCGTCCATTGCCGAGGCCTACGAGAGCCGCGACTTCGCCCGTGCGATGCGCGAAATCATGGCCCTGGCCGACCGCGCCAACGCCTGGATCGCCGACAAGGCCCCTTGGTCGCTGGCCAAGCAGGAAGGCAAGCAGGACGAGGTGCAAGCCATCTGCGCTCAAGGCGTAAACCTGTTCCGCCAGTTGGTGATCTTCCTCAAACCGGTACTGCCGTTACTGGCTGCCGACGCCGAGGCCTTCCTCAATGTCGCGCCGCTGACCTGGAACGACCACCAGTCGCGCCTGGAAAACCACCGTCTGAACGCCTTCAAGGCGCTGATGAGCCGCATCGAACCGGCCAAGGTCGAAGCCATGGTCGCCGCAAGCAAAGAAGACCTGCTGGCTGCTGCCGGCCAGGCCCAGGCCCCGGCCGGCAATGGCGAGCTGACCAAGGAGCCGCTGTCGGCGGAAATCGAGTTCGACACCTTTGCCGCCGTCGACTTGCGCGTGGCCCTGATCGTCAAGGCCGAGGCCGTCGCAGGTGCCGACAAGTTGCTGCAACTGACACTGGACATCGGTGACGAACGCCGCAACGTGTTCTCCGGTATCAAGTCGGCCTACCCCGACCCCTCCAAGCTGGAAGGCCGCCTGACCATGATGGTAGCCAACCTCAAGCCTCGCAAGATGCGCTTTGGCGTGTCCGAAGGCATGGTCATGGCTGCCGGCCCTGGCGGTGAAGAGATCTACCTGCTCAGCCCCGACAGCGGCGCCAAACCAGGCCAGCGCATCAAGTAAGCCCCCTGCCCCGGCCTCAGTGCCGGGGCAGTTCCATCCCCCGCTGAATGCCGGACAATCGCTGTGATTCCCGGCTATCGTCAGTTCATGAGTGACTACATTCTGGTTCTGGTCAGCGCCACGCTGGTCAATCATCTGTGCTTGGCGCAACAGCCGACTTCCCGGCTGCGCTTGCATGTGCTCGGGCTGGCGTGCGCCTTGGCCATCGTGCTGGGGCTGATTGGCGCCCACCTGCTGAGGTGGCTGGTGCTCGACCCTTGGCAACTCCACGAACTGAGCCTGTTCCTGTTGCTGCCCTGGCTGGCGCTTCTGGCCTTCGGCATCCCCTGGGCACTGGCAAGGCTGCGCCCTGCTTGGCCGGTGGCTGACCTGCCCACGCTGCTGCTGTGCAACGCCAGCGTGCTGGGCCTGGCGCTGCAAGGGGCAGGTGACGGCAATGCCTGGTCGGCAACACTGACCAAAGGCCTGCTGGCAGGCGCAGGTTTGTGGCTTGCTCTGGTTCTTTTCGCCGACTTGCGCCAGCGCAGCGCCCAGGCCGACATCCCTGTCGCCCTGCGCGGCCTGCCCATAGAGCTGCTTGGCGCCGGAGTGATGGCCATGGCATTTTCCGGCTTCAACGGACTCTTTGCGCAATGAAGCCCGACCCCCGCCTGCGCACGAGCATGACCCTGGTGCTACTGGCCTGCCTCCCCGGTTTGCTGACACTACTGTGGCAGCAGGGCTGGGGGCTGCTGTGCAACCTGCTGCTATGCGCCAGTGCAGCGCTGCTCTGTGAAGCACTGCTATTGAAGCTGCGTGGCGAGCCCGTCAGCCTGGCACTGACCGACGGCAGTGCACTGGTGACCGCCGTGCTACTGACGGCGGCGTTGCCCACCCTGGCCCCTTGGTGGCTGCCCATGATCGCCGCTGGCACGGCTATCGGCATCGGTAAACAGGCCTTTGGCGGGGTCGGCCGCAACTTGTTCAACCCGGCCATGCTGGGCTATGCCTTCGTGTTGCTGAGCTTTCCCTCACAGATGAACCATTGGCCAGGTCAGCCAGCTGGCTTGTACGAGACCCTGCAGCAGGTATTTGGCGGCGCCGAGCACATCGATGCCTGGGCCCAGCCGACCCTACTCGATGGCCTGCGCCATAACCGCAGCCTGACCGTTGATGAATTGTTCGCCACCCACCCGGGCTTCGGCAATATCGGCGGGCGCGGCGCGGAATGGGCCAACCTGGCGTTTTTGCTGGGTGGGCTGTTTCTGTTGCAGCGCAAGGTGTTCAGCTGGCATGCGCCAGCAGGTTTGCTGGCGGGGTTGTCGCTGTTCAGCCTGCTGGCCTGGAACGGCTCAGGCTCGGACTCCAATGGCTCCCCCTTGCTGCACCTGTTATCTGGCTCGACCATGCTCGCCGCTTTTTTCATCGCCACCGAGCCTGTCTCCGGCCCCAGGAGCGATTGGGCCAAGCTGGTGTTCGGCTTTGCTGTGGGCCTGTTGATCTACCTGATCCGCACCTGGGGCAGTTACCCCGACGGCACGGCGTTCGCCATTCTGCTGATGAACCTTGCGGTCCCCAGCCTTGAACGGCTTGCCTTGCGCCGCCAGCAGGCTGCCCGGTGAGCCCCCATGTGCGCACGGCAGGGTTGCTGCTGGTGACTGCGGTACTGGCATTGTCGACCACGCTGATCTGGCGCGAGTGGACCCTCCCCGCCGTCAGCCAAGCCGAAAAGCAGCTGCAGAGCCGTCAGAGGCTCGCCGTCCTGCCGGAGGGCAGTTACGACAACCTGCCGTTGGATACCCCACTGCCACGGCCTGCCTCGCATCGCCCGCACAGTCGCATCGTGGCGGCCTACCGGGCTACGCTGGCGGGTAAGCCTGCGGCCATCGTCCTGGTGACCCAGGCCCAAGGCTATGCCGGGCCAGTGGTGCTAAGCATCGCCATCGCCCCTGATGGGCGACTGATCGGTAGCCAGGTGGTCGAACAGCAGGAAAGCCCCGGGCTCGGTGGTCGCCTTGCCGACCCGCAAGTGAACTGGCTGAAGCAATTTGCCAATCGCCGCCTGAGTGATCACTGGGCATTGAAGCGTGACCAGGGCGATTTCGACCAACTCGCAGGCGCAACAGTGACCTCGCGGGCAGTTATCGAGGCATTGCAAGATGCCTTGGTCTATTTCGATGAACATCGCCACGACCTCCTTGGGGACCCTGCCAATGAATAAGGGCTACCTGCTGGCCGCCAGCCTTGCCCCCCTTCTAGGGGCCACGCAAACGTTGCCCTTGGCCACGGCCATAGGTGCGTGCGCGGTGATGATGATCGGCCTGCATCAAGTAGCGCTGGTGCCGTTGCGCAACCGCCTGAAGGGCGCCGCACACATGCTCGCAAGCCTGCTGTTATTGGCGGCCCTGGCCAGTTGCCTGCAATTGGCCCTGCGGGCCTGGCTGCTGCCGGTAGCACTGCTGCTGGGCCCGTACCCTGCGCTACTGTGCCTGCCGTGCCTGGTAGCAGACTATCTGCTGCCACAAGAAGGGCGTTGGCGCTCACTGTTGTTGAATCTGGCTGGCCTGCTGGCCGCCTGCCTGCTGCTCGGCGCCTGCCGCCAATGGCTAGCCGAAGGGCTGGGCCTGCACCTTGCCAGCCTCGCCCCTGGCGCGCTGCTACTGCTCGGACTGCTGTTGGCCTTGTACAATCACCTGCGTCCGGGCACCGCCCACCCACGTCGTCAAGGAAAGCGCTGATTCCATGAATGCCGCAAAACGCCTGGAGATCTTTCGCAGGCTGCACGAAGACAACCCCGACCCGAAAACGGAACTGGCCTATACCACACCGTTCGAACTGCTCGTCGCCGTCACGCTTTCAGCGCAATCCACTGACGTAGGCGTGAACAAGGCCACCGCTCGCCTGTTCCCCGTGGCCAATACGCCAGAAGCGATCTACGCCCTGGGCGTCGAAGGGCTGAGCGCATACATCAAGACCATCGGGCTCTATAACAGCAAAGCCAAGAACGTGATCGAGGCCTGCCGACTGCTGATCGAGCGCCATGACAGCCAGGTGCCAGAAACACGGGAAGCCCTTGAAGCGCTGCCTGGCGTTGGGCGCAAGACTGCCAACGTGGTGCTCAACACGGCGTTCCGGCAGCCGACCATGGCGGTGGACACGCACATTTTCAGGGTCAGTAATCGCACCGGCATTGCACCCGGCAAAACGGTGCTTGAGGTCGAGAAGAAGCTGGTCAAGTTCGTCCCCAAGGACTACCTGCTCGATGCCCACCACTGGCTCATCCTGCATGGGCGCTACGTATGCCAGGCACGCAAGCCCAGGTGCGGGAGCTGTCGGATCGAAGACCTCTGCGAATACAAGCAGAAGACGTCTGACGATTGAGCCGATAGCGAAAAACCACCCGGCACGATTGAAAAAATCTTTTTTACCAGCGTCAGCTTTCTGGTTATAAGGACGGCCAATGGCCCCTTGGCTTGGAGCGACTCATGAGTGCCGATAAAGACGACCTGTCAATCGAAGATGATTTTGTTGCCGTGGATGATGAAGCGGAGCCCCAGGTAGAAACTGCAAAGACCAACCTGAGCAAACGCCGCACGATCGACAACCTGCTGGAAGAGCGGCGCCTGCAGAAACAACTGGCCGATTTCGACTACGATCTGTAGCTTTTTTTGCAAAGCCTCCCTCAGGGAGGCTTTGCATGCTGGCGGTCAGTTAAGCCCGTGGCGCTGAGCCAGTTCGATCAGGTCTACCAACGACCTGGCGTTCAGCTTGAGCAGCAAGCGTGACTTGTAAGTGCTGACGGTCTTGTTGCTGAGGAACATGCTGTCGGCAATTTCCTTGTTGGATCGCCCGCGCGACAGCTGCTGTAAAACGGTCATTTCCCGGGCCGAGAGGCGGTTGACCATATCCGTCTCGCTGCCACCACTGCCCCTGCCCCGTGACGCATGCAAGGCCTGGTTGGGGAAGTAGCTGTAGCCTGACAGCACGGCCTTGATGGCGCTTAGCAGCTCGGTCAACTCCTGTTGTTTGCACACATACCCCGCCGCCCCCGCCTGCATGCAACGCATCGAGAAGTTACCAGGCACCTGCGAGGTCAGCACCAACACTTTGCTGCCTGGGCTGAAGGCTGCCATGCGGGCGATGACTTCAAGGCCATCGAGTTTTGGAATACCGATATCGAGCACCACGATATCCGGTAGGTGTTCACGCGTCAGTTGCAAGGCGGCCACGCCGTTATCGGTTTCCGCAACGACGTCGTACCCGTGCCGCTCCATCAGCATGCGCACGGCCAGACGTATAACCGGATGATCATCCACGATAAGGACTTTATTCATGCGATATCCATTCATTATTGATTTTTGCTGTGGCATGCCACGATAACCGACAGAACGCTTCAGGGTGCAACGATTTGCCAGTGAAACTCATGAATAGAGAAAACTTACAACACTTGCAGAAATTTCCTACAAAAGCATGTCCAGAGCCAACCGTGAAACTTAATGATCCGCAATTAAAACCTACCATCGCTCCAATCAACATGACCAGCTGAAAACAAACCTTCGCGTGCAGATTATTCCACTTCACAGGCGCTGAAAAAACCAGGCTTAACAGGTATTCAAAGACAATTCTCAACCGGGAAACAATCCAATCTTTAGTTGAGCGCCCGCGTAAGGTAATGATGAACAAAACCGCAGGAGACAGCCCTCATGCCCGAAGCACAACCTGTCGCCCCGCTGACGATCATTGCCATCTTCGCGGGGATTATCGAAGCATCCGCCCTTGCGACACTGCCGTTCCTCAGCGAATCCAGCCAGAGCCTCTATACATGGTTCCTGGTGGGCTTTCCGTTTTTCCTTACAGCGCTGTTCTTTTTGACGTTAAACTTCAATTACAAGTCGTTTTATAATCCTGTATCAAGCAAAACAACCAGCGACAGCCCCACCGCGACGGTCACGGAAGTATCCGAGCCTATTACCGTTATCTTCTCCGGCCCAGATGCCCAGCCCATGATGGAACAGCAAGTCCGCCTTGCCCTCGCGCAATCGCCTGAACCCGCGCACCGCTGGCGCTTCTGTAATCTCGAGAAAAACCAATGCGCAAGGCTGTCGGTCTGCACCCTCGAGCAAGATGCCGCCAATCTCAGGGGATGACGACCCGCTGGATGTCGACGCAAAAAAAACCCCGGCCTGAGCCGGGGTTCGTGCGATGCGTGCCAGTACTCAGAGCAACGAACGGCCCTTGTTGGCGGCAATGCGCATACGCAGCGCATTGAGCTTGATGAAGCCGGCAGCGTCCGCCTGGTTGTAGGCGCCGCCATCTTCCTCGAAGGTCGCAATGTTGGCATCGAACAGCGAGTCGTCCGACTTGCGGCCAACCACGGTGACATTGCCTTTGTACAGCTTCAGGCGTACCACGCCATTCACGTTGACCTGCGACGCGTCGATCATCTGCTGCAGCATCACACGCTCCGGGCTCCACCAGTAACCGGTGTAGATCAGGCTGGCATACTTCGGCATCAGCTCATCTTTCAGGTGAGCGACTTCACGGTCCAGGGTGATCGACTCGATCGCACGGTGGGCGCGCAGCATGATGGTGCCGCCAGGGGTTTCGTAGCAGCCACGAGACTTCATGCCGACGTAACGGTTCTCGACGATGTCCAGACGGCCGATGCCGTTGGCACCACCGATACGGTTCAGGTCGGCCAGAACGGTGGCCGGGGACTTCTCGACACCATCGATGGCGACGATGTCACCGTTGAGGTAAGTCAGCTCGATATAAGTAGCCTGGTCCGGGGCGTTCTCCGGAGAGACGCTCCAGCGCCACATATCTTCCTCGTGCTCGGTCCAGGTATCTTCCAGGACACCGCCTTCGTAGGAGATGTGCAGCAGGTTGGCGTCCATCGAGTACGGCGACTTCTTCTTGCCGTGACGCTCGATCGGGATGCCATGCTTCTCGGCGTAGTCCATCAGCTTCTCGCGGGACAGCAGGTCCCACTCACGCCAAGGGGCGATGACCTTGACGCCCGGCTTGAGCGCATAGGCACCCAGCTCGAAACGAACCTGGTCATTGCCTTTACCGGTTGCACCATGGGAAATGGCGTCAGCACCGGTTTCGTTGGCGATTTCGATCAGGCGCTTGGCGATCAGCGGACGGGCGATGGAGGTACCCAGCAGGTACTCGCCTTCGTAGACGGTGTTGGCGCGGAACATCGGGAACACGAAGTCACGCACGAATTCTTCGCGCAGGTCGTCGATGTAGATCTCTTTCACACCCATTGCCTGTGCCTTGGCACGGGCCGGCTCGACCTCTTCGCCCTGACCCAGGTCAGCGGTGAAGGTCACCACTTCGCAGTTGTAGGTATCCTGCAGCCACTTGAGAATCACCGAAGTATCAAGGCCGCCGGAATACGCCAGTACGACCTTATTTACGTCCGCCATGCCATCACTCCACGGGGTTGTACGGAAAGGGGTCGATTCTAACGGCGTTATGGAAAAATTTACAGTGGGGCGACAGCTTCTGACGACAAAGCGACAGTAATTGTCGATGGCGCGACGTCTGTCGGGCGCTATGGGACGGCTGTGAGGGGGCGCGCCGCCCATCTCACTTTCAGGGCACTTTCGCACCCGGTGCGGGGGACGCCGGCGCGGCAATAGGCGGACTGGCAGCAGCAGGCAGCTGTACAGGTTTTTCCACCGGCTTCTCGACGGGTGTCTCAGCGACTGCAACCCGATCCAGTTCGATATTCACCCGTCGATTGCGCGCCCGGTTGGCAGCACTGTTGTTCTTCGCCAGCGGATACCGCTCGCCGTGGAAGCGCACGGTGATCTGCGCCTCCGGCACGCCATGGGCTTTGAAATAGTCCGCCACCGTCATCGCCCTGCGCCGGGACAAATCACGGTTGGTCAGGCGGTTGCCGCTGTTGTCGGAATGGCCGTTGAGCTCGATGTGATTAACCGTCGGGTCGGCCTTGATATAGTCAAGAACCACATCCAGCCGTGCCTTGGCCGAATCGTCAAGTTCGATGCCACCGCCAGGGAAACCCACCTGAGTCTGGCGAACCTGGTCATAGTTCATCGCCAGCAACTTGCTGGCACACACCTGGTAGTCGCCATAGGCCTTGGCGAAACTGACCGGCAACACCCGCACTTCCATGGCCCGGCCCGCTTCGCCGGTGTAGTTGCGTACCACCGTGCTGCGCCCATCGAGCAGACCATTGATCAGGCGGCTGGCCTGACCCTGGGACGAGCTGAACAGCACGCCCGTGCGCGCCATGCGCACGCTGCCCAGGTTGATGTCACCGCGCCCAGGCTGCCAGGGCGCCGCCGCTGCCAGCAATGTGGCTGGCCCGGCCCCCAGCACATTGCTGTGCGAGCGCAGTTGGAACACCGGCTGCTCACCTGCCCGGCGCACGAATTCGCCACTGCCAAAACCGTCGATCGGCTGGATCAGACGGCACTCGAACTGGTCGCCCTCGACTTGCCAGGCAATGTTCTCCATGCGCGTCTGGAAAGTCAGTGCACCGGCCGGCAGGCTGGCGAACAGGGTGAACATGGCTAGGTAACGCTGGCGCACGGGCGGCTCCACAAATTCTGACGGCTTACCTGCAGGGTATCGGACGCTGCCCGAAAAACTTGATAGCCGTGCTCGGGCCAGGGTTTTCCGGTAGCATTGGGCCTTGAGTTCGACCCGCCTGGAATCCCCAATGTCCGATCGCCTGACCCTCCTGCGTCCCGACGACTGGCACATCCATCTGCGCGATGGTGCCGTCCTGCCCCATACCGTTGGTGATGTGGCGCGTACCTTCGCCCGTGCCATCATCATGCCCAACCTCGTACCGCCGGTGCGCAATGCCGTCGAAGCCGGTGCCTACCGTGAGCGCATCCTCAGTGCGCGTCCGGCCGGCAGCCGCTTCGAACCGCTGATGGTGCTTTACCTCACCGACCGCACCAGCCCCGAGGACATCCGCGCGGCCAAGGCCAGCGGTATCGTGTATGCCGCCAAGCTGTACCCGGCCGGCGCCACGACAAACTCCGATTCAGGCGTGACCAGCATCGACAACATCTTCCCCGCCATCGAAGCGCTGGCCGAAGTCGGCATGCCACTGTTGGTGCACGGTGAAGTGACGCGTAGCGAGATCGATGTCTTCGATCGCGAAAAGCGCTTCATCGACGAACACATGCGTCGCGTGGTCGAACGCTTCCCGACGCTCAAGGTGGTGTTCGAGCACATCACCACCAGCGATGCCGCGCAGTTCGTCAGCGAAGCGCCGGCCAACGTCGGCGCGACCATTACCGCCCAGCACCTGTTGTACAACCGCAACCACATGCTGGTGGGCGGCATCCGCCCGCACTTCTACTGCCTGCCGATCCTCAAGCGCAACACCCACCAGGTGGCGCTGCTGGACGCGGCCACCAGTGGCAACCCGAAATTCTTCCTCGGCACTGACTCGGCCCCTCACGCCCGTCACGCCAAGGAAGCCGCCTGCGGTTGCGCCGGTTGCTACACCGCTTATGCGGCCATCGAGATGTACGCCGAAGCGTTCGAGCAGCGCAATGCGCTGGACAAGCTGGAAGGCTTTGCCAGCCTGCACGGCCCGGCCTTCTATGGCCTGCCGGCGAACACCGACACCATCACCCTGGTCCGTGAAGAGTGGACCGCACCAGAAAGCCTGCCGTTCGGCGAGCAGACGGTGATACCGCTGCGCGCTGGCGAGAAGCTGCGCTGGCGCCTGCTGGAGGAAAACGCGTGAGCGAAGACCTCTACGAAGACGATCAGGACAGCCAGGCCGGCGGTGGCTCGCGCCACCCGATGGCAGAGCGCTTCCGTGGCTACTTGCCAGTGGTGGTGGATGTCGAGACCGGCGGCTTCAATAGTGCCACCGACGCCCTGCTGGAAATCGCCGCCGTCACCATCGGCATGGACGAGAAAGGCTTCCTGTTCCCCGAATACACCTACTTCCACCGGGTTGAGCCGTTCGAAGGGGCCAATATCGAGGCGGCAGCGCTGGAGTTCACCGGCATCAAGCTGGACCACCCGCTGCGCATGGCAGTGAGTGAAGAAAGCGCGTTGACCGATATCTTCCGAGGCGTGCGCAAGGCGCTCAAGGCCAACGGCTGCAAGCGGGCCATCCTGGTCGGCCACAACAGCAGCTTCGACTTGGGCTTCCTTAACGCCGCGGTCAACCGCAACGACCTCAAGCGCAACCCCTTCCACCCGTTTTCCAGCTTCGATACCGCCACCCTCGCCGGCCTGGCGTATGGCCAGACCGTGCTGGCGCGGGCCTGTCAGAGCGCCGACATCGACTTTGATGGGCGTGAAGCGCATTCGGCGCGTTACGACACCGAGAAGACGGCCGAGCTGTTCTGCGGCATCGTCAACCGCTGGAAAGAAATGGGCGGCTGGCGCGATTTCAACGACTAAGCAGCCACAAGCTTCAAGCAGCAAGAAAGGGCAGACAGCACACGCTCGGTTTTTCTTGAAGCTTGCAGCTAGAAACTTGAAGCAAAAAAAACCGGCCACGAAGGCCGGTTTTTTTATGCGCGCGGCAATTACAGCTTGCCAGCGTTCTCGCTCAGGTAAGCAGCAACGCCTTCTGGCGAAGCGTTCATGCCTTTGTCGCCTTTTTTCCAGTTGGCAGGGCAGACTTCGCCGTGCTCTTCGTGGAACTGCAGGGCATCGACCAGACGCAGCAGCTCGTCCATGTTACGGCCCAGTGGCAGGTCGTTGACGATCTGCGAACGGACCACACCGTTGGTGTCGATCAGGAAGGCGCCACGGAAGGCCACGCCGCCTTCGGACTCAACGTCGTAGGCCTTGCAGATTTCATGGGTGATGTCGGCAGCCAAGGTGTACTTGACCTGGCCGATACCGCCGTTGTTGACCGGGGTGTTACGCCAGGCGTTGTGGGTGAAGTGCGAGTCGATCGAAACGCCGATCACTTCCACGTTGCGGGCCTGGAAGTCAGGGATGCGGTTGTCCAGGGCAATCAGCTCGGACGGGCAGACGAAGGTGAAGTCCAGCGGGTAGAAGAACACCAGGCCGTACTTGCCCTTGATGGCCGAGGCCAGGTTGAAGCTGTCGACGATTTCGCCGTTGCCCAGCACAGCTGGAACGGTGAAATCGGGGGCTTGTTTACCAACGAGTACGCTCATTGTTATCTCCTGATGAGGGTGAAAAACGTTTGCCGGGCCAGACGGGCTTGCCCGACATCCAACAAAGGCCGACCATCATACACGGCTTCTCATGACAGACCGAATCCAACCACCGGTCGCTCAAGCACGGCCCTCACAGAAAGTCTTTTGACAAGCATTCTCATTACGATTAAGCTCCAATCCATCGACTCAACCAGCGATGGTCCGACTTTATGTATGTGTGTCTTTGTGTCGGCGTGACCGACGGACAGATCCGCGATGCGATCTTTGAAGGATGCTGCAGCTACAAGGAAGTTCGAGCCGCGACCAATGTCGCCAGCCAATGTGGCAAATGCGCCTGCCTTGCCAAGCAAGTGGTCCGCGAGACCCTGACCGAGCTTCAGGTCAGCCAGGCCGCCCTGCCCTATCCGGTAGAATTTACCGCTGCCTGAAACCACTCATTTTGAAGAACCGGACCTTGTGTCCGGTTTTTTTATGCCCGAAATTCAATAACTTAGCACTCCAACGCGCTTCACAAACATTCTTATTCCTATTCATTTTCACTTATTATTCAATAACTTAGGTTTGACAGCCCTAAGTATCGGGCTCAAACTTCCCTGTATTGGCACACTTCTACAGGGCAGGAACCCGTCATGAAAGGCGACGTAAGCGTCATCCAGCATCTCAACAAGATCCTCGGAAACGAGCTGGTCGCGATCAACCAGTACTTCCTGCACGCTCGCATGTACGAAGATTGGGGCCTGAACAAACTCGGCAAGCACGAGTACAAGGAATCCATCGATGAGATGAAGCACGCTGACAAACTGATCAAGCGTATTCTCTTCCTCGAAGGCATCCCCAACGTGCAGGACCTGGGCAAGCTGCTGATCGGCGAGCACACCAAAGAAATGCTCGAGTGCGACCTGAAGATCGAGCAGAAAGGCCTGATCGACCTGAAAGCCGCCATCGCTCACTGCGAAACCGTCGGCGACTTCGGCTCGCGTGACATGCTCGAAGACATCCTCGAGTCCGAGGAAGAGCACATCGACTGGCTGGAAACCCAGCTGAGCCTGATCGACAAGATCAGCATCGAGAACTACCTGCAATCGCAGATGGGCGAAGAGTAAAATCCCGCCCATAAAAAAACCCGCCATGAGCGGGTTTTTTTAGGTCTGCGCGAAGATCAGGCTTCAGCAGCCTTTGCCTTGGCAGCAGCGTCCTTGATCAGGGCCTGCAGCTCACCCTTCTCGAACATTTCGAGCATGATGTCGCTACCGCCGACCAGCTCGCCCGCTACCCACAGCTGCGGGAAGGTTGGCCAGTTGGCGTACTTGGGCAGGTTGGCGCGGATTTCCGGGTTCTGCAGGATGTCAACGTAGGCGAACTTCTCGCCACAACCCATCACAGCTTGCGATGCCTTGGCCGAGAACCCGCACTGCGGGGCATTCGGCGAGCCTTTCATGTAAAGCAGAATGGTGTTGTTCTGAATCTGCTCTTTGATCGTTTCGATGATATCCATGGAACACCTCGTCTGAACTTTCCGACTCGATGGTCGGCACGGTGACGCATTGTATCGGAAAGCCGAGCGCTGTGCGCGGCCTTGCCATTGCTCAGGCGGCCTCCACGTGCACAGGCACGCCATTGAGGGCGGCATTGCCCGACACCTGATCGCGCAAGCGCTCATCGGTCAGGTCGTTGGCACTGACCCCGGGCTGCCCGTGGGCTATCCGCAATTGCACGCCCTGGCGCCCATGGCCATAGCCGTGCGGCAGGCTGACCACGCCTGGCATCATGTCCGTGCACGCCTGCACCTCGACTTCGAGGGTGCCGGTACGTGAGCGTATGCGCACGCGCTGGCCATCGTGCAACTGCCGCTGCTGCAAATCATCAGGGTGCATCAACAGCTGATGACGCGGCTTGCCTTTGACCAGCCGGTGGAAGTTGTGCATCCACGAGTTGTTGCTGCGCACGTGGCGGCGGCCGATCAGCAAGAGCGCGCCAGCAGCCATTGGCGCCTGCCGCGCAAGCCTGGCCAAGTCATCCAGCAACACCTGCGGTGCCGCCTCGATGGCCTGGCTGGCAGTGTTCAGGCGGGCCTGCAGATTGGCGCCTAGCGGGCCCAGGTCGAGCCCGTGGGGGTGCCGATCGAGTGCTTCCAGCGAGAGCTTCCAGGCCGAGCCTTCGCCGTAGCGCCCTTTGCGCAAGGCCCAATCGATCATCTGCGCCGGCGCCTGGGTTGGCTTGAGTTCAAGGGCGGCCCGTTCGGCCAAGGCCTTGGCCAGGCCGACAAAGATCTCCCAGTCATGCAGCGCGCCTTCGGGCTTGGCCAGGATCGCGCGGTTGAAACGGGTCACATTGCGCACCGCCAGCAGGTTGAAGGTGCTGTCGTAGTGATCGTTCTCAAGTGCCGACGTGGACGGCAGGATCAGGTCAGCATGGCGCGTGCTTTCATTGATGTACAGGTCGATGCTGAGCATGAACTCGAGCCCCGCCAGCGCCCCGTCCAGTTGCCGACCGTTGGGCGTGGACAGCACAGGGTTGCCCGCCACCGTCACCAAGGCCCGCACCTGCCCGTCACCGGGCGTGAGGATTTCCTCGGCCAAGGCGGCGACCGGCAGCTCGCCAGCGTACTCCGGCAGCCCCGAAACCCGGCTTTGCCAGGCATTGAAGTGCCCGCCCGAGGTACTCGCCACCAGGTCCACCGCAGGCTCGGTACACAAGGCGCCACCCACCCGATCCAGGTTGCCGGTTACCAGGTTGATCAATTGCACCAGCCAATGGCACAGGGTGCCGAAGGCCTGGGTCGAGACGCCCATGCGGCCATAGCAGACCGCCTTGTCGGCTGCCGCAAAATCACGCGCCAGCTGACGGATATCGGCGGCAGCGATGCCGCACAACGGGCTCATGGCGTCGGCGGTGAACAGGGCGAGTGCACTGCGCACCTGATCCAGGCCATTGATCGGCAAGTGTGATCCACGGGTCAGGCCTTCGTCGAACAAGGTATTGAGCAGGCCACTGAGCAATGCAGCATCGCCGCCGGGAAGAATGAACAGGTGCCGGTCGGCCATGGCCGCTGTTTCGCTGCGCCGTGGGTCCACCACCACCAACTGCCCGCCCCGCATACGCAGCGCCTTCAGGCGCTTTTCCACATCAGGCACGGTCATGATGCTGCCATTGGACGCCAGCGGGTTGCCTCCCAGAATCAGCATGAAGTCGGTGTGGTCGATGTCCGGTATCGGCAACAACAGACCGTGGCCGTACATCAGGTGGCTGGTCAGGTGCTGGGGCAACTGGTCCACCGAGGTGGCTGAAAACCGATTGCGGGTCTTCAACAAACCGAGGAAATAGTTGCTGTGGGTCATCAGCCCATAGTTGTGCACGCTCGGGTTGCCTTGATACACCGCCACCGCGTTGCGACCATGCGCCTGCTGGATGCTCCAGAGCTTGTCGGCCGCCAGGGCGAAAGCCTCGTCCCAGCTGATCGCCTGCCAGCGCTCGCCAATCCGACGGTGGGGCTGACGCAGGCGGTCGGGATCGTTCTGGATATCTTGCAGGGCCACTGCCTTGGGGCAGATGTGGCCGCGGCTGAACGGGTCGTCCGGGTCGCCTTTGATCGAGGTGATCAGCGCCTGCCCGTCGTCCTCATGGCTGACTTCGATGTTCAGCCCGCAGATCGCTTCGCACAGGTGACAGGCACGGTGATGCAGGGTCTTGGTCATGGCCGCCTCTGCCTGATGATGGGTCTGAGGGCGACTATGCGCCCAGCCGAACGCCCTCGCCAGCGCGCTTCGTGCCATGAATTGCCCGACATCAGGCAAACGATTCGCGACACGCATTTGCCAAATCGCGGGCAAGCCGTGTACAACCTCTGTAGCAAATAAAAAACAGCGCACGCTCAATGGGTAACGACACCCTTTGCAACAGAGCCGCTGTTTCCCCTCTTGGTTTCAGGCGACATTTAATTATAGTATTGCGCCTTTCCCTATTTCGTCCGCCCCGTGCGGCTTACGCCGCAGGTCACTCCCGTTGTCAAAAAAAACCATACGGTCGACCTGCATACCGTTGCAGATAAGGTAGTCAATCATGAGCGCTAGGCACTTTCTCTCCCTGCTGGACTTCACCACCGACGAATTGCTCGGGGTGATCCGCCGCGGCATCGAGCTGAAGGACCTGCGCAAGCGAAGCGTGCTGTTCGAGCCCCTCAAAAGCCGTGTGCTGGGGATGATCTTCGAAAAGTCCTCGACCCGTACCCGCGTGTCGTTCGAGGCCGGCATGATCCAGCTGGGCGGCCAGGCCATCTTCCTGTCGCCTCGCGATACCCAGCTGGGCCGTGGCGAACCGATCGGTGACAGCGCTATCGTCCTGTCGAGCATGCTCGACGTGGTGATGATCCGTACCCACGCCCACAGCACCCTCACCGAGTTCGCGGCGAAGTCGAGCGTGCCGGTGATCAATGCCCTGTCCGACGAGTCGCACCCGTGCCAACTGCTGGCCGACATGCAGACGTTCCTCGAACACCGCGGCTCGATCCAGGGCAAGACCGTGGCGTGGATCGGTGATGGCTTCAACATGTGCAACTCCTATATCGAAGCCGCCCGTCAGTTCGATTTCCAGCTGCGCATCGCCTGCCCGGAAGGTTACGAGCCGGATCCACGCTTCATGGCATTAGGCGGTGATCGCGTGCAAATCATCCGCGACCCCAAGGAAGCCGTGCGTGGCGCGCACCTGGTGACCACCGATGTCTGGACTTCCATGGGCCAGGAGGAGGAAACTGCACGGCGCCTGGCGCACTTCGCGCCTTACCAGGTCACCCGCGAACTGCTCGACCTGGCGGCACCCGACGCCCTGTTCATGCACTGCCTGCCGGCCCACCGTGGCGAGGAAATCAGCCATGACCTGCTCGACGACCCTCGTTCGGTCGCCTGGGACCAGGCTGAAAACCGCCTGCATGCACAGAAGGCCCTTCTCGAATTCCTTGTAGAACCGGCTTACCACCACGCATGAGTCAACCCCTACTGCTCAACCTGCGCAACCTCGCCTGCGGCTATGGCGACCAGCGCATCGTCCAGAACCTCAACCTGCACCTGAACGCAGGCGACATTGGTTGCCTGCTGGGTTCATCCGGTTGCGGCAAGACCACCACCCTGCGCGCCATCGCCGGTTTCGAACCTATCCATGAAGGCGAGATCCAGCTGGCGGGCGAGGTCATCTCCCGGCCAGGCTTCACCCTGGCCCCAGAAAAGCGCCGCATCGGCATGGTGTTCCAGGACTACGCCCTGTTCCCGCACCTGACCGTGGCCCAGAACATCGCCTTCGGCATTGCCAAGCACCCGCGCCAGGCGCAGGTCGTCGAAGAGATGCTCGAGCTGGTCAAGCTCGGTGGGCTGGGCGGCCGCTATCCGCATGAGCTGTCCGGTGGGCAACAGCAACGGGTCGCGCTGGCCCGCGCGCTGGCCCCGGAGCCTCAGTTGCTGCTGCTCGACGAGCCGTTCTCCAACCTCGACGTGGAACTGCGCCGGCGCTTGAGCCATGAAGTGCGCGACATCCTCAAGAGCCGTGGCACCAGCGCCATTCTGGTGACCCACGACCAGGAAGAGGCGTTTGCCGTCAGCGATCACGTGGGCGTGTTCAAGGAAGGTCGCCTGGAGCAGTGGGACACCCCTTACAACCTCTACCACGAGCCGCAGACGCCGTTCGTGGCCAGCTTCATTGGTCAGGGCTATTTCATCCGTGGCCAGATGAGCAGCCATGAGGCGGTCAATACCGAACTCGGTGAGCTGCGCGGCAACCGTGCGTACATCATGGCGCCGGGGAGTTCGGTGGATGTGCTGCTGCGCCCTGACGACATCGTGCATGCGCCAGACAGCCCGCTGCGGGCGAGCATCGTAGGCAAGAGCTTCCTGGGGGCGTCGACGCTGTATCGCCTGCAACTGGTTACCGGTAGCCAGCTGGAGGCGATCTTCCCCAGCCATGTCGATCATCAGGTCGGTGAGGAAGTCGGGATTGCCGTGGCCGCCGATCACCTGGTGCTGTTCCCGGTGCCGGGCAGTGTCGCGGCGCAGTTGCCGCGGCAGGAGAACGGCGTTCGTCGGTACAGTTCGGCGACCTGATTCACGATTGCCGGGGCTGCTGCGCAGCGGCCCCAGCCATTTCAGCCCCGGCCGATACCGGCAAACGTGCCCTGAGTATGTTCAGCCAGCACCGCAGCCGCCAACTCCACCTCCAGCCCGCGCCGCCCGGCGCTGACATGGATAGTTGCAAAGTGTTGCGCCGTCTCGTCGATAAAAGTGCGCAGGCGCTTCTTCTGGCCCAACGGGCTGATACCGCCCACCAAGTATCCCGTGGCGCGCTGAGCCGCCGCCGGGTCGGCCATCTCGCACTTCTTCACACCGGCCGCATGGGCCAGTGCCTTGAGGTCCAGGGTGCCCACCACCGGTACCACGGCCACCAGCAATTCGCCTTTCTCACTGCTCGCCAACAAGGTCTTGAACACCTGCTGCGGCTCTAGCCCGAGCTTTTCCGCTGCCTCCAACCCATACGACGCCGACTTCGGATCGTGCTCATAACTGTGCACGCGATGTTCAGCGCGGGCTTTTTTCAACACGTCTAGGGCGGGGGTCATGCGCAGCTCCGGTCGAGTACAAGTCGGCGGCTACTTTAGGACATATCCCACATCACAGCCAATACACAGCTTACGCGCCTCTCTAGCGTGCGGTTTCGCGCGCCCTAACAACGTCCAGATCGTGACTGACCGTTCACTTTCGACCTTTGACATAAGCGTTTCTTGTCTATATTTTTTCGTTTCTGAATAAATGGCGCACTTTTAAGGTGCATTTCCAACTTCTGCCTGGGGTCAATGGGGATCGACACCGGGCTTTGCTGTCGAGCGCCACGCGCCTCACAACAAAAAAAACGAGGTCATACATGACGACTGCTCTACGCGAACCCACTCTGTCCAGCCAGTGCCTGGCCGAGTTTCTCGGCACTGCGCTGCTGATCTTCTTCGGCACCGGCTGCGTGGCCGCGCTCAAAGTCGCGGGTGCCAGCTTCGGCCTGTGGGAAATCAGCATCATCTGGGGCGTCGGCGTCAGCATGGCTATCTACTTCACTGCGGGCGTTTCAGGTGCGCACCTGAACCCGGCCGTGAGCATCGCCCTCACCCTGTTCGCCGGTTTCGACAAGCGCAAGCTGCCGTTCTACATGCTCGCCCAGATCTGTGGCGCCTTCTGCGGCGCAGCGCTGGTCTACACCTTGTACAGCAATCTGTTCTTCGATTTCGAACAAGCCCATGCCATGTTGCGAGGCAGTACCGAAAGCCTCGAACTGGCCTCGGTGTTCTCTACCTACCCGCACCCCTCACTTTCGACCGGCCAGGCATTCCTGGTGGAAGTCGTCATCACGGCCATCCTCATGGCCGTGATCATGGCCCTGACCGACGACAACAATGGCCTGCCACGTGGCGCCGTCGCGCCGCTGCTGATCGGCCTGCTGATTGCCGTGATCGGCAGCGCCATGGGGCCGCTGACCGGCTTCGCGATGAACCCAGCCCGCGATTTCGGACCAAAACTGATGACATTCCTGGCCGGTTGGGGCGAAATCGCCTTCACTGGCGGACGAGATATTCCCTATTTCCTGGTTCCGGTGTTCGCACCGATCCTCGGCGCATGCCTGGGCGCTGCCGCGTATCGCGGCATGATCGCCCGCAACCTGCCGGTGGCGCCCACCGCGAACCCTGAGACAAACGACAATCGCCAGGGCGATACTCAAGTCAACTGATGCGGCCTCACGCCCAAGCCCTGACTTCCTCATTTTGCAAGGCCAACGACCATGACAGACACCCTGGATAAGCACTACATCATCGCCCTGGACCAGGGCACCACCAGCTCGCGAGCGATCATTTTCGACCGCGACGCCAATGTGGTCGGCACCTCCCAGCGCGAATTCGTCCAGCACTACCCGCAGGCTGGCTGGGTCGAACACGACCCGATGGAGATCTTCGCCACCCAGAGCGCCACCATGGTCGAAGCCCTGGCTCAGGCCGGCATCAGCCACGCCCAGGTCGCTGCACTCGGCATCACCAACCAGCGCGAAACCACGGTGGTGTGGGACAAGGAAACCGGCCGCCCGGTTTACAACGCCATTGTCTGGCAGTGCCGCCGCAGTACCGAAATCTGCGCGCAGCTCAAGCGTGATGGCCACGAAGACTACATCCGCGAGACCACGGGCCTGGTCACCGACCCCTACTTCTCCGGCACCAAACTGAAGTGGATCCTCGACAATGTCGAAGGTGCCCGTGAACGCGCCGAACGCGGCGAACTGCTGTTCGGCACCATCGATACCTGGCTGATCTGGAAGTTCTCGGGCGGCAAGGTGCATGTCACCGACTACACCAACGCCTCGCGTACGCTGATGTTCAACATCCACAGCCTGGAATGGGACGACAAGCTGCTGGAAATTCTTGGCATTCCACGCCAGATGCTGCCCCAGGTACGCCCCTCTTCCGAAGTCTACGGCCACACCAAGAGCGGCATCGCCATCGCCGGTATCGCCGGCGACCAGCAGTCCGCGCTGTTCGGCCAGATGTGCGTTGAGCCCGGTCAGGCCAAGAACACCTACGGCACCGGCTGCTTCCTGCTGATGAACACCGGCGACAAGGCCGTCACGTCGTCCCACGGCTTGCTCACCACCATCGCCTGCGGCCCCCGCGGCGAAGTGGCCTACGCACTGGAAGGCGCCGTGTTCAACGGTGGCTCCACCGTGCAGTGGCTGCGCGACGAACTGAAGATCGTCAACGATGCCCTCGACACCGAGTACTTCGCCAGCAAGGTCAAGGACAGCAACGGTGTGTACCTGGTGCCCGCCTTCACCGGCCTGGGTGCCCCCTACTGGGACCCCTATGCCCGTGGTGCCCTGTTCGGCCTGACGCGTGGGGTGAAGGTCGACCATATCATCCGTGCTGCATTGGAATCGATCGCCTACCAGACCCGTGACGTGCTTGACGCCATGCAACAGGATTGCGGCCAACGCCTGTCCGAACTGCGCGTCGACGGCGGCGCGGTAGCCAACAACTTCCTTATGCAGTTCCAGGCCGACATCCTCGGCACCTGTGTGGAGCGCCCGAAAATGCGTGAAACCACAGCCCTTGGCGCCGCCTACCTGGCGGGCCTTGCCTGTGGCTTCTGGAGCAGCCTGGACGAGTTGCGCGACAAGGCGATCATCGAGCGCGAGTTCAGCCCACAACTGGATGAGACGCAAAAAGAGAAGCTGTACGCCGGGTGGAAGAAGGCGGTCGATCGTACCCGCGACTGGGAAGACCACGCGGTTTGAATCGGCGTTGAAGCGTGCGGCGTCATCGCGGGCTTGCCTGCGATGACGCCGACACCAACGTCCGCTGGCCGTCATCCCCTTCCTACGGCATCATTGCAGAATTTGTCCGGCTGCCCAAAAGGACCGCCCATGAATCTGCCCCCCCGCCAACAACAAATCCTCGAGCTGGTACGCGAACGCGGCTACGTCAGCATCGAAGAAATGGCACAGCTGTTCGTCGTCACCCCGCAAACCATCCGGCGCGACATCAACCAGCTCGCCGAGCTCAACCTGCTGCGCCGCTACCACGGTGGCGCCGCCTACGATTCGAGCATCGAAAACACCGCCTACGCCATGCGTGCCGACCAGATGCGCGATGAAAAGCAGCGTATCGCCGATGCCGTTGCCCAGCAGATTCCCGACCATGCTTCGCTGTTCATCAACATCGGTACCACCACCGAATCGATTGCCCGTGCGTTGCTGAACCATAGCCACCTGAAGGTGATTACCAACAACCTGCACGTGGCCTCGATTCTGGCTGCCAAGGACGATTTCGAAGTGTTGGTGGCCGGTGGCACGGTGCGGCGTGATGGTGGGGTGGTGGGCCAGGCCAGTGTCGATTTCATCAGCCAGTTCAAGGTCGACTTCGCCCTGGTCGGGATCAGCGGCATCGATGAAGATGGCAGCCTGCTCGACTTCGACTACCAGGAAGTTCGGGTTTCCCAGGCAATCATTGCCAATGCCCGGCAGGTTATTCTGGCTGCCGACTCCAGCAAGTTCGGGCGCAATGCCATGGTTCGCCTGGGGTCGATCAACCTGGTCGATTGCCTGGTGACCGACCAGACTCCCACCGCGGCCCTGAACCAGTTGCTCAATCAGTACAAGATTCGCCTTGAGGTGGTTTGAGCCCTGAGACTTCGAAGGCCTGGCTGGGGATAGAGTGAGGGCTGAAAGTCGCCTGCCTTGAGTTTTGCAGGGGCGTCAAAATCGAGCGCCGCGCGGGCGGCGCTCGATCTCACAGGCGCCAAAGATGTTGTGACAAGCACTTGCAACCCCACACCCTTCCAAAACACCCCGCCAACACCCTCACAATTTTCGAAATTGTTCATTTCCTTCTCATTCAATCAGTTTTTTCTATAACCCACGACTGGATACTGCCTTTCCATTGCGCTAAGATTTTCGGAAACGAACATCAATGTTCATATTCGATGTGAACAGCCCCAGGAGGCCTTGCCCGTGTCCCAGCCCGTTTCGTCCCAGCCCCCCCTCGCCGACTGCTATGACCTCGCCGTGATCGGCGGTGGCATCAATGGCGTGGGCATCGCTGCCGACGCCGCCGGGCGTGGCCTCAAGGTCTTCCTCTGCGAAAAGGACGACCTGGCGCAGCACACCTCCTCCGCCAGCAGCAAGCTGATCCATGGCGGCCTTCGTTACCTGGAGCACTACGAGTTCCGGCTGGTCCGCGAAGCACTGGCCGAGCGTGAAGTGCTGCTGGCCAAGGCGCCGCATATCGTCAAGCCCATGCGCTTCGTGTTGCCACACCGCCCGCACTTGCGCCCGGCCTGGATGATCCGTGCCGGCCTGTTCCTCTACGATCACCTGGGCAAGCGCAAGCGCCTGGGCGCCTCGCGCAGCCTGCGCTTCGGCCCGGGCTACCCGCTCAAGCCGGCGATCACCCGTGGCTTCGAATACGCCGACTGCGCCGTTGACGACGCACGCCTGGTGGTGCTCAACGCCATGGCCGCACGCGAAAACGGTGCACACATCCATACCCGTACCCGTTGCCTGCGCGCCGAACGCGTCGACGGCCTGTGGCACGTGGAGTTGCAGCAAGCCGATGGCAGCGTGCACAGCATTCGCGCCCGGGCATTGGTCAACGCCGCCGGCCCTTGGGTCGCCAGCTTCATCAAGGATGACCTCAAGCTCGATGCGCCGTACGGCATTCGCCTGATCCAGGGCAGCCACCTGATCGTGCCGCGCCTGTACGAAGGGGATCACGCCTACATCCTGCAGAACGAAGACCAACGTATCGTCTTCTGCATCCCCTATCTGGACCGTTTCACCTTGATCGGCACCACCGACCGCGAGTACAGCGGCGACCCGGCCAAGGTGGCGATCACCGAGCAGGAAACCGACTATCTGCTGAAGGTGGTCAACGCGCACTTCAATCATCAACTGAGCCGCAGCGATATCCTGCACACCTACTCCGGCGTGCGCCCGCTGTGCAACGACGAATCGGATAACCCGTCCGCCGTCACCCGTGATTACACCCTCGCGCTTTCCGCCGCTCAAGGCGAGGCGCCTTTGCTGTCGGTGTTTGGCGGCAAACTGACCACGTACCGCAAGCTGGCCGAGTCGGCCATGGCAGAACTCAAGCCGTTTTTCAGCCAGATGAGCCAGAGCTGGACAGCCCACTCTGCCCTGCCCGGTGGTGAAGGCATGAGCACGCCTCAGGCCCTGGTCGACGACCTGCTCACGCAGCACCAATGGCTCGCGCCGGATATCGCCAAGCGCTGGGCAGTGACCTACGGCAGCCGCACCTGGCAGTTGCTGGAAGGTGTGAACGGCCCGGACGATCTGGGCCAGGCGATTGGTGGTGGCCTGTTCACCCGGGAAGTCGATTACCTGCGCGAAACCGAATGGGCTGTCAGCACTCAGGATATCCTCTGGCGCAGAACCAAACTGGGCCTGTTCACCAGCGACAGCGAACAGCGCGCACTGGCTGATTACCTGGCTCAGGGCAACGCACGCAGCAATGCCGCCTGAACCCTGCGCGGCGACCGCCTGACGGTCGCCCGCACTCAGAACTCCCGACCGTACGCCTCCTTTGCCAACTCCAGGTAAAGGGCACGCTCTTCGCCATTGAGCGTTTCCATCAATGCCGCAGCGCGCTCAAGGTACTGCTGCTCGCCCGAGTCGCCAGCCTGAAGCTCATAAGCCTCCAGCTGTTCATGAAACGGTGCGGCCAAGGCTTCGAAGCGCTCAGGGTAGCGATTGCGCACATAGCCTTGCCAGAACTCTCGTTGCGCCAGTGCCTGGCTCAGCACGTCGGTATTTTCACCGGCCAGCACGCTAGTACCCGCACGCATGATCCGCGTACGGGTCACACCGCTGTGCTCAAGGTAATTCATGTGCCGCGGTTGGGCCGGTAGATCGAGCCTGTCAGCCAGGTGAACCCGGTAGGCAAGGTAAACTTCGATGTCATCCACCGCGGCAAAAGGGTCCTGGCGCATTTCCTGGATATGCCGAGCGGCAATACTGTCCAGTTCGTCCAGGCGATAAAGCGAGCGCCCGAGCCTCAGCAAGGTCGCCTCGGCCCGCGCGCCCCCCTCACCGGCCGCGTGCAAGGCAATATGGGTTCTGACTTCCAGTTGGCTGAGGATCAGTAACAGCCGGTCCTCACAGGTCCTGCGTCCTTGCGTCTGCCAGAACACCGCTTCACGCACGTCAGTGTTGTCCGCGCAAAGCTCGAGTATCCGCCACACCCTGGCGCGGTAGTAGCGCGGGTGATCGAGGAAGTCATCAGAACTTGCGAAATCTGCCAGAAAACGAAACAGATCTACCGACTGTGTCTCCTGAGACAAACTCGTCCAGATCTGCGTGCGCTGGGTGCGTACGGCTTCGTCGGTACCCTCCATCCATCGATCCAGCAGCGTACTGTCGGCGATGGCGTGTTGATAAGAGCTACGCCGGTGGAGGGTCGCAACCGTGTGACTGTGGGCAATCAGCTCCTCGCCCGCTTCGTCCAGAGGGTTGTCATGCAGTGCCAACCGTTGCAGTCGATCGCTCAAGCTGCGCAACTGCCCGTTCAACTGACGAATCTGATTCTCGCGAACATCCACCAACCCCCTCCAAGGCATCTGGTCGTCATCTGGCAATTCTTGCAGCCCGGTTCCGCGCAGCGACACTTCGCGCAAGTTACGCAACCCTGAAAGGTCTGGCGCCTGGCCCAAGGGGTTATAGTTCAGATCAAGTTGCTGGAGCATCGCAAGGCTTGCCAGCCTTTGACTGCCCGCCCCATCGACGGTAATCCAGTTACCCGACAGTCGCAGCGTACGCAGCTCGGTTAAACGTTCCAGGCCAAGTGGCAAGGTGCTCAACTGATTGTCCCGCAGGTCCAGTTCGCGCAGGTGGGTGAACCTGCCCAGGAAATCCTCATCGACCTGCTCAAGGCTCATGTTGCGTAACGTCAAGCGTCGCACATGGCCAAACTCGATGCCTGCCGGCAAGGCCGGCAAGCTGCCCACCTGTTCGCCATCGATATGCAGGACAAAGTCATCACCGGCAAGGCCGGTCGTCTTGCGCCGCCAGGCACGACGAATCTGGTTGGCCACGCGTCGCCGCCTGAGCCCATCCATGAAGCTCACCCGCTGCCGCTGCCAGGCGTCAAGTGCACCGCGCAGGCTTTCCAGCCGCTGCTGAAGACTGCTGAGGTGGTCCCAAAGGCCGACCCTGCGTTGCATCAGGTCGAGCAGGTAAGCGTCCAATTGAGCATCGGTCAGGGTAGGGAAAATTTCATGTAAGCCGCGCCGGATCGCCTGACGGCTGCTCTCGCCGCCGCCACTCAGTGCATAGCCAATTCGGCCGTCTGCTATGCGCTGCGGCGGTCGATAGCGTTCAGCGATAGGCGGCAAGCCCATCATTTTTGCGGTTTTTTCGCGATCGACGCTGGCTTGTCGGGAGAGCCTTTGGCCGAGTTCAGGCGCCATCAACTCGGGGCCGCCAAGCGCCACTTTCTGATCGTCCTCCAGGGTGTGCAGCAAACACGGCAACAAGCCCGTAGCTGACCCTGCTGGGGTGGCATCACTCAAGTAATAACCCTGCTCGGTCTGGATGATGCGTCTGACTTGCGACGCGTCGTTAGCGCCCTTCGACGCCAGCAAGCGACCGCCCGCTTCCCCAAGGCGCAGTTCAATGCGCACCGACGGCGGCCAAGGCGCCAGTTCATTGATCAGCTCCAAGGCCAAGCGCTGGGTATCGAAATTGACCTCACCTTCATGCTCGAACCCCATCAGTGCGCGGTCCAGCCGACTTTCCCGCAAGAACCAGCGTGCACGCTCGGCCATTGCCAATGGCACACGACCACTGGCCAGCAGCGCCTTGATTTGCTCACCGTTTGCCAGCTCGAGAATTTCTTCGGCGCAACGCACGGACAACCCCGGAAATACCCTCATCAGTATTGCGCCGGCAGCAGAGGGTACAGCCTGGCGAATAGCCAGCTCGCGCTCGAAAGCGGCGCCCCGCAGGTGCGGCTCAAGGACATGGCACTCGTGGCGTGCATGGGCATCAAGCAGCCGCGCTGGGGCTGGCGCCTCTTGCAGGTGCAGATGGCGCAACTGGTTGTGTTCGAGCCCGGTTACCCGAAGCAGCGTTTCGGCAGTCTGGTCAGAGGCTTGCGCGAAGTCCCCGCCAAATCTGCGCATCAGCGGGCCGCCGCCATCGAGGTGATGGGCCGAGAGCGGCCGGTCCGCCAACCTGCAGCGGCCCTCACCTTCGTGCAGGGGCGTGAGCGAATCGACAAACGGCACCCGTTCCAGCACCCGGCCCACACCCACTACCCCGACGCCCACCACGGCACCGACAGCAAGGTTCTCTGCCACGCCAAACAGGTGATCCAGTGCCCCTTGGCGGTCCCCTATCCGCCAATCGGCATAGCTTTTGTAGACTTCGCTGACCACGTCCACCGCAGCCACGGCAAACATCACCTCCCCCAATACCGGAATGAACAGCGCAGCCAGGTTGAGCACATCGAGCCCCGCACTCTTGAGCGCTTCCAGCCGCTGATGGCGCTCGATGGCGGTTTCATCGGCGGTGGGCACTGCCAGGATTCTTGCATCATCAAGCATCTTGTCGACCTGCAAGCCACGCAGATAGGCGAACAAGGGCGTATCGATGGCGAAATTGCGCCCATCCAGAACAGCTGGCGCTTGCATGCTACTGGCTTCGATCAGGCGCTCCAGGGTGGCCGTGAAGCTGGGCCGGTCACGTTCACTGATGAAGCGTCTGAAAAAGGATCGGTAATGAGGCGCACGCAACCGTTTGGCCAATGACTGATACAAGGTCTCCCAGGAGGCGTGCCTGGTCACCGGCCGATACGGATCCCGCGGTATCCAACTGATGATCCCCACCAGCGGCCCTTCAGCACGCTCGCGTAGCTCCAGGGTGACAAGCCCATGGATACGCTTGCCCAGCAGATATAACTGGCGGGGCGTGACCACACCCGGGGTCGCCGGCACGATGGGGTTGCTTGCGAACACCGGCAACAAGCGTAAGTAGTCGACTTCGTCCAGCTCGGACTTGATCCTTGCGATACGCACTGCAACGTCCAGCTGGGCACGCAGGTTTTCTTCGAACATACGCTCTACAGCGACACGGGCAAAACCCTCGGGTGCCGGGGGCCTGCTTTTGGGAAAAAGTTGCGAGCGGAGCATCTTCTGATACTGGCCGCCAATGTCCAGTTCCCTGCAACAGCGGGCAAACGCTTCGAACTTCAGCGAAAGCTTCTCCCCACGGCCGTCCTGCAGGTAGGCACGTCGATGGAGTGACGGCAAGGTCTCGTCCTCGTGAAAATTATGCAGCGCAGCCGTCAGCAACGGTTGCACGCTGTGGAGTGTCCTCCACGGTGTATGCAGGCGTGGTGCTGCGCTGGGCAGGGGCACATCGTCCTCGATGTAGACCTGCATGCTTCGCACATCGACATCGTCCAGGCCCTTGGCGCGCAATGCCTTTTCGAGCAGGGGCGTGGCAAAAGCCTCCAGGCTGGGAATGCCTGCCAACCTGTTTTTGACACTTTCCGCAGCGGCCTGCTGTTGGCGCAGCGCCCTGTGCAAGGTCAGAAGAAGATCGACATTGGCAGTTCTCAGCCAATCGGCAAGCTGGCGGGCAATGAAGGCATCGACGGAATCGGAGGGGATCGGGATGACGGACACGGCATGCGCTCCTGATGATGAGGCAGCCAGCTCAACATTTGCGTTTCATGCCGGTGTGTTACTTAACGCTGACGCCCCCGTTCGGATTGCCGAACGAAAAAAACCCACGCATTCGGCGTTCCGACTATGGGTTAATCCAGAAAAACCTTGAGATAGGGCTGATGCCCAGGCTTTTCGGGGGGTTATGATCATTCACAGAGTTTGGCACG
Organism: Pseudomonas sp. SWRI77; assembly: GCF_014269105.1. NCBI lineage: Bacteria > Pseudomonadati > Pseudomonadota > Gammaproteobacteria > Pseudomonadales > Pseudomonadaceae > Pseudomonas > Pseudomonas sp. SWRI77. Next base: position 91,049 of record NZ_JABWRV010000009.1, on the reverse strand, counting down.
AGTCATGCTCTACACTTGGAAGCCGAATGCACCGCTTCATGCTGTATTCGTTGAACGAAAGAGTCCGCCAACGGCTCCATAAAAAAAACAAACACGTCGAGGAAAATTTGATGCGTATCGTTCGTCAATTGCTGGGCGCCGCCATCGCGGCTGCAGTCATCGCTTCGCCTGTCATGGCCGAGGAGCTGACCGGCACCCTGAAGAAGATCAAGGACTCGGGCACCATCACACTGGGGCACCGTGACTCATCCATTCCATTTTCCTACCTGGCAGGCAGCACCACGCCCGTCGGCTACTCCCACGACATCCAGCTCGCTGTGGTCGAAGCGCTGAAGAAGCAGCTGGGCACCGACATCAAGGTCAAGTACAACCTCGTCACCTCCCAGACCCGTATTCCTCTGGTGCAGAACGGCACCGTCGACCTGGAATGCGGCTCCACCACCAACAACGTCGAGCGCCAGCAGCAGGTCGGTTTCTCGGTCGGCATCTTTGAAGTCGGTACCCGTCTGCTGACCAAGGTCAAGGACGGTCAGCCATCCTATAAAGACTTCCCGGACCTGGCCGGCAAGAACGTGGTGACCACCGCCGGTACCACCTCCGAGCGCATCCTCAAGGCGATGAACGCCGACAAGCAGATGAAGATGAACGTGATTTCCGCCAAGGACCACGGTGAAGCCTTCAACATGCTCGAAAGCGGCCGCGCCGTGGCCTTCATGATGGACGACGCCCTGCTGGCCGGTGAAATGGCCAAGGCGCGTAAACCTGCGGATTGGGTCATCACCGGTACTCCACAGTCGTACGAAATCTACGGCTGCATGGTGCGCAAGGAAGACGCTGCGTTCAAGAAAGCGGTCGACGACGCCATCGTGGGCTACTTCAAGTCGGGTGAAGTCAACAAGAGCTACGACAAGTGGTTCATGCAACCGATCCCGCCAAAAGGCCTGAACCTGCAGTTCCAGATGAGCGACGAACTGAAGAAACTGATCGCCGAGCCGACCGACAAGGCCGCGGACGAGAAGAAGTCCTGATCCTCAGATAGTGGCCTGGTGCGCAAGCGCACGAATCTATTCTGCAGGCCACTCATTAGTGTCTAACCTTTCATCCGAGGGCGCCGAGCGCCCCCGGATGCTCGAAGGTGCCCGTGAAACAACCGTCTGAGGGGAAATCCCGATGAATTACAACTGGGACTGGGGCGTGTTCTTCAAGTCCACCGGCGTGGGCAGCGAAACCTATCTGGACTGGTACATCACCGGCCTGGGCTGGACCATCGCCATCGCCATCACCGCCTGGATCATCGCACTGCTGCTGGGGTCGGTACTCGGCGTCATGCGTACCGTGCCTAACCGCCTTATATCGGGCATCGCCACCGCCTACGTGGAGCTGTTCCGTAACGTACCGCTGCTGGTGCAATTGTTCATCTGGTACTTCCTGGTACCGGACCTGCTGCCCGAGGGCCTGCAGGAATGGTTCAAGCAGGACCTCAACCCGACCACCTCGGCGCTGATCAGCGTGGTTGTCTGCCTGGGCCTGTTCACCGCCGCACGAGTCTGCGAACAGGTGCGGACCGGTATCCAGGCGCTGCCCCGCGGCCAAGAGGCCGCCGCCCGTGCCATGGGCTTCAGCCTGCCGCAGATCTACACCAACGTGCTGCTGCCGCAAGCGTACCGGATCATCATTCCGCCGCTCACCTCCGAGTTTCTCAACGTGTTCAAGAACTCCTCGGTGGCCTCGCTGATCGGCCTGATGGAGCTGCTGGCACAGACCAAACAGACGGCGGAATTTTCCGCCAACCTGTTCGAGGCATTCACCCTGGCCACGCTGATCTACTTCACCCTGAACATGGGCCTGATGCTGCTCATGCGCCTGGTCGAGAAGAAAGTTGCCGTGCCTGGCCTGATTTCCGTGGGGGGCAAGTAAATGGACATGGATTTCAGCGAAATCATCCCGGCCCTGCCTGCCCTGTGGGGCGGCATGGTCATGACCCTGCAATTGATGGTCATGGGCGTGGTCGGCGGCATCGCGCTCGGCACCCTGTTGGCATTGATGCGCCTGTCGTCGAGCAAGCTGCTGTCGCGTGTGGCGGGTGCCTACGTCAACTACTTCCGCTCGATCCCGCTGCTGCTGGTGATCACCTGGTTCTACCTGGCGGTGCCGTTCGTGCTGCGCTGGATCACCGGCGAAGATACCCCCGTCGGTGCGTTCACCTCCTGCGTCGTCGCGTTCATGATGTTCGAGGCGGCGTACTTCTGCGAAATCGTCCGCGCCGGCGTGCAGTCGATTTCCAAAGGGCAGATGGGTGCCGCTCAAGCACTGGGCATGAATTACGCCCAGACCATGCGCCTGATCATCCTGCCCCAGGCCTTCCGCAAGATGACCCCGCTGCTGCTGCAGCAGAGCATCATCCTGTTCCAGGACACCTCGCTGGTGTATACCGTGGGCCTGGTCGACTTCCTCAACTCGGCACGCTCCAACGGCGACATCATCGGGCGCTCCCATGAGTTCCTGATCTTCGCCGGGGTTGTCTACTTCATCATCAGCTTCTCCGCTTCGTGGCTGGTCAAGCGCCTGCAAAAAAGGATCACCGTATGATTTCCATCAAGAACGTCAACAAGTGGTACGGCGACTTCCAGGTACTGACCGACTGCAGCACCGACGTCAAGAAAGGTGAAGTGGTGGTAGTGTGCGGCCCGTCGGGCTCGGGCAAGTCCACCCTGATCAAGTGCGTCAACGCCCTGGAACCGTTCCAGAAAGGCGACGTGGTGGTCGATGGCACCTCGATTGCCGACCCGAAGACCAACCTGCCCAAGCTGCGTTCGCGGGTCGGCATGGTGTTCCAGCACTTCGAGCTGTTCCCGCACCTGACCATCACCGAGAACCTGACCATCGCCCAGCGCAAGGTACTTGGCCGCAGCGAGGCGGAAGCCACCAAGAAGGGCCTGGCCCTGCTCGAACGCGTCGGCCTCAGCGCCCATGCCAAGAAGCACCCCGGCCAGCTCTCCGGCGGCCAGCAGCAGCGTGTGGCGATCGCCCGCGCCCTGGCGATGGACCCGATCGTCATGCTGTTCGACGAACCGACCTCGGCACTGGACCCGGAAATGGTCAGCGAGGTGCTGGATGTGATGGTGCAACTGGCCCACGAAGGCATGACCATGATGTGCGTGACCCACGAGATGGGCTTTGCCCGCAAGGTCGCCAATCGGGTCATCTTCATGGACAAGGGCAGCATCATCGAAGACTGCACCAAAGAGGAGTTCTTCGGTGACCAGAGCGCCCGCGACCAACGCACCCAGCACTTCCTGAGCAAGATCCTGCAACACTAAGTCGGCCTCCAGTTCCGCTGCTCGCCCCCTCCGGGCAGCGGATGCTGGTCGTGACAAGGCCACTGTGATGAAATGCGACCCTTCGCTACTGCTCCCTGCCAAGCCTGCCGTGAATTCCCGCCTGATCCGCCAATTGCTGTTGCCGCCTTTGATCATCCTGCTGATGGTCGGCTTGGGGCTGGCCGGTTATCTGGTCAGCGAGAGCAACGGCATCCGCACCTTGAGCGAAAACGGTGAACGTCAGCTGGAGCTGCACGCGCGTACGGTCGAAAGCGAGATCAGCAAGTACACCTACCTGCCCAGCTTGCTGGAGCTTGAAGACAGCGTCTCGCACCTGCTCACCGACCCTGACGGCGGCTCCCGCCAGGCCGTCAACGAATACCTCGAAGGTTTGAATCGGCGCAGCCGCAGCCGGGCGATCTTCGTCCTCGACACCAATGGCCGGGTGCAGGCCACCAGCAACTGGCGCGATGCCGATTCGTTCCTCGGTGAAGACCTGTCGTTCCGAGCCTATTTCCAGACGGCCGTGCGCGGCGAACCCGGGCGCTTCTACGGCATCGGCAGCACCACCGGCGAGGCTGGCTACTACCTGGCCCACGGGCTGGAAGAACACGGAAAGATCATTGGCGTGGCGGTGATCAAGGTGCGCCTGGACACCCTTGAGGAGCGCTGGCAACGGGCCCGCCTGGAGGCGTTCGTCAGTGACGAAAACGGCATCATCATCCTCTCCAGCGACCCGGCCCGGCGCCTGAAATCGGTGCGCCCGCTGACCCCGCAAATCAAGGAGCGCCTGGCGCGCAGCCTGCAGTATTACTGGTGGCCGTTGAACGAGCTGCAACCATTGGCGCGGGAAACCCTGGCCGATGGCGTCGAGAAGCTGACCTTCCCGGCCAACAGCGAAACGGTTCAGGGCAAGGCCCATGAAGTGGCCTACCTGGCACAAACCCGGCGCCTGGTGGATACCCCGTGGCACTTCACCCTGCTGACCCCGCTGCAGGACTTGCGCCGTGAATCCATGGTGCAGGGCATCCTGGTTGGGGTGGCATTCGCCCTGTTGGCGATTCTGGGTATCGCCTGGAATGAGCGGCGCAAGGTCATCGCCACCCGCCTGGCCGCCCGCGAGGCACTGCAGGAAGCCAACAGCCAGCTCGAACGGCGTATCACCGAGCGCACCGCCGACCTGCGCGCCAGCAATGAACGGCTCAAGGGGCAGATCCGCGAGCGCCGGCATGCCGAGCAAACCCTGCGCCACGCCCAGGACGAGCTGGTCCAGGCAGGCAAGCTGGCCGCCATCGGGCAGATGTCCACCAGCATCGCCCACGAACTCAACCAGCCCTTGGCCGCGTTGCGCACCTTGTCGGGCAACACCGTGCGCTTCCTCGAACGCGGCGCACTGGAAACGGCCAGCACCAACCTGCGCACCATGAACGACCTGATCGATCGCATGGGCCGTATCACCGCCAGCCTGCGCTCGTTCGCCCGTCGTGGCGACGACAGTGGCCAGGCGTCGCTGGCCAAGGCAGTGGACGCCTCATTGCAGGTGCTGGCCAACCGTATCAGTGGCTGCCACTTGCAGTTGCACCATCAGTTCGAAGACCAGCAACTGGCCATTGACCAGACCCGCCTGGAGCAGATCCTGGTCAACCTGATCGGCAATGCCCTCGACGCCATGGCCACCCAGCCCTTGCCAGAGCTGTGGCTGGAAGGCGAGCTGCAGGGCGACAAATATCGCCTGCGCGTGCGCGACAATGGCCATGGCATCGACGCCGAGGCGCGCAAGCACCTGTTCGAACCCTTCTTCACCACCAAACCCGGCGAACATGGCCTGGGCCTGGGCCTGACCTTGTCGGCGAGCCTTGCCGCCGCCGCCAAGGGCAGCCTGAACGTCGAGCACCCCGCCAGTGGCGGCACGGCCTTTGTCCTGGCCCTGCCTCTGGTATCCCCCCCTAGCGAACCGGCGGAGCACCCATGAACCAAGCGCCTCTTACCGTCCTGATCGTCGAAGACGACCCGCATGTGCTGCTCGGCTGCCAGCAGGCGCTGGCGCTGGAAGACATCGCCTGTGAAGGGGTCGGCAGCGCCGAACAGGCCCTGGAACGCATCAGCGACGACTTCGCCGGCATCGTCGTCAGCGATATCCGCTTGCCGGGCATCGACGGCCTCGAACTGCTCAACCGCCTCAAAGCCCGCGACCGCAGCCTGCCCGTGGTGCTGATCACCGGCCATGGCGACATCGACATGGCGGTCGGCGCCATGCGCAATGGCGCCTATGACTTCATGGAGAAACCCTTCTCGCCTGAGCGCCTGGTCGATGTGGTGCGCCGCGCCCTCGAACATCGCGGCCTTTCCCGCGAAGTGGTGGCCCTGCGCCGCCAATTGGCCGAACAGAGCAGCCTGGAGGGTCGCATCATTGGCCGCTCGGCCGCCATGGAGCAGCTGCGCGAGTTGATCGCCAATGTGGCCGACACCTCGGCCAACGTGCTGATCGAAGGCGAGACCGGCACCGGCAAGGAACTGGTCGCCCGCTGCCTGCACGACTTCAGCCGCCGCCAGGGCCAGCCCTTCGTGGCCCTGAACTGCGGGGGCCTGCCCGAGAACCTGTTCGAAAGCGAGATCTTCGGCCACGAAGCCAACGCCTTCACCGGTGCGGGCAAACGCCGAATCGGCAAGATCGAACACGCCAACGGCGGCACGCTGTTCCTCGACGAAGTCGAAAGCATGCCGATCAACCTGCAGATCAAACTGCTGCGGGTGTTGCAGGAGCGCACCCTGGAACGGCTGGGCTCGAACCAGAGCATTGCAGTGGATTGCCGGGTGATTGCCGCGACCAAGGCCGACCTCGATGCCATGGGCCAGAACGGGCAGTTTCGCAGCGACCTGTACTACCGGCTGAACGTGGTGACGCTGGAACTACCGCCACTGCGCGAACGCCGCGAAGACATCCTGCAACTGTTCGAACACTTCCTGCAGCAATCGGCCCTGCGCTTCGACCGCGAAACGCCGACCTTGGACAGCCAGACCCTGTCGCGGCTGATGGCCCATGACTGGCCCGGCAACGTGCGCGAACTGCGCAACGTGGCCGAGCGTTATGCCTTGGGCCTGCCGGCGTTCAAGAAAGGCCCGAGTGGTGGCGCCAGCCAGGGCCTGGGCTTTTCCGAGGCCGTGGAGGCCTTCGAGCGCAACCTGCTCAGCGATGCCCTGCAGCGCACCGGCGGCAACCTCAGCCAGGCCAGCCAGGAACTGGGCATGGCCAAGACCACGCTGTTCGACAAAGTGAAAAAGTACGGGCTGGGCTGAAAGATCGGCATCGCCCTCTTCGCGGACAAAACCGCTCTCAAAGGCCTGCGATATGCGTCGCGTCCTGCCGGTGTGACTGCAGGTAAGGCAGCACCGCCCCCAGCAACGGCGCCTTGAACGGCTCCTGGAAGCGGTGCGCCAACCCCGGTATCAAGCGCAACTGGCTGCCCTGGATATGCGCTGCCAGGTGCACCCCATGCATCACCGGCAACAAGGGGTCGGCCGTGCCGTGCACCACAAGGGTCGGCACGCGCAACTGGTTGAGCAGCGCTACCCGGCTCGGTTCGGCAAGGATCGCCATGATCTGGCGCTTGGCGCCCTCAGGGTTGAACGCCCGGTCATAGGCCACGGCCGCCTGCTGCATCAGCGCCGCACGGTCATCGTGCACCTCGGGGCTGCCCAGTGCTGCCAGCAAATCAGCCTGCTGTTCGATGGCCACCTCGCGGTTCGGCGCACTGCGCCGGGCCAGCAACTGCACCAGGGCCGGATCTGGCGCGGGCAACCCTGCGGCCCCCGAGCTGGACATCACCAGCGTCAAGCTGCGCACCCGCTCCGGCGCCATCGCCGCCAGGTGCTGCGCGATCATCCCCCCCATGCTGACACCCAGCACATGGAATTGGTCTATGCCCAGTGAGTCCATCAGGCGCAGGCCATCCCCGGCCATGTCGGTCAGCGTATACGGCGCGGCGACTGGCAAACCCAGCTTGTAGCGCAGCAGCTCGACAGTCAGATTGGCCGAAGGGGGCAGTTGGTTCCAGCGTGACAGGCCAACATCGCGGTTGTCATAGCGAATGACCCGAAAACCCTGGCGGCACAAAGCTTCGACCACGTCGTCCGGCCAGTGGATCAGTTGCCCGCCCAGGCCCATGACCAGCAGCAGTGCCGGGTCTCGAGGCGCACCCACGCTCTGGTAGACCAGGCTCAGGTTGCCCAGCTCCGCCCGCTGAGCCGCCACGTGAACGTCGCAGCGCTGCTCGGCGAAGCTAGCCGGCACGCTGACAAGAAAGAACAAAAACAGCAGAAAAGCCCGCATGAAAGAAACACCAGAATGCAGATCCCCAGTAGAACGCGAGTCTGATGAAAATCATTCAAGCGCGCTGCCACAGTTCAATGACAATTTCGTGAACCTCGCCAGGCGGTCAGTGTGGCAACACACGTAAACCCTGATGACAGCCAGGCCAACTTGAGCCAGACTCAACGACTACCCCGTTTCCTCCCGTATTCCCAATGGAAAGTCGTTGTGCTTGAAATTCGCCACCTGAAAACCCTTCATGCCCTGCGCGAGTCCGACAGCCTGGTGGAGGCCGCCGAGCGCCTGCACCTGACGCAGTCAGCCCTGTCGCACCAGTTCAAGGAGCTCGAAGAGCGCCTTGGCCTGCCGCTGTTCGTGCGCAAGACCAAGCCGATCCGCTTTACCAGCGCCGGGCTGCGCCTGCTGCAACTGGCCGATGCCACCTTGCCGCTGCTGCGCGGCGCCGAACGTGACATCGCCCGCCTGGCCGGCGGCACCGCCGGGCGCCTGCACATGGCCATCGAATGCCATAGCTGCTTCCAATGGCTGATGCCGACCATCGACCAGTTCCGCGATGCCTGGCCGGAAGTGGAGCTGGACCTGGCCTCAGGGTTCGCCTTCGCCCCGCTGCCAGCCCTGGCCCGGGGTGACCTGGACCTGGTGGTCACCTCCGACCCGCTGGACCTGGCCGGTATCACCTACGTACCACTGTTCACCTACGAAGCCATGATTGCCGTCGCCAACCAGCATCCGCTGGCCAGCAAGCCTTACATCGTGCCGCAGGACCTGCTCGACCAGACCTTGATCACCTACCCGGTGGAACGCGACCGCCTGGACATCTTCACCCGCTTCCTGGAGCCGGCCGACATCGAACCGGCCGCCGTGCGCACCTCCGAGCTGACCGTGATGATGATGCAACTGGTCGCCAGCGGCCGCGGGGTGTGCGGCATGCCGCACTGGGCGCTGCACGAGTACAGCTCGCGCGGCTATGTGAAGGGCAAGCGCCTGGGCGAAAAGGGCCTGTTCGCCACGCTTTATGCGGCCGTGCGCACCGACATGCTCGACGCACCGTACATGCGCGACTTCCTGTTGACCGCCAAGGACACCTCGTTCGCCACCCTCGACGGGGTCAGCGCGGTACGCTGACCGCTTTGCGGTAGAGCGGCAGGATCAAGTCGCGGGTCAATGGCGCCAGCTCAAGAGTGGGCGCCTGGTCGGCGGCCAGCCAGACCACTTCTTCGATTTCCGCCGCTGGCACCACGGCCTCGGCGCTGTCGACCCGAAACAGCTCGGCCTGTACCTCATGACCTGGCTCGTTGGCCGCCGGGGCGCTGAAGCGGCCCAGGGGGATGGCCTGTGCAGGGTCGATGCGCAGGCCCAATTCCTCGTGCAGTTCGCGCACCAGTGCGGCCACCGCTGTCTCCCCTGCATCGATCTTGCCCCCAGGCTGCATGAAGGCCCGGGTGCCGCGTTTGCGGACCAGCAGGGTGCGGCCCTGGGGGTCGATCAGCAGGGCGGCGGCAATGCGGATGGTCTTGGTCATGGGATGGGCTCACAGGCAAAGCCAGAGAGCATCCCATGGGGCTCATGGCCAGACAAGCACAGGTAGCCTCCCCCATGCACAGACGAACGGCCCCTTGCCAACCCGCCGCCGACCCTCCATAACCAACACATGAACCTGCCCGCCCAACAGCACCCGGTGCTCGCACTGTTCCACCCCGCCGTCGGCACCTGGTTCCGTCGCCATTTCGCCACGGTCACCGACGCCCAGGCCCGTGCCTGGCCATTGATTCACGCCGGTCAGTCGATGCTGCTGGCCGCGCCGACCGGTTCGGGCAAGACCTTGAGCGCCTTCCTCGCGGTGCTCGATGAGCTGTTCCGCCAAGGCCTTGAACACGGCGGCGAACTGCCCGCACAGACGCAGGTGGTCTACGTCTCGCCGCTCAAGGCCCTGTCCAACGATATTCGCCTGAACCTGCAGGCCCCGCTCGAAGGTATCAGCCAGGCGCTCGAAGACCAGGGCCTTGAAGCGCCCCGTATCACCACCGCCGTGCGCACTGGCGACACACCGCAGAAAGAACGTGCAGCCATGCGCAAGCTCGCCCCGCACATCCTGGTGACCACGCCGGAGTCACTCTATGTGCTGATGGGCTCAGCCTCGGGCCGTGCCGGCCTTGCCAATGTGCACACGGTGATCGTCGATGAGATTCACGCCCTGGCCGGCAACAAACGCGGCGCCCATCTGGCGCTGACCCTTGAGCGCCTGCAAGCCCTCGCCGAACGGCCCTTGCGGCGCATCGGCCTGTCCGCCACCCAGCGGCCGGTGGAGCGCGTGGCGCAGTTTCTGGTGGGTCATCAGCGCCCCTGTGCGATCGTCGACATCGGCCACGCACGCACGCGCGACCTGGCCCTGGAAGTACCACCCGTGCCCCTGGGTGCGGTGATGGCCACCGACGTGTGGAACCTGGTCTACGACCGCCTGGCAACCCTGGCCCGCGAACACCGCACGACGTTGGTATTCGTCAACACCCGGCGCCTGGCCGAACGCCTGACCCGCCACCTCAGCGACCGCCTGGGCAAAGAAGCCGTGGCCGCGCACCACGGTAGCCTGGCCAAGGAGCTGCGCCTGGACGCCGAACAGCGCCTGAAGCAGGGCCAGTTGCAGGTGCTGGTGGCCACGGCTTCGCTGGAGCTGGGCATCGATATCGGCGATGTCGACCTGGTCTGCCAGATCGCCTCGCCAGGTTCGATCGCGGCCTTTTTGCAACGTGTCGGCCGCTCGGGCCACCAGGTCGAGGGCATTCCCAAAGGCCGGCTGTTCCCGACCTCGCGGGACGATCTGATCGAATGCACGGCCCTGCTCGACTGTGTGCGCCGAGGCGAGCTCGACCAGCTGCACATCGCCAAGGCCCCCCTGGATGTACTGGCCCAGCAAATCGTCGCCGAAGCCAGCAACCAGCCGTGGCAGGAGCAGGCGCTGTTCGACTGCCTGCGCCAGGCAACGCCCTACGCCGAACTCGACGTGCAGCATTACCAGGCGCTGCTGAGCATGCTTGCCGAGGGCTACAACGGCCGTCAAGGCATCCGTAGCGCCTACCTGCACCGCGACGCGGTGAGCGGCACCTTGCGCGGCCGTCGCGGCAGCCAGCTGACGGCCTTGACCAGTGGCGGCACCATCCCCGAGACCGCCGACTACGCCGTGCTGCTCGAACCCCAGGCGCAGAGCATCGGCAGCGTCAACGAAGACTTCGCGGTAGAAAGCATTGCCGGCGATGTTTTCCAGTTGGGCAATGCCTCGTACCGGATCCTGCGGGTCGAACCTGGCCGCGTGCGGGTCGAGGACGCCCATGGCCTGCCGCCGACCATTCCGTTCTGGCTGGGTGAAGCACCAGGGCGCAGCGATGAGCTGTCAGCGGCGGTCGCCCGCTTGCAGGCACGCATCGACGAGCGGCTGGGGTTGCCGGGTGCAGATAGCGCGGCGGTGGTGCAATGGCTGCGGCGCAGCTTCGAACTGGGCGAAGACAGCGCCAGCCAGTTGCTCGATTACCTGGGGCGCACGCGGGAAGTACTGGGCGCCCTGCCCTCGCAACAGACGCTGATCATGGAGCGCTTCTTCGACGAGTCCGGCGGCACCCAACTGATCATCCACTCGCCCTATGGCAGCCGTATCAACCGCGCCTGGGGCCTGGCCCTGCGCAAGCGCTTCTGCCGCACGTTCAATTTCGAGCTGCAAGCGGCGGCCAGCGAAGATGCCATCGTGCTGTCGTTGTCCACCAGCCACAGTTTCGCCCTGGACGAGGTGTGGCGCTACCTGACCAGCCGCAATGCCGAACAGGTCCTCATCCAGGCCCTGCTCGACGCGCCGCTGTTCGGTGTGCGCTGGCGCTGGAACGCTGCCGTGGCCATGGCCTTGCCGCGCTTCGTTGGTGGGCGCAAGGTGGCCCCGCAGATCCAGCGGATGAAAAGCGAAGACCTGATTGCGTCGGTGTTCCCCGACCAGATCGCCTGCCTGGAAAACATCGTCGGCGAACGGCAGATCCCCGATCATCCGCTGGTCGAGCAGACCCTCGACGACTGCCTGCACGAGGCCATGGACAGCGAAGGCTGGCTGGCCCTGCTGCGGCGTATGGAGAGCGGCGAGGTGCGAATGATCAGCCGCGACCTGCCGGCACCGTCACCGCTGGCCTCGGCCATCCTCAACGCCAGGCCCTACGCGTTTCTGGACGATGCACCGCTGGAAGAACGCCGAACCCAGGCGGTACTCAACCGACGCTGGAGCGACGTGCGCAGTGGCGATGATCTGGGCGCGCTGGACGCCGACGCCATCCGCGCCGTGGAAGACGAGGCCTGGCTGCAACCGGTCAACGCCGATGAGATGCACGAGGCGTTGATGAGCCTGGGCGCCATTACCCAGCATGAAGCCCAGGCCAACCCCAGTTGGGCCCTGTTGCTTCGGCAACTGGCCAAGGCAGGCCGAGCCTTGCACCTGCCCGATCAACAGCTCTGGCTGGCCCGTGAGCGCCTGAACCTGCTGCAGGCGCTGTATCCGGGTGCATCCACAGAGCCGGCCTTGAACCTGCTGCCCGGCTTTGATCAGGCCATCGACGCCGACACTGCGCTGAGCGAGCTGCTGCGCGCCCGCCTGGGAGGTTACGGCCCGCAGACCTTGGCGCAGATCGCCAGCCCCCTGGGCAAACCCCTGCCGGACATCGAGCAGGCTCTGGCTCGCCTGGAAAGCGAAGGCTATGTGCTGCGCGGCCATTTCAGCCCAGGTGCACACGACCTGCAGTGGTGCGAGCGCCACTTGCTGGCGCGCATCCACCGCTACACGGTCAAACGCCTGCGCCGGGAGATAGAACCGGTCAGCCTGCAGGACTTCATGCGCTTTCTGTTCGATTGGCAGCACCTGGCCGCAGACGAACGCCTGCGCGGGCCGCAGGCGGTGGCCGAGGTACTGGGCCAACTGCAGGGGTTTCCGAGTGCTGCGGGTGCCTGGGAAGCCGAACTGTTGCCTGCGCGGATCAAGGACTACAGCCCGCACTGGCTCGACGACGCGTGCCGCAGCGGGCAGTTCGCCTGGAGCCGCCTGGCAGCGACGCAGTCGAGCAGCACGTTGGCCAGCACCCCGCTGGTGTTGTTGCCCCGGGACCAGCTCAATACCTGGCGCAGCCTCGCGCCAGCCCCTTCCCCCGAGGCGCTAGGCCCGCGCGCGCAACGTGTGCATGAAGCGCTGAAAACGGAAGGTGCGCTGTTCTTCGATGAACTGGCCAAAGAGGCGCACCTGTTGCCCAGTGAGCTGGAAACGGCACTGCAGGAACTGGTGGGCTCAGGCCTGGCCGGCGCCGACAGCTTCACCGGCCTGCGCAGCCTGATCACACCAGCGGCCAAACGCGCGCCACGTCACAGCCGCCGCGGCCATGCGCCGTTTTCGAACAGCATGGCCCACGCCGGGCGCTGGGCGTTGTTGCGGCGCGGTACCGCCAACCTGAACGAAGACCAGCGCCTGGAACACATTGCCCGCACCCTGCTGCGTCGCTACGGGGTGATCTGCTGGCGCCTGCTGGAACGCGAGAGCGATGTGCTGCCCCCGTGGCGAGCGTTGCTGCGCTGTTATCACCGGCTGGAAGCCCGCGGCGAAATTCGTGGCGGGCGGTTTATCGCCGGGTTGGCCGGCGAGCAGTTCGCCTTGCCGGAGGCGGTAGGCCTGTTGCGGCAAGTGCGACGGCGTGAGCCGGAGGGCGCCCTGGTGATGGTCAGTGCCAGCGACCCGCTGAACCTGGTGGGCTCGCTACTGCCGGGGGCCAAGGTACCGGCAGTGAGCGGCAACCGCTTGCTGTACCGCGATGGGGTACCCGTAGCGATGCGGGTTGCCGGGCGATACCAATTTCTCATCGACGCGTCGTTGGAAGAACAGCAAGCCTGGCGCCACCGCCTGTTACTCAAGCAGCACGACCGAGCAACCAGCCCGTTGTGCGAATGATTTTCGATACCCCGATTTTCATTTTCACTACCGCCCAACCGGGCTATGGTCGGGGTTTGCCCCAGGCCCCTGAGCCTGACCGCGCCATCGCAAGGACCCCGTATGAGCCTGTCACTTCTCAGCCGCTACGCCTTCTTCGCCGCCTGTGTACTGTTCACCCTGGCGAGCCTGCCGTTCACCCACCACGAGTGGTTGTGGCCCTTCACCCTGACCACTGCCGTACTCAGCCTGATCGGCGTGTTCGACCTGCTGCAAAAGCGCCACGCAGTACGCCGCAACTACCCGATCCTCGGCAACATCCGCTACCTGGTCGAGGGCATTCGCCCGGAAATCCGCCAGTACCTGCTCGAAGCCGACAGCGACGCCCTGCCCTTCTCCCGCGCTCAGCGCTCGCTGGTGTATGCCCGGGCCAAGAACGAAGCCTCGGACAAACCCTTCGGCACCCTGATCGACGTCTACCAGTCCGGCTTCGAATTCATCGGCCACTCCATGCGCCCGGCACCGCTGACCGACCCTGCGGGTTTTCGCATCGTCGTCGGCGGGCCGCAGTGCAGCCAGCCGTATTCGGCATCGATCTTCAACATTTCGGCGATGAGTTTCGGTTCACTCAGCGCCAACGCCATCCGCGCCCTGAACGAAGGCGCCAAGCTGGGCAACTTCGCCCACGACACCGGCGAAGGCAGCATCAGCCCCTACCACCGCGAACACGGTGGCGACTTGGTGTGGGAGCTGGGCAGCGGCTACTTTGGCTGCCGTACCGCAGACGGGCGGTTCGACCCGGAACGCTTCGCCGCCCAGGCACGTACCCCCCAGGTACGGATGATCGAAATCAAGATGAGCCAAGGCGCCAAGCCCGGCCACGGCGGCATCCTGCCCAAGCACAAGGTGACCCAGGAAATTGCCGAAACCCGCGGCATCCTCATGGGCGAGGACTGCATTTCGCCGTCGCGCCACAGCGCCTTCTCGACGCCGATTGAAATGATGCAGTTCATTGCCCAGTTGCGCGAGCTGTCCGGCGGCAAGCCGGTGGGCTTCAAGTTCTGCCTGGGCCACCCATGGGAGTTCATGGGCATCGCCAAGGCCATGCTGGAAACTGGCATCCTCCCCGATTTCATCGTCGTCGACGGCAAGGAAGGGGGCACTGGCGCGGCGCCAGTGGAGTTCACCGACCATATCGGCGTGCCGCTGCGCGAAGGCTTGCTGTTCGTGCATAACACCTTGGTCGGCCTGAACCTGCGCGACAAGATCAAGCTCGGTGCCAGTGGCAAGATCGTCAGTGCTTTCGACATCGCCAGCGTATTGGCCATCGGCGCCGACTGGGCCAACGCAGCGCGTGGCTTCATGTTCGCGATTGGTTGCATCCAGTCGCAGAGCTGCCATACCAACAAGTGCCCGACCGGTGTGGCCACTCAGGACCCGTTGCGCCAGCGCGCACTGGTGGTGCCGGACAAGGCCCAGCGGGTACTGAACTTCCACCACAACACCCTGCGCGCCCTGGCCGAAATGCTCGCTGCGGCCGGCCTGGAACACCCGGCACAGCTGGAAGCCAAGCACTTGGTGCGACGGGTATCGGCCACTGAGATCAAGCTGTTCTCGCAGATGCATGTGTTCCTCAAACCGGGGGAGTTGCTGACCGGTGAGGTGGATGGGCAGTTCTATTCGCGGATGTGGCAGATGGCGCGGGCCGACAGTTTCGAGCCACAAGCGGCCTGAGGCGGCTCACGGTTCAGCGATTGGCTTGTTCTGGCACTGCAAACAACAATGCCTTGAACGAGCCCTCGACGATTTCATCAACTTTCACCCACCCGTCGACGGGCATACGCGGCGTGTAAGCAGACGAAGGTTCAGTCACCAGCCAGAGGCGTTTGAAGTGGTTCGCCAGTCTCTGTGGCGTTGTTACGTAAAGCTCATCCGAGCGTTGATAAAACAACGTCAAGGTACCGTAGGTGGTCGCCGCCTTACCGGTCGCATCAGGTTCAATCTGGGTATAGAGAAATGCCGGGCGTCCCGTGGCATTGTAGTACTCGATCGAGAGGTAGTGCCTTTTGCGATCGCCTAACAAAGCATCCCCTGAGCGCCAGTACTTATTAACATGTGCCATCACCGTACCCAGATCCCCCCCCGGCTTGGCCTGGTAATTGTAGGCATAGGCCAGCCCTGCAAGTTCGATGAACAGACAGCCAGCAACCGATGCCAGTAACGTTCGCCTCGGCCACGTATCAGCGGCGACCGCTACCAGCAACGGCAGCCCCATGAGGGAGAAAAGCAGATAACGGTTGATGAATAACGGCATGGCATAGGAGACCAGCCAGACGACAAGGATGGGAACAAAGCAATAACTCAATAGCAATACATTCGGCTGCCCACGCGTCGAGACATGGCGCAATACCCGTAGCGAAGCAAACACGAGAAAAATGGACAGCAACACAGACAAGACGTCTGCATAGGCAGCCTCCTCACATTGGGTAAACGCATTCCAGAACGATCGCGGCATGCTCAAGAGGGAAGCCGGATAGTGAACAATCCAGGCCACCAACTCACGGTGATGCAGTTGACGATACAAGATGGGCAGCCAAGGCAGATAGGCCAAGACGATTCCCACATGCCCCACCCACCAGGCACGAGCCAACACAAGTCGCTTGCCATGTGAATCCCTAGTCACTGACAGGTAGGCCCAATTGGCCAATGCGCACAAGGCTGCAAAGTAGTGGGTGTACAACGCGGCGACCATGAGTAGGCTGTAGGCAACCAGGTAGAGGTTTTTTTGCCTGGATACCCACTGCCAAAGCATGTAGATCGCCGACAGCAGCAGCAGACTCAGCAACGCGTACATTCGGGCTTCCTGGCTAAAACGTATGGCCATGGGAAAGAATGCCAACAAGAGGCCAGCAATCATTGCGGCACGCCAAGACGCCAGGTGCCTTGTCAGCAACATACCCATGCCTACCGAAGCGACGCCCGCGCAAACGCTCAAACTACGAACCGCCAGCGCATCGCTGCCAAACCACTGCATCCAGTAATGCAGAATCAAGTAATACAGGGGCGGATGGACGTCCCGGGCGGTATGAAACAGTATCTGCTCAGGCGGCAGGTGGCTGAGTAAGACACTGAATGCCTCATCCAGCCAGATAGTGCGCGTCGTTACCTGATGAAAGCGCAAGGCAGCACTCATCAGCAAAATTGCCACGACCACGCAAGCTTTTGCACGGGTCTCTTGCCAGCGTAGCGAAACGGCCATTATCTCTCCTTGATCAACACCCGCCCTGATTGCGCCGGGTCACACCCGACCTTGCCCCTGACGACATAACGAGGGCGATGCTTGGATTCCATGTAGATACGGCCAATGTATTCACCCAAGACTCCGATCCCGATCAACTGCACGCCACCGAGAAACAAGATGGCCGTCATCAGCGAGGGATAGCCTGGGACAGGGTTGCCAAAGATCAGCTTGTCAGCGACCAGCACCGCTGCGTAAACCAACGCTGTGAAGGCGATAGTCCCGCCCACATAGGTCCACAGCCGCAACGGTACAGTGCTGAACGAGGTGATGCCGTCCAATGCCAGATTCCATAACTTCCAGGCGTTGAAACGGCTACCGCCCTGAGCCCGTGCAGCGCGCTCATATTCAACCACCGTGGTGCTGAACCCCGCCCAGGACAGCATGCCTTTCATGAACAGCTGTTGTTCAGGCATCGACTTGATCACGTCCACGACTTTGCGGTCGAGCAGCCGGAAGTCACCGACGTTCTCTTCAATGTGTATCTGCGATATCCGCTTGAGCAAAAAGTAGAAGCCTCCGGCCGTTAATCGCTTCAAGTAGCTGTCACTGGAACGGTCCCGGCGCTTGGCAAGCACCACTTCAAAACCGGCTCGCCACTGCTCGATCAACAGGGGTATGACCTCTACCGGATCCTGCAGGTCGACATCGATAGGGATAACTGCATCGCCACGGGCCATTTCCAGCCCGGCGAGGAGTGCCGCTTCCTTGCCAAAGTTACGTGAGAGGTCGACCAGCATGACATCCGGGTCACCCGCAATCAGCTGACGAACCTGCTGTTCACTGCCGTCCTGGCTGCCATCATTGACGAAGATCACCTCGACCCTCGCCGGTTCCCCGTGCAGCGCACGGCGCACCGCGTCATAGAATGGGCGGATTGCCAGTTCTTCATCGAATATCGGGACGATCAGCGAAATAACCATTTGCGCTGCTCCGTGAAGATCCACCGCGACAACAGGAAACCCAGCAGCAGACTCATGGCTGAGTACAACGTGACAGTGACAACCGGCCGCCACTGCTGATTGTCAGCGATAGCCCCCAGCGCCAGGCTGAGGCTGCCCATACCGGCCACGAACACCAGATACCGCAAGAGCGAAATACGCACCTTGAAGGTATATCGGGAGTTGGCCAGAAAAGAGAACGACAACGCTGTGAAGAAGGCAGTGAGGTTACTGATCGCCTGGTCAGTACCGGCAAACAGTTGCATGGCAGTGAACACTGCCACGTGGATGGCGGTATTGAAGATACCGACGATCACGTACTTGAAAAACGCGGGTGCTCTGCATCGCATGGTCACAGATGCCCTTCCTTGCCTGGCCTGAACGCCACGTTAGGCAATAAATCTAGGGCGTTCTACTGACAAAAATGCCAGTTGACGAGCAATGACCCAGAAGGGCTGTAGCTGAAAGGGCCGCCCGAAGGCGGCCCCCGGCCTCGTCAGGACGCTGGGCTGACGATGCCCTGCGACTGTTTCGGCGCCAGGCGGAAGGTGTAGTACAAGGCGGTCAGCAACACCAGGAACGCCGGGCCGATGTACAGCGCCACGCGGGTGTCTTCGAAGTACGCCATCAGCCCTACCACCAGCACCAGGAAGGCCAGTGCCAGGTAGGAGCTCAGTGGCCACAGCCACATGCGGTATTTCAGCGCCTTGCGCTCGGCAGTGGTGAGCCCGGCGCGGAACTTCAGCTGCGCCAGCAGGATCATCACCCAAGTCCAGATCGCGCCGAAGGTGGCGATCGACGTCACCCAGACAAAGACCTTTTCCGGCACCAGGTAGTTGGCCAGCACGCCCAGCAGCAGCGCGCCGATCGACAGCAGCAGCGCATTGCGCGGCACGCCGTTTTTCGAGGTGCGGGCAAAGGTGGCCGGGGCCTGGCCATTCTGCGCCAGGCTGTAGAGCATGCGACCGGTGCTGAAGATACCGCCGTTGCACGACGACAGTGCTGCAGTGATGACCACGAAGTTGATGATGCCGGCAGCGGTCTTGATACCAAGGCGTTCGAAGGTCATGACGAACGGGCTGCCCTGGCTGCCGATCTCGTTCCACGGGTAGATCGACAGGATCACGAACAACGCCCCTACGTAGAACAGCAGGATGCGCCAGAACACCGAACCGATGGCCTGCGGAATGGTTTTTTGCGGGTTGCGTGCTTCGCCGGCGGTCAGGCCGATCATTTCCACGCCCAGGTAGGCGAACATCACCATCTGCAGCGACATCAGCACGCCGGTCACGCCGTTGGGCATGAAACCGCCATTGCTCCACAGGTTGGAAATACCCATGGCCACGCCGTCGTTGCCCAGGCCGAAGGCAATGATGCCGATACCGCCCAGGACCATGGCAATGATGGTGACGATCTTGATCAGCGCGAACCAGAACTCGAACTCACCGAACGCCTTGACCGCCACCAGGTTGACCGCGCCCATGCTGCCCAGCGCCGCCAAGGCCCAGATCCAGCGGGGGACGTCGGGGAACCAGATGCCCATGTAGATGGCCACGGCGGTGATTTCCGCCACGCAGGTCACCAGCCACAGGAACCAATAGTTCCAGCCGGTGAGAAAGCCCGCCAACGGGCCGAGGTAATCCTGGGCATAGCGGCTGAACGAGCCGGCAACGGGGTTGTGCACGGCCATCTCGCCGAGGGCACGCATGATCACCAGGATGGCCAGGCCACCAATGATGTAGGACAGCATGATGGCTGGGCCGGCCATTTCGATGGCTTTGGCCGAACCGAGGAAAAGACC
Source organism: Pseudomonas sp. SWRI77 (assembly GCF_014269105.1). NCBI lineage: Bacteria > Pseudomonadati > Pseudomonadota > Gammaproteobacteria > Pseudomonadales > Pseudomonadaceae > Pseudomonas > Pseudomonas sp. SWRI77. The sequence continues at coordinate 71,421 of NZ_JABWRV010000009.1, read as the reverse complement.
GACACCGATACAGGCGCCCAGCGCCATCAGACGGATGTGCCGTTCGCCAAGTTCACGCTTCAGAGGGCCGCCCTGGGCGGTCTCGGCGTGGGCAGGGTGGTTGCCGACGGGCATAGCAATACAACCTCATTTTGTTATTGGATTTGACCTTCGTGCAGCACCGGCCGCGCCGATAGGCGGGACGTAGACTTGCCGGGCTGGCCTCGTGGGCCGGCCCGTGTGCCGGCGTAGAGCGTCCGGCAGGGCGAAGGGGGCGAGCAGTATAGGAAGCTCCCTGTAGGGATTTTCACTGTATAAACGGGGAAATTCGGCGAGAAATCTCGCCCCTGCGGGCGCGGCCTTGAGTCGCGACAAGGGCTGCGAAGCCGCCGTAAAAATCCTGTAGCCACCTTAACAACATCGCCTCCCCCCGAAACCCACACCAAAGCCGCATATCCCTACGCCACTTTTCTCGCCCTCTTACAAATTTTTCACCTAACCCGGTCAACGTCTAAGCTTCAGACAAGCAAGACGAAAATACCTGGCCGGATTGAAGACTATGGGCGCACTGTGGCAATCGGAACCAACCAGAACGGAAGCACCCGCAACCCCTCCGGCCGAGACGCCACCTGTAAAGTCCCCACGTCAGCGTCGGCTCTGGTGGCGGCTGATCATCCTCATCCTGCTGGTGGCCATCATCGCCCTCGGCTTTGCCGCCTATGACGAATTCCGCACCTCCAACCTGCAATCGCGGGAATTCAGCAAACTGGCCACCACCCTGACCTATTCGCTGCAGCCAGGGCCCAGCGATGCCATCGTCTACCCCGGTGAAGGCCCCTTCGACAAACGCCTGGGCTACAGCGCGCTAGGCGAATTCCTGCCGCGGTTGCTCAAGCGCGACTACCTGATCAGCGAACAGGTGAAGTTCTCCCCCGCGTTGATGAACTACGTCGATCACGGCCTGTTCGCCCCCTATATCGAGAAGATCCAGGCCGGCCTGTCGATCACCGACTGCCGTGGCGACACGCTCTACCAATACAACTACCCGCAACACCTGTACCCGAACTTTGCGGCGATCCCGCCGGTGATCGTCAACAGCCTATTGTTCATCGAAAACCGCGACCTGCTCGACAGCAAGGACCCGCGCAACAACCCCGCGGTCGACTGGCCGCGCTTCGCCAAGGCGGCCTACAGCCAAGTGGCCAAGTACTTTGCCCTGCCCGGCCAGTCGGCTGGCGGCAGTACTTTGGCAACGCAGCTTGAGAAGTACCGCCACTCACCGGATGGCCTGACCGTTTCTGGCGCCGAGAAGATTCGCCAGATGATTTCTGCCAGCGTGCGCGCCTATCAAGGCGGCCCGGACACCACCGAGGCGCGCCAGCGCATCGTGCGCGACTACCTCAACAGCGTGCCGCTTTCGGCTGTGCCGGGCCACGGCGAAGTGCATGGCATGGCTGAGGGCCTGCGGGTGTGGTACGGCGCCGATTTCGACCAGGTCAACCAGGCCCTGACCTCGACCGCCCAAGACCCTGAAAGCCTGGCCGCGCGAGGCCTGGCCCTGCGCCAGGTGCTGTCGTTGATGATCGCCCAGCGCCGCCCCTCGCATTACCTGTCCAAAGGCCGGGTCGAACTGGCCGAACTCACCGACTCGCATGTTCGCGTACTCGCCGCCAACCAAGTCATCGACCAGCCGCTGGCCGACGCGGCGCTGGCCAGCAAGGCGGTGTATCGCGACTGGGTGGCGCAACCGACCATCGTTCCGATCATCACCAACAAAGGCATCAGCCTGGCCCGTAATCGCCTGGCGGCCATGCTCAACCGCCCGCTGTACGACCTCGACCGCCTCGACCTGTCGGCCACCAGCACCTTGCAGGCCGACCTGCAGATGCAAGTAAGCCAGTACCTGAAAAACCTCTCCGACCCCGAGTTTGCGGCACAGATCGGGCTGATCGGCGAGCGCCTGCTGACCGCCAAGACCACCGACCAGGTGCGCTACAGCTTCACGCTGTTCGAGCGCACCGAAGACGGCTCGCGGGTGCGGGTGCAGACGGACAGCACCGACCAGCCCTTCGACATCAACGAAGGCAGCAAGCTGGAGTTGGGTTCTACCGCCAAGCTGCGGGTGCTCACCACCTACCTTGAGATCATTGCGGAGTTGCACGACAAGTACGCCGGCAAACCTGCTGCCGAGCTGAAAAAGGTCGAGGTGGCCGAACTGGACCGCCTCACCCAGTGGTCGCTGGAATGGCTGATGCAAAACAGCAAAAACCAGAACCTCGATGCGATGCTCGACGCCGCCCTGGAACGCAAGTATTCGGCCAATACCGGCGAAGCCTTCTTCACCGGGGGGGGCATGCACGTGTTCAACAACTTCCGCAAGGAAGACAACGGCCGCAACCCGACCCTGAAGATTGCCCTGCGTGAGTCGATCAACCTGCCGTTCATCCGGCTGATGCGCGACGTGGTGCGTTATGTGACCTACCAGCAGCCGTTCAACCGGGTACCGCTGCTCAAGGACGACGCCGACCCACGCCGCCAGGAATACCTGGCCCGCTTTGCCGACAAGGAAGGCACCAACTACCTGATGCGGTTCTGGAAGAAGTACCAGCGCAAGACCTCGCAGCAGCGCCTGGACACCTTCCTCGACAGCATGCGCGTGACCCCACAGCGCCTGGCGGCAGTGCACCGTTACCTGTTCCCCGAAGCCGGCCAGGAAACCTTCAATGGGTTTGTGCGCGCCCACAGCAAGGACGACAAGATCGCCCTGGGCAAGCTCACCGACGGTCGCCTGTCGGAGATGTACGACGCCTACGGCCCAGGCAAGTACGACTTGCCCGACCAGGGTTACATCGCCAAGGTCCACCCCCTCGACCTGTGGCTGCTCGGCTACCTGCTCAAACACCCAAGCTCGACGCTGACCGAAATGGTCAATGCCAGCCGCTTCGAACGCCAGGAGGTGTACGGCTGGTTGTTCAAGAGCCGTCACCAGGGCGCCCGCGACAGCCGCATCCGCACCATGGTCGAGATCGAAGCGTTCCTCGACATCCACCAACGCTGGAAGCGCGTGGGCTATCCGTTCGACCATCTGGTGCCGTCACTGGCCACCGCCATCGGCAGCTCGGGCGACCGCCCGGCCGCCCTCTCCGAGCTGGTCGGCATCATCCAGAACGACGGCGTGCGCCTGCCCACGTTGCGCATCGATACCCTGCACTTCGCCGATAACACGCCCTACGAGACCAAGCTGGTGAGTGACCCGGACCGCGGCCAACGAATCTTGCCGGTGGAGGTTGCTCGTGCGCTCAAAGGGGCCATGTCGCAAGTGGTAGACGCGGGTACCGCGCGGCGTATTTCCGGCAGTTTCAAGCTGCAAGACGGCACGCCACTGGTGATGGGCGGCAAGACCGGGACCGGCGACAACCGCATCGAAAGCTTCGGCGCTGGCGGCCGCTTGATCGGCTCGCGTTCGCTGAACCGTACCGCCACGTTCGTGTTCTTCCTGGGCGATAACCACTTCGGCACATTGACCGCATTCGTACCGGGGCGCACGGCGGAAGCCTTCAAATTCACCTCGGCATTGCCGGTGCAGGTGCTCAAGGGCATGGCACCGATCCTCATGCCATACCTGCAACCGGGCAACCCGAATGAGTGCAAAGCGCCCCAGGTAGCCATGCATGGGAATAACCCATCAACTATTTAGTTGATAATCATCTGCATCTAGGGCTTGTCTTTAGATATATCTTGAGTAATATCTTAAGATATATCGCACAAGACGGAGCCCATGATCATGCGCGAACATTCACCCCACGACCCTTTCGAGCGACGCCCCGGCCGCGGTGAACGCGGCCCACGCGTATTCGCCCCCGGCGACCTCAAGCTGCTGATGCTGGCCTTGCTGGCTGAGCAACCTGGCCACGGTTACGACCTGATCCGCCAGATCGAGAACCAGTTCGACGGCAGCTACAGCCCAAGCCCCGGCGTCATCTACCCGACCCTCAACTTCCTTGAGGAAGCCGAGCTGATCAGCGGCCAGCCCCAGGGCAGCAAACGCCTCTATGTCATCACCGATGCCGGCCGCAACGCCCTGGCCGAACAGGCTGTGGCCCTTGACGGCGTGCGCATGCGCATCGAAGTCAGCAAGCGCGCCCTGCGCGGCCACGACCGCCCACCCGAGATCCACGAAGCGGTCGGCAACCTGCGCCATGCCCTGCACATGCACAGCGGGCGCTGGACACCCGAAGAAATCGAGCGCGTCCGCGACCTGCTCAACACCACTGCCAAGGCCATCGCCTCCGGGCCGGCCAACCCTGTTTCGGAGAACACCCCATGAGTGACACCATTCACCGCGTCAACCATGAGATACGCCAACGCCGCCTCGAGGTGCTGCGCGTCACCGACCTGACCCCGCGCATGCGCCGTATCACCCTGGGGGGCGCGGAACTGGCGGGCTTTACCAGCGTCGGCACTGATGACCACGTGAAGCTGTTGTTTGCCGAAACGCCGGAGCAACAGCAAGCGATCGAAGCACGCAATCTGGGCCGCGACGGTGGCGCACGCCCCACCATGCGCGAATACACCCCACGGCGCATCGACCTGGTCGGCCATGAGCTGGACCTCGACTTCGTCCTGCACGGTGATGGCCCTGCCTCCACCTGGGCCGCCCAGGCTAAACCGGGCCAGTACCTGAACATCGCCGGCCCACGGGCCTCGATGGTGGTACCGGACATCTTCGACAGCTACTTGCTGATCGGTGACGAAACCGCGATTCCTGCAATCGGGCGGCGCCTGGAAGAACTGCCTGCGGGGCGCCAGGTGCTGGCGGTGATCCAGATCGAAGACGAACAGGAGCGCCAGCCGCTGCCAAGCAAGGCACAAGTGGACGTGATCTGGGTACGGCGCCAGGAAGAAGACCTGCTGGCGCTGCTGAAGAACCTGACCTTGCCGCAAGGCAGGCTGTACGGTTGGGTAGCCCTGGAAAAAGCCCTGACCCGCCAGGCCAAGGCCTTGTTGCTGGAGAAAGGCGTGCAGGAAGATGCGCTGAAAGCGGCTGCCTACTGGCGCGCCGACGGTACTGCGGACGACGCGTGATGGGCCCGGGTACAAACAACCTGACAGTCACCAGAACCCCGCTAAATCAATGATTTAGCGGTTGTTCCATGACAGAGCGGCCGCGCCACCGGTCCAGGCCAAGCAGCACCAGGCCAATCGCCCAGAACCCTGCCAACACCCCCAGCGCATTGAGCATCACCTGCCCATACCCGAGGCTCGCCACGTCGATGAACGGGTAGGCATAGACGCCAATCTCACTCCCCCGCCACAGTGCATAGGCAAAATACAGCGCCGGGTACAGCGCCCAGGCCGCCAGGTGCCACAGCCGCAACCTGCCCTTGGGCACGGCAAACCACCAGTACACCACGAACAGCGCGGGCATCACATCGTGCAGCAACTCGTCCGCCAGCCACTGCCAGCCCTCGGGCTGCCACAGGTGGCGCAACAGCACGCTGTAGGCCAGCGCGACCAGCACGATACTGGCCGCTACAGCAGAACTCACCGACGGCAGTAGAAAGAAGCGCCTGGCGCGACCCTCCCGGCCGAATGCCGCATAACTCAGCACCGTCGCCACCAGGGTGTTGGTCAACACGGTGAAGTAGCCGAACACGTTGACCAGGCCGCCAATCAGGCTGGCCTGCTCCTGCCAGCGCGCCAGCAATACCAGGTAGACCTGCACGGCCAGGCCGAACCAGCCGAGCACGGCGGCCAGGCACAGCCACGGGTGGCGCCGCATCTCAGGCGTTGCGCTGCAGCTTCACGTACAGCTGCTCGACCTTCTCCCGCGCCCAAGGGGTCTTGCGCAGAAAAGTCAGGCTCGACTTGATGGTCGGGTTGCTCTTGAAGCAGCGCACGTCGACGCGCTCGGCAAGGCCCTGCCATTGGTAGTGAGCCACCAGCTCGGTGAGGATCTGCTCCAGGGTCTTGCCGTGCAGCGCGTTGTGTTGGGCCGTGCTCATGCCAGTGCTCCAGCGTGGGAAAGGTGCGCACCTTACACGAGTGTAGTGGCCGGGGAACCTCAAGCCGCTTGAAAAACCGCTGGCCAGAGGCAAAACCCTTGTGATGAAATAGCAATGTTATACAGTTACATTACAACCGCCTCTGCCAAGGAACGCCCCATCCCCATGCTGTACATCCCGCTCCGCCTCTCCCCCCTCGCCGTCGCGCTCTGGCTGGCCTCATCCCCCAGCCAGGCCGTTGAACTCGAACCCCAGGTGATCACCGCCAACCCGCTGGGCAACCGTCAGCTGGCCGCCCCAAATACAGTGCTCGAAGGCGACGACCTGCTGCAGCAGCAACAAGGCAGCCTCGGTGAAACCCTGAACAAACAGTCCGGTGTCGCCTCTACCTGGTTCGGCCCAGGCGCCAGCCGCCCGGTGATCCGCGGCCTGGACGGCGACCGCATTCGCATTCTGCGCAACGGCGTCGGCGCCCTGGATGCGTCGTCGCTGTCCTACGACCACGCCGTGCCGCTCGACCCGGTGACCGTGGAGCGCGTCGAAATCGTCCGCGGCCCCGCCGCCCTGCTGTATGGCGGCAATGCGATAGGCGGGGTGGTCAATACGTTCGACAACCGCATCCCCGAGGCCCCCATCGAAGGCATCCACGGCGCTGGCGAGCTGCGGTATGGCGGTGCCGACACCACCCGCAGCAGCGCCGGCAAACTGGAGGCCGGCAACGGCGCCTTCGCCCTGCACCTGGACGCCAACAGTCGCCAGTTCAACGACCTGCGCATCCCCGGCTACGCCCGCAGCTCTAAAGTACGTGATGCCGACGAGCCGGGCAGCAAGCACCGCCTGGAGAACAGCGACGGGCGCCAGGATGGCGGAGCGATCGGCGGCGCCTACCACTGGGATCACGGTTATGCCGGCTTGTCCTACAGCCGCTATGACAGCAACTACGGCTCGGTGGCCGAGCCTGGCGTACGCCTGGACATGCAACAGGATCACTACGGGTTCGCCTCCGAACTGCGTGACCTGGACGGCCCGTTCAGCTCGGTCAAGGTCGATGCCGGTTATACCGACTACGAACACCGCGAGATCGAACAAGGCGAGGTGCACACCACCTTCAAGAACAAGGGTTACGAGGCGCGCATCGAGGCACGCCATCAGCCACTCGGGCCCGTTGAAGGGGTGATCGGCGCCCAGGTCAGCCGCAACGAGTTCTCGGCACTCGGCGAGGAGGCTTTTGTGCCGCAGACCGATACCGACAGCCTGGCGCTGTTCATGCTCGAACAATGGCAGGCCACCGAGCGCCTGAACCTGAGCCTGGGCGCGCGTCTGGAACACACCCGGGTCGACCCAGATGCCAAGGGCAACGAAACCTTTTCCGCCGCTGACAGCACCAGCAGTTTCAATGCTTTCAGCCTGTCATCGGGGGCGGTGTATCAACTCGACCCCATATGGTCGTTGGCCGCCAACCTGGCCTACACCGAGCGCGCCCCCACCTTCTATGAGTTGTATGCCAACGGTGCGCATGTGGCCACGGGGGCCTTTGAGGTGGGCGATGCCAGCCTGAACAAGGAAAAGGCCATTTCCGCCGACCTGGCCCTGCGCTTCGACAATGGCACCCACAAGGGCAGTGTCGGCGTGTTCTACAGCCACTTTCGCAACTACATTGGCCTGATCGGCACGGGCAACCTGCGTGAAGGCCATGACCACGACCATGGCGAAGATGACCATGACCACGATCATGACCACGACCACGGCGGCTTCCCGGAATACCAGTATCAGGGCGTGCGGGCGCGCTTCTATGGCATCGAAGCGCAAGACCGCTGGCAACTGGTGCAGAACCGTTACGGCAGCTTCGCGCTGGAACTGTCCGGCGACTACACCCGGGCCAAGAACCTCGACAGTGGCGAGCCACTGCCGCGTATCGCACCGCTGCGGTTGAACAGCGGCCTGGTCTGGGAGCTGGATCGTTGGCAGGCGCGGGTCGATGTGCAGCACGCCTCGTCGCAACATCGCAAGCCGGGCAATGAGACCAGCACCGATGGCTACACCACGCTGGGCGCCAGCGTGGGCTACCGCTTCGACATCGGGCAAAGCCAGTGGTTGGCGTTTGTGCGGGGTGAAAACCTGACGGACCAGACGGTACGTTATGCCAGTTCGATTCTGCGGGACATCGCGCCAGCGCCTGGGCGCAGTGTGCAAGTCGGGTTGCGTACGTCGTTTTGAAGTCCCCGGAGGGGGCGCTTTGCGCCCCTTCGCGGGTCAACCGGTCCCACAGGGTGGGCAAAAGTCAGTACCGCCTGGAGCACTGTTACAGGTTCAACAACAATCAACTGCGACAATTTGTCTTTTTTTCTTACAACTTCCCCTATATCCTCCCCGCCGCAAGCTGAATCGCTTCATCGAATCTACCTTGTTGCCATTTCCATTGACGGGCTCGCCCTTCGATGCCCTTGCCGTTTGTTCAATAATCAAAAGATAGCGCTATCTCATGTTTCTGTTGCCCAAAAACTGTTTCATCGGCCTCGCCTTGACCACACTTGCCGCCCCCACCAGCGCCAGCGAGATGTTCGCCAGCGATTCCCCCTGGATGCTGGGCGACTGGGGCGGTACCCGCAGTGAACTGCAGGCAAAAGGTTACGACTTCACCCTCGGCTACACCGGCGAGATGGGCAGCAACCTGCACGGTGGTTACGACCACGATCGCACCGCGCGCTACAGCGACCAGTTCACCTTCGGCAGCCACCTGGACCTGCAGAAGATTTTCGGCTGGAACGACACCGAGTTCCAACTGACCCTCACCGAGCGCCACGGCGACAACATCAGCAACGACCGTATCAACGACCCACGCGTCGGCGGCTTCACTTCCGCCCAGGAAGTCTGGGGCCGTGGTGAAACCTGGCGGCTCACGCAGCTGTGGGTCAAACAGAAGTATTTCGACGGCGCGCTGGACGTCAAATTCGGCCGCTTCGGTGAAGGTGAAGACTTCAACAGCTTCCCCTGCGACTTCCAGAACCTGGCCTTCTGCGGCTCGCAGGTGGGCAACTGGGTCGGCGGCATCTGGTACAACTGGCCGGTCAGCCAGTGGGCCCTGCGCGTGCGCTACAACCTGGCCGACACCCTGTATGCCCAGGTCGGCGTGTACGAGCAGAACCCCTCCAACCTGGAATCGGGCAACGGCTTCAAGCTCAGCGGCAGCGGCACCCAGGGCGCGATCATGCCGATCGAACTGGTGTGGAGCCCACGGGTCAATGGCCTGAAAGGGGAATATCGCGCCGGCTACTACTACAGTAATGCCAAGGCACAGGATGTGCTCGACGACAGCAACGGCCAGCCGGCCGCCCTCAGTGGCGCCGCCTACCGCAGCCGTTCGAGCAAGCACGGCATGTGGCTCGGCGCCCAGCAGCAGGTCACCTCGCTGGCGTCCGACCAGTCGCGCGGCCTGAGCCTGTTCGCCAACGCCACTTTGCACGACAAGAAGACCAATGCCATCGACAACTATGTTCAGGCAGGACTGGTATACAAAGGGCCTTTCGATGCCCGCGCCAAGGACGACATCGGCTTCGCCCTCGCCCGCGTGCACGTCAACCCGGCCTATCGCAAGAACGCCCGCCTGGCCAACCAGGCCGCCGGCCTCGACGACTACGACAACCCTGGTTTCCTGCCTGTGCAGGACACCGAGTACAGCGCCGAGCTGTACTACGGCATTCACCTGGCCGACTGGCTCACGGTGCGCCCCAACCTGCAGTACATCCGCCATCCGGGCGGGGTGTCGCAGGTGGACGGCGCCCTGATCGGCGGCCTGAAAATCCAGAGCAGTTTCTGAACCCACTTTTTGACCTAACGGAGAACCTACGATGAGCACTGACGGTGCCAAGAATGGAACCCGCTGGCTACCGCGCCTTCTGGGCGTGCTGCTGCTGCTGATGGGCCTGGCCCTGCTGGCTGGTGGTATCAAGCTGAGCCAGCTGGGCGGATCGCTGTACTACCTGATCGCAGGCATCGGCTTTGCCTTGTCCGGCATCCTGCTGCTGGCCCAGCGCCGCATCGCCCTTGGGCTGTATGGCCTGGTGCTGCTCGGCAGCACGGCCTGGGCATTGCTGGAAGTGGGCCTTGACTGGTGGCAACTGGTGCCGCGCCTGGCCATCTGGTTCGCCATCGGCGTGGTTCTGCTGCTGCCATGGGCGCGTCGCCCGCTGATTGGCCCGGCAGCCAAGGCCAACACCGCGCTGCTCGGCGTTGCAGTGCTCGCCTCTGGCGCCTGTGCCCTGGGCAGCCAGTTCACCCACCCCGGTGAAGTGTTCGGCGAAATCGGCCGCGAGAGCAGCGAGATGGCCAGTGCCGCGCCCGCCATGCCCGACGGCGAATGGCAGGCCTACGGCCGCACCGAGCATGGCGACCGCTACTCGCCACTGCGCCAGATCACCCCGCAGAACGCCTACCGCCTGGAAGAAGCCTGGCGCATCCGTACCGGCGACCTGCCGACCGACAACGACCCGGTGGAGCTGACCAACCAGAACACCCCGTTGAAGGTCAACGGCATGCTCTACGCCTGCACCGCGCACAGCAAGCTGCTGGCCCTGGACCCGGACACCGGCGCGGAGATCTGGCGCTACGACCCTCAGGTCAAGAGCCCGGTCGGCACCTTCAAGGGCTTCGCCCACATGACCTGCCGTGGCGTTTCGTACTATGACGAGAACAACTACGTCAGCCGTGACGGCAGCCCGGCACCGAAAATCACTGACGCCGGCCAGGCCGTCGCCCAGGCCTGCCCGCGCCGCTTGTACCTGCCCACCGCCGACGCCCGCCTGATCGCCATCAACGCCGACAACGGCAAGGTCTGCGAAGGCTTCGCCAACCAAGGCGTGATCGACCTGACCACCGGTATCGGCCCGTTCACCGCTGGCGGCTACTACTCCACTTCGCCTGCGGCGATTACTCGTGATCTGGTGATCATCGGCGGCCATGTCACCGACAACGAGTCGACCAACGAGCCGTCCGGCGTCATCCGCGCCTATGATGTGCACGACGGCCACCTGGTGTGGAACTGGGACAGCAACAACCCGGACGACACCAAGCCACTGGCACCCGGCAAAACCTACAGCCGCAACTCGGCCAACATGTGGTCGATCGCCAGCGTCGATGAAAACCTGGGCATGATCTACCTGCCGCTGGGCAACCAGACCCCAGACCAGTGGGGCGCCGACCGCACCCCAGGCGCCGAAAAGTACAGCGCCGGCGTGGTCGCCCTCGATCTGGCCACCGGCAAGGCCCGCTGGAACTACCAGTTCACCCACCACGACTTGTGGGACATGGACGTCGGCAGCCAGCCGACCCTGGTCCACCTCAAGACCGCCGATGGCGTGAAACCGGCGATCATCGTGCCGACCAAACAGGGCAGCCTGTATGTGCTGGACCGCCGCGACGGCACACCGATCGTGCCGATCCGCGAAATCCCGACGCCACAAGGCGCGGTGAAAGGCGACCACACCTCGCCAACCCAGGCCCGCTCCGACCTCAACCTGCTCGGCCCTGAGCTGACCGAACAGGCCATGTGGGGTGCCACGCCGTTCGACCAGATGCTGTGCCGCATCCAGTTCCGCGAACTGCGTTACGAAGGCCAGTACACCCCGCCGTCCGAGCAGGGGTCGCTGATCTATCCGGGCAACGTCGGCGTGTTCAACTGGGGCAGCGTGTCGGTCGACCCGGTACGCCAGTTGCTGTTCACCTCGCCCAACTACATGGCGTTCGTGTCGAAGATGGTGCCACGCGAGCAAGTGGCCGCCGGCAGCAAGCGCGAGAGCGAAACCAGCGGCGTGCAGCCGAACACCGGTGCACCGTATGCCGTGACCATGCACCCGTTCATGTCGCCGCTGGGCGTACCGTGCCAGGCACCGGCCTGGGGCTATGTGGCGGCCATCGACCTGTTCACCAACAAGGTCGTGTGGAAGCACAAGAACGGCACCACCCGTGACAGCACCCCGGTGCCAATCGGCCTGCCGGTGGGTGTACCGAGCATGGGTGGTTCGATCGTCACCGCTGGCGGCGTCGGCTTCCTCAGCGGCACCCTGGACCAGTACCTGCGTGCCTACGACACCAACAACGGCAAGGAACTGTGGAAAGCCCGCCTGCCGGCCGGTGGCCAGGCCACGCCGATGACTTACAGCGGCAAAGACGGCAAGCAGTATGTGCTGGTGACCGCTGGTGGCCACGGCTCGCTGGGCACCAAGATGGGTGATTACATCATCGCTTACAAACTCGCCGACTAAGCTTCTAGCGGCAAGCTACAAGCCACAAGAGAAAGCGGGGCCTGCATGGCCCCGTTTTTTTTGGAGCTTGCAGCTTCTAACGCGAAGCTTGAAACCCATCCCCCCGCGCCCCATCTAAGCACCATAGTCATTCACGCAGGTGCACCATGAACGACCAGCAGGATTTCCCGGAACACCCCGACGAACACAGCGAAGTCGAGCATACCGACACCCAGGCCGTACCCGGCCACGCCCTCGCACTGCCTGGCCAACAGCTGCCGGACAAGGTCTACGTGATCCCGATCCACAACCGCCCGTTCTTCCCCGCCCAAGTGTTGCCGGTGATCGTCAACGAAGAGCCCTGGGCCGAGACCCTCGACCTGGTGGCCAAGACGCCGGACCACTGCCTGGCGCTGTTCTTCATGGACACGCCGCCCGAAGACCACCGCCATTTCGACACCTCGGCGCTGCCGGAGTACGGCACCCTGGTCAAGGTGCATCATGCCAGCCGTGAAAACGGCAAGCTGCAGTTCGTCGCCCAGGGCCTGACCCGTGTACGCATCCGCACCTGGCTCAAGCACCATCGCCCGCCCTACCTGGTCGAGGTGGAATACCCGCGCCAACCCGCCGAGCCTACCGATGAGGTCAAGGCCTACGGCATGGCGCTGATCAATGCGATCAAAGAGCTGCTGCCGCTGAACCCGCTTTATAGCGAAGAGCTGAAGAACTACCTCAACCGCTTCAGCCCCAACGACCCTTCGCCGCTGACCGACTTTGCCGCGGCCCTCACCTCCGCCACCGGCACCCAGCTGCAGGAAGTGCTCGACTGCGTGCCCATGCTCAAGCGCATGGAAAAGGTACTGCCGATGCTGCGCAAAGAGGTCGAGGTGGCGCGCCTGCAGAACGAGATCTCGGCCGAGGTCAATCGCCAGATCGGCGAACACCAGCGCGAGTTCTTCCTCAAGGAGCAGCTCAAGGTCATCCAGCAAGAGCTGGGCCTGACCAAAGACGACCGCAGCGCCGACCTCGAACAGTTCGAGCAACGCCTGGAAGGCAAGACCTTGCCCGCGCAAGCCCAGAAGCGCATTGACGAAGAGATGGGCAAGCTGTCGATCCTCGAGACCGGCTCGCCGGAATACGCCGTGACCCGCAACTACCTCGACTGGGCCACCGCCCTGCCGTGGGGCGTTTACGGCAAGGACAAGCTCGACCTCAAGCACGCCCGCAAGGTGCTCGACCAACACCACGCAGGCCTTGACGACATCAAGGAACGCATTCTCGAATTCCTCGCCGTGGGTGCCTGGAAAGGCGAGATCAGCGGCTCGATCGTGCTGCTGGTGGGCCCACCCGGTGTGGGCAAGACCAGCATCGGCAAGTCCATCGCCGAATCGCTCGGCCGGCCGTTCTACCGCTTCAGTGTCGGTGGCATGCGCGACGAAGCGGAAATCAAGGGCCACCGCCGCACCTACATCGGCGCCCAACCGGGCAAGCTGGTGCAGGCACTGAAAGATGTCGAAGTGATGAACCCGGTCATCATGCTCGACGAGATCGACAAGATGGGCCAGAGCTACCAGGGCGACCCGGCTTCGGCGCTGCTCGAAACCCTCGACCCCGAGCAGAACGTCGACTTCCTCGACCACTACCTCGACCTGCGCCTGGACCTGTCCAAGGTGCTGTTCGTCTGCACCGCCAACACCCTCGACTCGATCCCCGGGCCCTTGCTCGACCGCATGGAAGTAATCCGCCTCTCCGGCTACATCACCGAAGAGAAACTGGCCATCGCCAAGCGCCACCTGTGGCCCAAGCAGCTGGACAAGGCCGGCGTGGCCAAGACCAGCCTGAGCATCAGCGACAGTGCCCTGCGCACCGTGATCGAGGGCTATGCCCGCGAGGCCGGCGTGCGGCAGCTGGAAAAACAACTGGGCAAACTGGTGCGCAAGGCCGTGGTCAAGTTGCTGGAAAACCCCGATGCCAAACTCAAGATTGGCAGCAAGGACCTGGAGACTGCGCTCGGCATGCCGGTGTTCCGCAGCGAACAGGTACTGGCCGGCAAGGGCGTGATCACCGGCCTGGCCTGGACCAGCATGGGCGGCGCCACGCTGCCGATCGAAGCCACCCGCATTCACACCCTCAACCGCGGTTTCAAATTGACCGGCAAACTGGGTGATGTGATGAAGGAGTCCGCCGAAATCGCCTACAGCTACGTCAGCTCCAACCTCAAGCAGTTTGGTGGCGACCCAAGCTATTTCAACGAAGCCTTCATCCACCTGCACGTGCCCGAGGGCGCCACGCCCAAGGATGGCCCGAGCGCCGGGGTAACCATGGCCAGCGCCTTGCTGTCGTTGGCACGCGACCAAGCGCCGAAAAAAGGCGTAGCGATGACCGGTGAACTGACCCTCACCGGCCAGGTGCTGCCGATTGGCGGTGTGCGTGAGAAGGTGATTGCCGCCAAGCGGCAGAAGATATTCGAGTTGATCCTGCCTGAGGCCAACCGCGGCGACTTCGAAGAACTGCCCGACTACCTGCGCGAAGGCTTGACGGTGCATTTCGCCAAGCGCTTTGCCGACGTGGCGAAAGTGCTGTTTTGATTCTGTGCAGGCCTCTTCGCGGCGCGAACCGCGAAGCGGCCTATACCGGTAGGTAGCACAAATCTGCATGTGGTTCGGTTATCCTCAGGCCATCGCCAGCCTTCGGAGCCAACATGGCCGCCCCACGTCTGCTCGTTCCCCTGAGCCTCGCCCTGCTGACTGCCTGCGCCCAGCAGCCCAGGCAAACCGTCCAACTCGACGCTGAAAGCGAATGCCCCAAGCGGCTGCAGGTCGGTCAGGCGCTGACCCTGACCCTGCCCAGCAACCCCACCACCGGATACCGCTGGTTGGTGCAGAACCCCGCCTCGAATGTACTGCGTAGCCTCGGCCCCGAGGTTTACAGCGCCCCCGAGGATGCCGGTATCGTTGGCAGCGCGGGCATTTCCTCCTGGCGCTTCGAAGCCCGCGCTGTTGGGGAAGGGCATTTGGTGTTGGTCTATCAGCAGCCGTGGGCGCCGGAAGTGCGCCCCGTGCAGACGTTTGATTGTTCAATCAACGTGAATTGAACGCACTTCAGACCGTTTCGAAACGGCGGCGCAAGGCTAGCAGGTAATCACGTGCTTGCCCTAACGCAGCCCCAAGTGCTTCTGGTGTAGTGGAAGCACTCAATGCATCGCAATGAACCTGCCATGCATCGGTGAACTTGCCCGCTTGTTCCAACCAGGGTGTACGGTTCTCAAGCAACGCCTCCACACTGGCAAATTGACCGGCTTCATACTCTGCCTTTTTCAGTTGCTGTCGAAGATGATCCAACGTTCTTTTTTGTTCGACCTGAGCATCGCTAAGTTTCTTTCTGGCCGTAACGACATCGGCGAACCTTCGGCCTTGCTCCAGCAGATCCAGGTGCTTGTTGAGGTTGCTCAAGGCCGCCTTGACCAGTTCTGGGCTAACCGTGGGATCTTTAATCGTTGTCAGCACGCGATCTATATCACGTTCCTCTGGAACGGTGTTGCGCAACGCCTTGCGTACAGAAGGCCGATCGAGTGTCTCGAACAGAGCATCCACTTCTTCCAGCTTTGAAAGCTTGTCGGCGAGCATTTTTTCGACCTCTGCAATGCCCTCTCGCTGCTTCACGACAACAGCCTCATGCGCTTGCTTAAGTTCTATAACACTCGGTGAGCGATAGCCACCTACCCGCCCTATAGCCTCGACAATATCGCTGACTTCTGCACGCAGGTCTTGGCGGATACGCAGCAATTCTTGTTCATCCTGCTGGGGCAGCGTGTCATCAAGGGCGAGGTTCAATGCGATCAAGCTTACCACCGCTTTTTCCCGCAGAGCATCATTGCCGGCTCCAACCAAGGTGATCAGATCCAGCAAGCGCTCACGCACGGCGGGCAGCATTGCAGTGGACTCACTGTAGTAAAGACCTTTCATCCGAGTCTCAACCTGCAGCATAACTTTTACATCAGGAAGGTCATCCATTATTATTTTCATAACAGCAAAGCTCCTTAATCACCCAGCAGGGTCTCATTGAACAGCTCAGAGAGTTTCTTGGTAATACCTAGAATGTCACGCCACGGTGTGATAACCCGCTCAAAACCAGCGGCAAACTGCTTAAGCTCTAACTGGGTCGACACACGCTTCACTTTTTTCAGCGAGTTAGTTGCGTAGGCCTCCAACAACACCCAAACATCTTCGAGATTTTTGGTCGCCGTGCTCACATCCACCAACCTGAATTGCATATCATTCAAAATAGCCTTGATACCTTCGAACTCTTTGACTCCTCCCCCCAACAATACATCCTTATTAACGGACAGTTTCTCATGCTGTTTGATCAGCTCGTTTTTCTGCGCCCTGACGGTTTCAGCTTGAGCGCCATAGATTCCGCCTGTTACTAACAGCCCGAGCGGCCCAAAAACCAAGCCGTAGAACGCGGCACCGACAAGGCCATTGTACTCGTCAAGTTTCCGCTTAATGTCGCCATCGAGTTGGACGAGTTGATCTTCGATCGATTTCAGCCTGTCAGCAGCATCGTGATGCTTAAAATTATCTAACAAACTTCTGGCCGTAGGCACCAAGTTATTGGTAATCGTATCACCAAAACGATCAATGAGCTTTTTGACCTGCCGAATACTCTCTAGCTTGTCGGCTATATCCTGAGTAATGCCCGCCAGATGAGCATCCACACCTTCATTAAATGTTTTAGATTCGAACGCAGTAAGCGTGAGAGTCGCAAGAACAGCGGAATCTTCTGGCAAGGAATCCCACGCGTCGAGGCTCTTGATGATTTTTAAAAGGTTGACGCCATCCAGGATCAGGTTCTCAGCAAATATCTGCAGATCAGCCCCCATTCTTTTGCATGAATCTTCAATGCCATCCCAGGTGGCTACGTGCGCGCGCAGGTTATTGAAAAACGCGTTGATGTCCTCTGCCTCAAGACCGAGATCGGACAGCACCTCGATTTCTGAAACTTGGTCAGGCGTCGGCAGCTGGCGAACCTTATCCCCATAACGCTTGATCGCTATCAAATTCTCTCGACTAAAAATAAAGGCAGGCTCTTTCGCCTTTAATTCAAATATCTGACTGGGTATCAGTATTGCCCGCTGCTCTTCAGTCAGCTCTTCAAATGGCTTCCGTTCATGCTGCGCGCCACTACCTTTAACAAAAGGCACATTGTCTACGCTACTGTTTCCCATACAAAAGCTCCACGGCGGATATGAAGTATTCCAAGCAAGATCTAACCACCCAAACAAAGTAGCGCTGGCAGCTGATTACTGAAGTCAGGGTATTGTCGATAACTTGCCGGAAAAGTCGCCATGCGCGGACGGATCAATGAATGGGGGAACACGCTCCCCCCCTCCCCTCTGCCACTTCGGTCCGATAAATAGGCAGCCGCAGACTCTTTTCGCTAGAATATTGCCCCCTCATTACCCACGCCTGAGTCTGCCGTGAGCCAATCCCCCGACCGCCTCTTCGCCCACCCCCTGGAGCAGGTACCCGATTTCGCCTTCAACGAAGACGTGGTGCGCGTATTCCCAGACATGATCAAGCGTTCGGTGCCGGGCTACCCGACCATCGTCGAGAACCTCGGCGTGCTGGCCGCACGCTTCGCTCAGCCGAACAGCACGCTGTATGACCTGGGTGCTTCGCTGGGCGCCGTCACTCAGTCACTGCGCCGTCATGTGCGCAATGATGGTTGCCGGGTCATCGCCGTCGACAACTCTGCGGCCATGGTCGAACGCTGCCGCCAGTACCTCACGGCCCAGGACTCGATGTTCCAGGAGTTGCTGCCAGTGAACGTGCTGGAAGCCGACATCCTCGCCCTGCCCTTCGAGCCGGCCTCGGTGGTGGCGATGAACTTCACCCTGCAGTTCATCGCCCCCGATCAGCGCCTCGAACTGCTTGGCCGTATTCGGCAGGCGCTGTTGCCGGGTGGCGCGTTGATCCTCTCGGAAAAATTGCACTTCGCCGACGACGACGAACAGACCCTGCTCAATGAACTGCACCTGGACTTCAAGCGGGCCAACGGCTACAGCGAACTGGAAATTGCCCAGAAGCGCAGCGCCATCGAAAACGTGATGAAGCCAGACACCCTGGAGACCCACAAGGCGCGCCTGCGCGCTGCCGGGTTCTCGAAAGTGGTGCCGTGGTTCCAATGCCTTAATTTCGCCTCGCTGATAGCCCTGCCATGATCGATCTATCCCCCCTTGTCCGCCGCCTGGCGGGTACGCCCCTGGCTTCCTGGTCGCAAGGCCTGCAAGCACAGCTGGAAGCCAAACTGGAAAAAGGCCACGGCGACCTCGACCGCTGGCGCGGCGCGCTCGACGCCCTGCCCGCCGTGCAACCGAGCGAAATCGACCTGGTCAACGGGCTGCGCCTGGACTGCGACTGCGACGATGCCACCCGCGCGCGGATGCGTGAGGCGCTGATGGGCCTGTCGCCCTGGCGCAAAGGGCCGTTCGATCTGTTCGGCGTGCATGTGGACACCGAATGGCGTTCGGACTGGAAATGGTCGCGGGTCAGCCCGCACCTGGACCTCAAGGGCAAGCGCGTACTCGATGTCGGTTGCGGCAATGGTTATTACCAGTGGCGCATGCTCGGCGTCGGTGCCGACATGGTGGTTGGGGTCGACCCCAACTGGCTGTTCTTCTGCCAGTTCCAGGCGGTGCAGCAGTATTTGCCCGATCTGCCAGCCTGGCATTTGCCGTTCGCCCTGGAAGAGCTACCCGCCAACCTGGAAGGTTTCGACACCGTGTTTTCCATGGGCGTTTTCTACCACCGCCGCTCCCCTATCGAGCACTTGCTGGCGCTCAAGGACTGCCTGGTCAAAGGGGGTGAACTGGTGCTGGAGACACTGGTGGTCGAAGGCGATGAGCAACAGGTTCTGGTCCCAGAAGACCGCTACGCGCAGATGCGCAACGTCTGGTACCTGCCCTCGGTGCCGGCCCTGGAGCGCTGGTTGCGCCGTGCCGGGTTCAGTGATGTGCGCTGCGTCGACGTCAGCGTCACCAGCATCGACGAACAGCGCAGTACCGATTGGATGCGCTACCAGTCGTTGAGCGACTTCCTCGACCCGAACGACCACAGCCGCACCATCGAAGGCCTGCCAGCGCCGCGCCGGGCGACATTGGTAGCGCGCAAATAAAAAAGGCGCCCAACGGGCGCCCGAACAACCCTGCGACGAGGAGCGATGGCGCCGCAGGTGGGTAAAGTCAGTCCTTGGCCACCTCGCGGGCCTTCTGCTGCGCTGTGCGCTCCCGTTCCACCCCGGCCTGTTGCTTTTCACCGTGCAGGCGCTGCTGGTCCTGACGGAAGGCTTCCCAGAACTGCCGGGACCGCTCGGCGCCACCTTCGGCATAGGCGCTGACGCTGCCAAAGGCCAGGGTTGCCAGCAGCAGGTATTTGATCAGGTTCATCGTGCTTGCCTCGTGATAACCGTTCAGATGGGGCCATCCTAGCGAGGCGTAGCTAACGCCAAGGTGAGGCGGGCATTACAGTCCTGCAATGTGGCCAGGTGCCCGCTACCAGGCAGCGGCATGACGCACGGATTACAAATCCGTTATCCAGGCAAATCTTCCCCTCTCATGCCGTAACATCCTGCCGCTTGACCCTGATGTCACTACAGGGTCGAGAATCGCCCCCTTTTCACCTCTGCGAGCCCCCTTATGCGCCTACTGATCATCGAGGACGAGCTGCGTACCGCCGATTACCTACTGCAAGGCCTGCGCGAGAACGGCTACGTGGTCGACTGCGCCCATACCGGCACCGACGGCCTGCACCTGGCCCGCCAGCAGGCCTATGACCTGGTCATCCTCGACGTCAATTTGCCCGAGCTCGATGGCTGGACAGTACTGCAGCGACTGCGCGCCGAATCCGCCACGCGCATCATGATGCTGACCGCCCACGGCCGACTGGCCGACCGGGTCAAAGGGCTGGACCTGGGCGCCGACGACTACTTGCTCAAGCCGTTCGAGTTTCCCGAGCTGCTGGCGCGAATCCGTAGCCTGCTGCGCCGCAACGACCAGCAACTGCAGCCCAGCACCCTGCGCGTGGCCGACCTGGAGCTAGACCCTGGCCGCCATCGTGCTTACCGCGCAGGGCAACGCATCGACCTGACCGCCAAGGAGTTCGCCTTGCTGCACCTGCTGATGCGCCAGACCGGCGAGGTGCTGTCACGCACGCAAATCATCTCGTTGGTGTGGGACATGAACTTCGACTGTGACACCAATGTGGTCGAGGTCTCGATCCGCCGCCTGCGGGCAAAGATCGACGACCCCTTCGATGACAAGCTGATCCACACCCTGCGCGGCGTCGGCTATGTACTCGAGGCACGGTTTTGAACAACGCCAGCCTGTCGCTACGCCTGGGCTTGGGCGTCACGCTGATGGGGGCGGTGCTGGTGCTGCTGTTGGCCTGCCTGGCCGTAGTTGCCCTGGACCACGAACTGGACAGCCGCGCGCGCAAGGACCTGGCGCGCAAGATGCTGCAGGTCGAGCACAACCTGCGGGTCGACCTGCGCAGCGAAGACCTGGGCAGCCGCGCCCACCCTCTGCTTGACCTGGTGATGGGGCACGACAACCTCAGCCTCAGCGTGCTGGCCCTCGAAGGCCGCCACCCGCATCTGCTCAGCCTGGGGCCGGCGCTGGAGTCGCGCGTGGGCGAATTGCAGACCGGTGCCCAGTTGGCGTTCCACGCATGGCGCGACAGCCGTGGCAAGCAGATGCTGACTGCGACACGTCAGATGCGCTTGCGCGACGACACCCCGGTACGGGTGATGATGTCGCTCGACCGGGCCGACGACAACGCACTGCTTCAGGCTTACCTGCGTTCTACCGTGCTGGTCTTGCCTTTACTGCTGATATTGATCGGCGCTGCGGCATGGTGGCTGGTGCAGCGCGGGTTGGCCCCCCTGCAGCACTTCCGGCGCATTGCCGGGCAGGTATCGGCCCAGGACCTGCAACACCGCTTGCCCGCTACCGGCCTGCCGCAGGAGTTGGCAGCGCTGGCCACAAGCATCAACGTGATGCTCGACCGCCTCGACCAGGGCGTGAGCCAGCTGTCGCAATTTTCCGACGACCTGGCCCATGAGCTGCGCACGCCCTTGAGCAACCTGATGGGCAAGGCTCAGGTTACCCTGAGCCGTGAGCGCGACAATGCCAATTACCGGGAAGTGCTGGAAGACAGTATCGAAGAGCTGACCCGGCTCAACCGCATCATCAACGATATGCTGTTTCTCGCCCAGGTCAGCCAGCCGCAGGCCCAGGTGGCGCTCAAGCCCCTGGCACTGGCCGATGAGACGGCACAGGTGGTCGAGCTGTTCGCCATAAGCGCCGAGTTCAAGGATATCGAACTGCGCATTCGCGGTTGGGGCACGGCATCGGGTGATCGGTTGATGTTCCAGCGTGCCTTGTCGAACCTGTTGAGCAATGCCCTTCGGCATGCGCCGCCAGGCAAACCCATAGACCTAGGTATCGAGCGCCAGGGTGGCGATGTCAGGGTATGGGTTGAGAACCAGGGGGTGGGCATTGCCGCAGAGCATCAGCCGCAGTTGTTCGAGCGTTTTTACCGCGTGGGCGCTGGGCGCTCACGGCAGGAGGGTGGCACTGGCCTGGGGCTGGCAATTGTGAAATCGATCATGCAATTGCATGGGGGGCGGATTGAGGTCATGAGCAGCCCGGCAGGGCCGACCCGGTTTAGTCTGATATTTCCGGGTTAGCGATGGCCCTGGCAATGTCGCCGCGTGCAGGAGCGGCCTTGCGTCACGAAAGGGACGCAAGACCGCGCGTACAAAGGCCCTATGATCAGCGCGACGCCGCCACGATCAACGCCTTCATCTCCGCCACCGCCGCCTTGAAGCCGACGAACAGCGCATGGGCCACCAGCGCATGGCCGATGTTCAGCTCATTGATGCCCTTGATCGCCGCAACCGCCTCGACGTTGTGATAATGCAGGCCGTGGCCGGCATTGACGATCAGCCCCTGGGCCACGCCAAAGGCCACACCGTCAGCGATGCGCTTGAGCTCTTCAGCCACTTCGGTGGGGGTCTGGGCATCGGCGTAACGGCCGGTGTGCAGTTCGATGGCCGGGGCGCCCACGCGGCGTGAAGCTTCGATCTGGCGCTCGTCGGCGTCGATGAACAGCGACACTTCGGCACCGGTGCGCGCCAGGCGCTCGACGGCAGCCTTGATCCGCGCCTCTTGCCCCGCCACGTCCAGGCCGCCTTCGGTGGTCAGCTCCTGACGGGTCTCGGGCACCAGGCAGATGTGTGCCGGGCGAATCTTCTCGGCAAACGCCATCATCTCTTCGGTAACGCCCATCTCGAAGTTCATGCGCGTCTGCAGCACATCCTTGAGCACCACCACGTCGCGTTCCTGAATATGCCGGCGGTCTTCGCGCAGGTGCACGGTGATGCCGTCGGCACCCGCCTCTTCGGCGTCCAGGGCAGCCTTGACCGGGTCAGGGTAACGCGTGCCCCGGGCCTGGCGCAGCGTCGCCACGTGGTCGATGTTTACGCCGAGAAGCATGCGGTTGCTGTGAGTCACGAAAGGCTCTCCTGAAGATTTAGCCACACAGCATACGACGGGATCAGCGCTTGCGAAACAGTTCCCGACTGACCAGGGGCTTAGGGCCCAGGTGAACAGCCAGTGCCTGGCGCATCAGCCGTTTGGCGGCAAGCAAGGCACCTGGGGCTTCCCAGTCTGCTTCAGCCAGGGCCAGCAGCTCGGCACCCTGGAACAGGCCTGGCTGCACTAACTCGACCCGCTCAAGCCCGGCATCCACGCGCAAACGATAACGGCCATCGGCATCGATCGGCGTCCCGTTGACGTCATGCTGCAACGAAAACGCATAGCCGAGTTCGTCCAGCAGGCGCCATTCGAAGGAACGCAGCAGCGGCTCCAGAGGGCGCCCGGCGGCCAAGGCCTGCAAGGTCAGGGTGTAGTGTTCGAACAGCGCCGGGTGTGGGGCTTCGGCCGGGAGCAAACGCATGAGTAGCTCGTTGAGGTACAGCCCGCTGAACAGTGCATCGCCATGCAGCCAGGCGGCGATACCGAGGGCATCCAGGCGGCCGACATTCTTCAGCTCACCGCGCCCGCGCAGCTCCACCTCCAGCGGCACGAACGGCCGTACCAGGCTGCCCCCTTTGCCCCGCGCCCGGCGCAGCACGGCCCGCACTCGACCTTGCGGCGTGAGGAAGTCCACCAGTGCGCTGGTTTCCTTGTAGGCACGACTGTGCAGCACATAGGCCGGCTGGCCGACTGGTTGTTCCATGGGGAGTGGCCCGAAAGCAGAGCGGCCCGGAGAGATCCGGGCCGCTGGAGGGGTTACAGGTCGCCGTAGCCCAGCGAGCGCAGGGCGCGCTCATCGTCGGACCAGCCGCCCTTGACCTTGACCCAGAGGTTGAGCATGACCTTGGCGTCGAACAGCACTTCCATGTCCTTGCGCGCATCGGAACCAATGCGCTTGATACGCTCGCCCTTGTCACCGATGATGATCTTCTTCTGGCCATCACGTTCGACCAGGATCAGCGCATGGATGTGCAACACATGCCCCTGCTGCTTGAACTCTTCGATCTCTACGGTGATCTGGTACGGCAGCTCCGCACCCAACTGACGCATGATCTTCTCGCGCACCAGCTCGGCCGCCAGGAAACGGCTGCTGCGGTCGGTGATCTGGTCTTCCGGGAAGAAATGCTCGTTCTCTGGCAGGTGCTTGGCGATCAGCCCTTCCAGTGCCTCGAGGTTATGCCCCTGCTGGGCGGAGATCGGCACCACTTCCGCGTTCGGCAGTTGCTCCTGGAGCCATTGCAGGTGCGGGATCAGATCGGCTTTTTCTTCCAGACGGTCGGTCTTGTTGACCGCCAGGATGACCGGGCCACTGACGTACTGCACGCGCTCGAGCACCAGCTGGTCCTCGTCGGTCCAGCGGGTGCGGTCGACCACGAAGATCACCACATCGACGTCTTTCAAGGCAGCCGAAGCGTTACGGTTCATGTAACGGTTCAGGGCCTTGTCGTTGGCCTTGTGCATACCCGGCGTATCGACGTAGATCGCCTGCACATCACCTTCGGTCTTGATGCCGAGCATGTTGTGGCGGGTGGTCTGTGGCTTGCGCGAGGTGATCGCCAGCTTCTGGCCGAGGATGTGGTTGAGCAAGGTCGACTTGCCCACGTTGGGGCGGCCGACAATGGCCACGTAGCCGCAGCGGGTCGGATTGTTATCAGTCATTGCCATTCTCCACGCCCAAGGCGATCAGTGCAGCCGCGGCGGCGACTTGCTCGGCGATACGCCGGCTTACACCCTGACCACGGCTCTTGTTGTTCAGCAGAACCACTTCGCATTCGACGAAGAAGGTGCGGCAGTGCGGTTCGCCTTGGATGTCCACCACCTCGTAACGCGGCAGCTCACAGCTGCGCGACTGCAGAAACTCTTGCAGGCGGGTCTTGGGGTCCTTGTTGGTGTCGACCAGGGTCAGGCTTTCGAACTCATCGGCCAGCCAGGCCAGCACACGCTCGCGAGCGGTCTGCATGTCCGCGTCCAGGTAGATGGCGCCAATCAGCGCCTCCAGGGCATCGGCCAGGATCGATTCACGGCGGAAACCGCCGCTTTTAAGCTCACCAGAACCCAGGCGCAGGTATTCACCCAAGTCAAAACCCCGGGCCAGACGGGCCAGGGTTTCACCCTTGACCAGGCGGGCACGCAAGCGCGACAGCTGGCCTTCGCGGGCCTGCGGAAAGCGCTCGAACAGCGCCTCGCCCGCCACGAAGTTGAGAATGGCGTCGCCAAGAAACTCCAGGCGCTCGTTATTGCGCCCGGCGTAGCTGCGATGGGTCAGGGCCAGAAGCATCTGGTCCTGATCCTTGAAAGTGTATCCGAGCTTTCGCTCCAGAGTGGCAAGGGAAGCAGTCATGCGGCCACCCGTTGGTTGTTCAACGCGTTGTTCAAATCAACATCCTGAAAGACTGTTTGGCTGTGGTCCGCCGCTGCACACGACGAATCTCTCGATCCCTGAGAACACAGCCTATGTCAGAAATGCATTCGGCGCTGTCTGCTGGACAGCGCCGAAGGGTATCAATGGATCAGGCCGACCCGCGACAGGTTAGGCAGGTGGCTGAGCTTGGGCTCTGGCCAGCTCATCCAGACCGCGAAGGCCTTGCCGACAATGTTCCGGTCCGGAACCATGCCGTGCAGTTCCTTGGGAATGTTCGGATCATCCCAGTAGCGGCTATCGTTGGAGTTGTCGCGGTTGTCGCCCATCATGAAGTAGTGGCCGGCCGGTACGGTCCATTGCTGGTCCGGCGGCATGCGATAACGGCTCATCTCCTTGCGGATCAGGTGCTCGGCCTCGCCCAGCTTCTCCTTGTACAGCTCGGCGCTGCCCAAGGTGCCCGGCTCGGTGCCCACCAGTTGCTCGGCAATCGGCTGACCATTGACGTACAACCGCTTGTCATTGGTGTAGCGGATCTGGTCGCCCGGCAGGCCGACCACACGCTTGATGTAGTTGACGTTCGGGTCGCTCGGGTAGCGGAACACCATCACATCACCGCGTTGCGGGTCACCCACCTCGATGACCTTCTTGTCGATCACCGGCAGGCGAATGCCATAGGAGAACTTGTTCACCAGGATGAAGTCGCCCACTTCCAGGGTCGGTTTCATCGACCCCGAAGGGATCTGGAACGGCTCGACCAGAAACGAGCGCAGCACCAGCACGATGAACAGCACCGGGAAGAACGACTTGCCGTACTCGACCAGCAGCGGCTCCTTGTTCAGGCGCTCGACCACCGCCATCTCGGGCTGGCTGACGCTACCCTGATAGTTGGCGATTGCCGTTCGCCGGCGCGGGGCCAGGAACAGCAGGTCGATCAAGCCCAACAGGCCGCAGACGGCTACGGCGATGACTAGCAACAGCGGGAAATTTAGCGACATAGGACCTAGCTATCCAACCTGAGCACGGCGAGGAAGGCTTCTTGTGGAATTTCCACGTTACCGACCTGCTTCATGCGTTTCTTACCGGCCTTCTGCTTCTCCAGCAGTTTCTTCTTACGGCTGACGTCACCACCGTAGCACTTGGCCAGTACGTTCTTTCTGAGCGCCTTGACGGTTGTCCGCGCGATGATCTGGCCGCCAATGGCTGCCTGGATCGCCACATCGAACATCTGCCGAGGGATCAGTTCCTTCATCTTCTCGGTCAACGCACGGCCTTTGTACGCCGCGTTGTCGCGGTGCACGATCAGGGCCAGGGCATCGACCTTGTCGCCGTTGATCAGTACATCCAGCTTGACCAGGTTGGCCGACTGGTAGCGATCGAAATGATAGTCCAGCGAAGCGTATCCGCGACTGGTCGACTTGAGGCGGTCGAAGAAGTCCAGCACCACCTCGTTCATCGGCATGTCGTAACGCACCTGCACCTGGCTGCCAAGGAACTGCATGTCGCGCTGTACGCCACGCTTCTCGATGCACAGGGTGATGACGTTGCCCAGGTGCTCTTGCGGCACCAGGATGGTCGCGGTAACGATCGGCTCGCGGAAGTCGGTGACAGCCGAGACGTCCGGCAGCTTCGACGGGTTGTCGACGATGATGGTTTCGCCGGTCTTGAGTTCGAGCTCGTAGATCACGCTAGGAGCGGTGGTGATCAGGTCCAGGTCGTACTCGCGCTCCAGGCGCTCCTGGATGATCTCCATGTGCAGCATGCCCAGGAAGCCGCAGCGGAAACCGAAGCCCAGGGCGTCGGAGCTTTCCGGCATGTACTGCAACGACGAATCGTTGAGGGTCAGCTTTTGCAGGGCGTCACGGAAATCTTCGAAATCCTCGGAGCTGACCGGGAACAGGCCGGCATAGACCTGTGGCTGGATCTTCTTGAAGCCTGCGAGCACTTCGACTTCCGGGGTCGAGGACAGGGTCAGGGTGTCACCGACCGGTGCACCGTGAATGTCTTTGATGCTGGCGATGATGAAGCCCACTTCACCGGCCTTGAGGTCGGCGGTCTGGGTGTGTTTCGGGGTAAAGACGCCGACGCTGTCGACCAGGTGCACCTTGCCGGTGGACTTGACCAGGATCTTGTCGCCCTTCTTGACCCGGCCCTGGCGCACGCGCACCAGCGAGACCACGCCCAGGTAGTTGTCGAACCAGGAGTCGATGATCAGCGCCTGCAGCGGCGCGTCGATCTCACCCACAGGCGCGGGGATGGTGTGCACCAGGCGCTCGAGTACCTCGTCGACGCCCATGCCGCTCTTGGCACTGCAGGCCACGGCGTCGGTGGCGTCGATGCCGATGATCTTCTCGATCTCGTCCTTGACGCGGTCCGGGTCAGCCTGGGGCAGGTCCATCTTGTTCAACACCGGCATGACCTCGAGGCCTTGCTCGATGGCGGTGTAGCAGTTGGCCACGGACTGGGCTTCGACGCCCTGGCCGGCGTCCACCACCAGCAGCGCGCCTTCACAGGCGGCCAGCGAGCGCGAGACTTCATAGGTGAAGTCGACGTGGCCGGGGGTGTCGATGAAGTTCAGCTGGTAGGTCTTGCCGTCTTGCGCCTTGTAGTGAAGCGTGACGCTGTGGGCCTTGATGGTGATCCCGCGTTCGCGCTCCAGGTCCATGGAGTCAAGGACTTGAGCTTCCATTTCGCGCGCAGACAGGCCACCGCACATCTGAATGAAACGGTCGGCCAGCGTCGACTTGCCATGGTCGATGTGGGCGATGATGGAGAAATTGCGGATATGACTCAAATCACTCACGGGTCAACACTCGAAAAGGCTGCGAGCCGGGACGCCCGCCGAAAAATAGCCGGGAATTGTACCTCAAGCAGCAGGGATATGGGAGATTCCTGATCGGCTGTCTGTATGGACCCTGTCGCCGGCAAGCCGGCACCCATAGCGACAGCAACCCGCCTGAAACCGGCGTAGTACCGGTGAAGGCCGGCTTGCCGGCGGTAGGTACAGCACATGACCGATGTCTATTTTCATGAAAAAGGGCAGCCATGGCTGCCCTTTTCCTACCCGATGACCAGCTTATTCAGCCAGCTTGAAGGTAATGAAGCTTGCACGCCCCTGACGCAGCACGCGCATGGACACCGAACGGTTCTTCGGCAGGTCCTTGGCAATCTCGGTGAACTCCTTGGCCGAGCCGATTGCCTGGTTGTTCAGGTGGCTGATGACATCACCCGGGCGCAGGCCGATCAACGCTGCCGGGCCATCCTGAACTTCCTTGATCACCACGCCGCCCTTGAGTTCCAGAGCTTTCTTCTGCTCGGCGCTCAGATCGGCAACGGAAACACCCAGACGGTTGCTGCTGCGCTCGGCACTGCCTTCAGCGCCTGTACCGATGTCGGCGTCATCGTCCGGCAGTGCGCCGACGCTGACGTCCAGGTTCTGACGCTTGCCGTTACGGATAATCTCGAGCTTGGCCTTGTCACCATCCTTGAGGCTGCCGACCAGGTGCGGCAGGTCGGCCGACATGATGATCGGCTGGCCGTTCATGCTCAGAATCACATCACCCACCTGCAGGCCACCCTTGGCTGCCGGGCCGTCTTCCAGCACCTGGGCTACCAGGGCACCGGCCGGCTTGTCGAGGCCAAAGGATTCAGCCAGGTCCTTGTTGACCTCCTGAATGACCACGCCCAGCCAGCCACGGCTGACCTTGCCGTCTTTTTTCAGCTGGTTGGACACGTCGATGGCCACATCGATCGGGATAGCAAACGACAGGCCCATGAAACCGCCAGAGCGGGTGAAGATCTGCGAGTTGATACCCACGACCTCGCCATTCATGTTGAACAGCGGGCCACCGGAGTTACCCGGGTTGATGGCCACGTCAGTCTGGATGAACGGCACATAGGTATCGTTTGGCAACGTGCGCCCCTTGGCGCTGACGATGCCTTTGGTCACCGAGTGGTCGAAGCCAAACGGCGAACCGATGGCCAGTACCCACTCGCCTACCTTGAGCTTCTCGGAGTCACCCAGCTTGACGGTCGGCAGGTTCTTGCCTTCGACCTTGAGCAGCGCCACGTCGGTGCGCGGGTCGGTGCCGACCAGCTTGGCCTGCAGTTCGCTGCGGTCCGACAGGCGGACGATGATCTCGTCGGCATCGGCCACCACATGGTTGTTGGTCAGTACGTAGCCATCGCTGGAAATGATGAAGCCCGAGCCCAGCGACTGCGCTTCGCGCTGGCGATCACCACGCGGCGAGCGGGGCTGCTGCGGCATGTTGCGCTCGAAGAACTCACGGAACATCGGCGGCAAGCCTTCGAGGTCCGGCATCTGCCCTGCGGCGATGCGGCGGTCCGGCAGCTTCTGCTTGGTACTGATATTGACCACGGCCGGCGAGGCCTGCTCGACCAGCGTGGTGAAGTCCGGCAGGGCTTCTTCGGCCTGGGCGGTGAGCACCTGGCCGAGCATCAGCACGGCGGCGAACATCGATAGGTAGGGTTTCAAGCGTGGAATTGACATACGGCTCCCGTCACAACGAGCGTGGTTAGCGTAAGGCCCCTGCACAAGCAGGAAAGGCCAGGCTCCAAGAAGCCTGACCTATAGAAAATTTACCGAAAGAATGCAAATGACAATGCTTAAATTTCATTTCAGAGGCAGGTCTCTCACGCCGTAAACCGCCTGAAAAAGCACGCCATCATTGCCGCGCCTGGGCATCCTGAGCCCGCATCGACAGCGCAATGCGCTCTGCGGTACCCAAGGGTATTTCACCGACCACGGTGACCAGGACCTTGCCTTTGGGGGTATTGAGGCGGCGCGATACCGCTACGGTCGGGCCCAACTGAACGCGCGTGTCGATGCCTGAGTTGTCGTTGACCGGTTCGACGAATACCGATACGCGAGCCAGGCCATCGTCATACATCAAGCTGGTGACCGAGCTGTTGCGAGCCGCGTCGCGGCGTACCGAGCTGTTGACCAACTCGAAACCCGGCGGCAGCCAGTCCGAACGCCAGCCAGAGACCGCTTCTTGCGTCGTAGTGGCGCGATGCTCCACCGGCTTGCAGGCGGCACTGGCGCGCAAGTCTTCATCGGTAGGCAGGTCATCGGTATCCAGGCGGGTCATCTGGAAGCGCTCGAGCAACTGCCCTTTGTCGTTGAGCATCAACGAGCGCAGCGGCAAACCGGTACGGCGGTCCAGATGCAATTCGAAAGCGTAACGGTGCTGGTCGCGCGGGGTGAGCGTAACGATCACCGCATCGCGCCCGGCGACACGAGACTTGCCCGCCAAGCTGAGGTCGTACCAGCCCATCAACTTGAGTGGATCGAGCACACGCGGCGCGGCATCGGGCGGCGTCTTCACGCCGCTGACCAAGGCACCACTGACGCACGCCACCTTGCCGTCCACGCGCACGATTTCCTGGGCGGCGCCGTCGAGCTGCAGAAGCCGCTCACTGACCTTGCCGTCCTGAACCTTGTGCCAGATATCGTGGGAAGAAAAGCTGCCGTTGCGTTCGTAGATGAAAGAGCCTTGGTAGCTCTGCTTTTGCTCGGCCTGTGCCAGCTTGTTCAGCCACTCACTCGCCTCGGGCGAAGAGTTGGCCGCCAACGCTGGCACCGTCATGCAACTGCCTATCAGCAGCGACAAGAGAGGTAGCGCGCGCATGATCCTCCTTACTTAACGGGGTTATCCAGGCTGGCGGCGCGGGCATAAGGCAGAGCCGTTTCATTGCCCTTGAGCGCAGATTCCTGGGCATGCTGGCGCAGGTAGCCTGGCAGACGCTGATCCCAGCCGGCCTGGTTCTGCAGCACACCGTTGGCCATCGGCCCGGTCGGTTGCTCACTGCTTTCACTATAGCCTGCCAATACAGCCGGGCCTTGAGTTTGTGGCACGCTCAGCCCCTGCTGTGCAGGTTGCTGGGAAGCCAGCTCGGCACCGGTGATCTCATCCTGGTTGTACATGCGTACACCCGCCAGCACTGCGATCGTCACCGAGGCAGCAACTGCCAGCCGGCCGATGCTGCGCAATGGGCCTTTCTTGACCTTGGCCGGTACCGCTTCGTCGGCCAATGCTGCAGACACCGCCGAGGCGATATCGAGGTTTGGCAGCAGCAGTTCCTTGTGCATCGCTGCGCGGGCTACTTGGTAACGCGACCAGGTGGCACGGGTTTCGGCATCGTCGACGGCACTCAGTACCCGACGTAATTCCAGTTCGTCCGCTTCGTTATCCATTACCGCGGACAGCGATTCCTGCAACGCTTCACGACTCATGGCGGTTCCTCTCTTGGCTGTAGCCGCTGTCTCAGGTTTCCTGCAACAACGGCTGCAGGGCTTTATCTATGGCCTCCCGAGCGCGGAAGATTCGAGAGCGCACGGTACCCACCGGACATTGCATGACACTGGCAATGTCTTCGTAACTCAGTCCGTCGAACTCACGCAGGGTCAACGCCGTGCGCAGGTCTTCGGGCAGCTGCTGGATGGTGCGATGGACAGTGCCTTCGATTTCATCCCGCAACAACGAGCGCTCTGGGGACTCGAGATCCTTGAGACCATGATCGCCGTCGTAAAACTCCGCATCCTCGGAGCTGACATCGCTGTCTGGTGGCCGTCTTCCACGGGACACCAGGTAGTTCTTCGCCGTGTTGATGGCGATGCGGTACAGCCAGGTATAAAACGCACTGTCTCCGCGGAAATTGCCAAGCGCACGGTAGGCCTTGATAAAGGCTTCCTGCGCTACATCCTGGGCCTCGTGGGTATCGTGAACGAACCGCACGATCAACCCGAGAATCTTGTGCTGATACTTCAGCACCAACAGATCGAACGCTCGCCTGTCTCCACGCTGTACGCGCTCGACAAGCTGCTGATCCTCTTCCTGGGTTAGCATGAACACTCCTCAGTGAACTCGAAGGAGCGTTGCAACAGCCATCGTTCAGGCTTGCAAACATAGACTCGGGCTTTGCGCAAAAGTTCTCCCCTCCAAGCAAGTTTCCTGCAGCCCTTGGTCGGCTCGCACGGAAGACGCGGCGCGGACACGGCCGGCAACGTCGATAATCAGGTTTCGAATACGCAGGTGTCAGCCCGGATAGAGCTGCCGCCCTGCGTCGCCGCGGCAATATGTGGCGTGCGGGCAGCCTTCATAGGATTTCCGGCAATGTCGGAAAGTTCCCACAAAGGTTACCGCAAGCTGGCAAGTGGCATGGAAATTGGCCACCCGGGGCTGCTATAAAGGCAACCCGGCCTGGTTTAACGATAGTTTCACAATGCCATCGGCGCGTGACTATTGTGCCGCGCCCCTTCCGTAGATTACTAGTGTCCCGACATGAGCCAACAATTCCAACATGATGTCCTGGTGATCGGCAGCGGTGCCGCCGGTCTCAGCCTGGCACTGAACCTTCCCAGCCACCTGCGCGTCGCCGTGCTCAGCAAGGGCGACCTGTCAAATGGCTCGACGTTCTGGGCCCAAGGTGGCGTCGCCGCAGTGCTGGACGACACCGACACCGTCCAGTCGCATGTCGAGGATACCCTCAATGCCGGCGGCGGCCTGTGCCATGAAGACGCCGTGCGCTTCACCGTCGAGCACAGCCGCGAAGCCATCCAATGGCTGATCGAGCAAGGCGTGCCCTTTACCCGGGACGAGCAGCACGGCGTCGACGATGGGGGCTTCGAGTTCCACCTGACCCGCGAAGGCGGCCACAGTCATCGGCGCATCATCCACGCCGCCGATGCCACCGGCGCCGCGATCTTCACCACCCTACTGGCCCAGGCCCGAAAACGCCCGAATATCGAGTTGCTGGAGCAGCGCGTGGCGGTCGACCTGATTACTGAGCGCCGCCTGGGCCTGCCCGGCGAGCGCTGCCTGGGTGCGTATGTGCTTAACCGCAACAGCGGCGAAGTGGATACCTTTGGTGCGCGCTTCACCGTGCTGGCCACCGGTGGTGCGGCCAAGGTCTACCTGTATACCAGCAACCCGGACGGCGCCTGCGGCGACGGTATCGCCATGGCCTGGCGGGCCGGCTGCCGGGTGGCCAACCTTGAATTCAACCAGTTCCACCCGACCTGCCTGTACCACCCCCAGGCCAAGAGTTTTTTGGTCACCGAAGCCCTGCGCGGCGAAGGCGCCCTGCTGCGCCTGCCCAACGGCGAGCGGTTCATGCCGCGTTTCGACCCACGCGAAGAACTGGCCCCCCGCGACATCGTGGCCCGCGCCATCGACCACGAGATGAAGCGCCTGGGCGTGGACTGCGTGTACCTGGACATCACCCACAAGCCGGCCGAGTTCATCAAGGGCCACTTCCCCACCGTGTACGAGCGCTGCCTGACGTTCGGCATCGACATCACCCGCCAGCCGATCCCTGTGGTACCGGCGGCTCACTATACGTGCGGCGGGGTGGTGGTCGACGACCGCGGCCATACCGACGTGCCGGGGCTGTATGCCATCGGCGAGACCAGCTTCACCGGTTTGCATGGCGCCAACCGGATGGCCAGCAATTCGCTGCTCGAGTGCTTCGTCTATGGCCGCGCGGCTGCCGCAGACATCCAGGCGCACCTGGACCAGATCGAAATGCCCAAAGCCCTGCCCGGCTGGGATGCAAGCCAGGTCACCGACTCGGACGAGGACGTGATCATCGCGCACAACTGGGACGAGCTGCGCCGCTTCATGTGGGACTATGTGGGCATCGTGCGCACCAGCAAACGCCTGCAGCGTGCCGAACACCGCGTCCGCCTGCTGCTTGATGAAATCGACGAGTTCTACAGCAACTACAAGGTCAGCCGCGACCTGATCGAGTTGCGCAACCTGGCCCAGGTGGCGGAGCTGATGATTCGTTCGGCGATGCAGCGCAAGGAAAGCCGTGGTTTGCATTACACGCTGGATTATCCAGGGATGCTGGACGAGGCGAAGGACACCATCCTCAGCCCGTTCTGAAAACCATGCCGGCCTTTTCGCGGGTAACCCTGCGAAAAGGCCTGCGCCGTTTCGATCTATACCTGGCTTGCCTGCCCCCACCTGCGCCGGCTGAATTTCAGCCGTACCCGCAACCGCCGGTGCTCATCAGCCCCCAGCGCATCCGGCGGTATGCATTGGCTTTCCCCCAGCCAGCCCCCCGCCCGCACAAAGCGCAGCACCACCAGCCCCGGCACCACCACGCTATCGCGGCACAAGCGCACCGGCTGCCAGCCTCGGGCACGGCTCAGTACCTGCCAACCACGCGCATCACGGCGCACGCCCACAACGGCATGATCATGCGTCAACAGAATACGTCGGGGGATGGCCCAACTGGCGTGGGCAATGCAGGCGGCAGCAACAGCAAGGGACAGCCACCAGGGCAACGCACTCACCCACACGGTAAGCAGCGCCAGCGCCTGGCAACTCAGGTAGGCCGTCAGCAGCAGGCGCGAGCCCTGCCAACGGCTCTGGAAAAACTCACTTGGGCTGGACACGGTCCAGGATGATGCGGACCATGCGCTGCAACTCCGGGTCTTCAGACTCGGTGCGCTCCATGAACCAGCCGAACATGTCCTGATCCTCGCAGCTCAACAGGCGCACATAGAGCTCACGGTCGGCTTCGTTGAGGGTGGCGTAGACTTCCTGGGTGAAAGGCACCAGCAGTACGTCCAGTTCCAGCATGCCGCGACGGCTGTGCCAGAAAAGCCGGTTGAGTTCAGTTTGTTCGACCATGGGGCCCTCCTCGAATGGCCCGCCAGTATACAGCCAGGCGAGCGAAGCGGCACAGGGCGTTGGTCTAGTCACCTACCTATTTTGTTACTGGCGTTCTATGATGGCCGCCAGTCTTTAAGCCACCGCGATGACCCATGGCCGATTCCGCTTTCTTCAGCCCTCTGTCCCACGAGGGCATCCTCGCCGTCCGCGGCTCCGACGCAGGCAAGTTCCTGCAGGGCCAGCTGACCTGCAACATCAACTACCTCAGCCAGGAACATGCCAGCCTCGGCGCCCGCTGCATGGTCAAGGGGCGCATGCAGTCGAGTTTTCGCATCGTGCCGGAAGGCAACGGCTACCTGCTGGCCATGGCCAGCGAACTGCTCGACGCGCAGTTGGCCGACCTGAAGAAGTACGCCGTGTTCTCCAAAGCCACCCTCAGCGACGAAAGCGCCGCCTGGGCACGCTTTGGCCTGCAGGGCGGCGATGCAGCGCTGCTGGCACTGGGTGTGACGCCACCCACCGAGGCGGGCGCCACCGTGCGCCACGCGGGCCTGATCGCCATTGCCGTGTCGGCGGGCCGGGTTGAACTGTGGGCACCGGCCGAGCAATCCAGCGCAGTGTCCGCAACACTTGCCGCAAGCTTGCCCGAAGGCAGCCTCAATGACTGGCTGCTGGGCCAGGTTCGCGCCGGCATCGGCCAGGTCATGGGCCCTACCCGTGAACTGTTCATCCCGCAGATGATCAACCTGCAGGCCGTCGACGGTGTCAGCTTCAAGAAGGGCTGCTACACCGGCCAGGAAATCGTCGCCCGCATGCAGTACCTGGGCAAGCTCAAGCGCCGTCAGTACCGCCTGGCGCTCGACCAGCAGGCCATCCCCGCGCCCGGTGCCGAGATCTTCTCGCCAACCCATGGCTCGTCGGTCGGTGAAGTGGTGATTGCTGCCAGCACCGGTGTAGGTTGTGAGTTGCTCGCGGTGCTCAGCGCCGATGCGGTGAACGATGACAACCTGCACCTGGGCAGCCTGGAAGGGCCACGCCTGCACGTGCTGAGCCTGCCCTACGAACTGGACCGCGACCGGGAAATCCAGCGCTGACCAGCCTGCCCCGTCCGCGTGACGGGGCCGCACCACCACTGCGGTAGAGAAGTCCATGAACAAGCTGGCCGAGATGGTTCAAGCACAACTGCTTGAAGCCATCGAAAAGGATGACCTGGTCCTGCCCACCCTCCCCGAGGTTGCCTTGAGCATCCGCGAGGCGGCCGAGGACAGCGAGATCAGTGTGTCGGCCTTGAGCAAGGTGATCGGCCGCGACGCAGCCCTCTCGGCGCGGCTGATCAAAGTGGTCAACAGCCCGCTGCTGCGTGCCGCGGTAGAGGTCACCGACCTGCACACTGCAATCACCCGCCTGGGCATCAACTACAGCTGCAACCTGGCCATCGGCTTGGTGATCGAGCAGATCTTCCATGCCCGCTCGCCAGCCGTTGAGCAAAAACTGCGCGATATCTGGGTAAACAGCCTGGAAGTTGCAGGTATCAGCTATGAAATAAGCCGCCGCTACACCCACCTGAAACCAGACCAGGCCACCCTCGGCGGGCTGGTCAACCAGATCGGTGCGCTGCCCGTACTGATTTACGCCGAGGAACACAACGAGCTGCTCTCCGACCCGGTCTGCCTGCATTACGTGATCGAGCAGATCCAACCGGCGCTGGGCGACAAGATCCTCAAGGCATGGGAGTTTCCCGAGCAGTTGGTCAACCTGCCAAGCCAGGTTCAGGACCTTGACCGGCAGACCGACAAGGTCGATTACATCGACGTCGTGCAGATCGCCCGTTGCATCAGCCAGCGGGGGCGCAGCCGGCCGTTGGCGGCACTGCCGGCGTACCGCCACCTGGGGCTGCCGTTCGGCACCGAGCTTGAGGTGGAAGAGTTGCTTGAGGCGCGGAGCCTGTTGCGCTGATGGCGCCGGGGCCTCCTTGAGGCCCAGCGGTTGCAGACTCAATCGGCGATAAAGCTCACGCGCACCCGCAAGCCGCCCTTTTGCCCATCGTGCAGGCTGATCTGCGCCAAGTGCGCGCGGCAGATCTCGCCGACAATGGCCAGCCCAAGCCCACTGCCCTGGGCACTGCGGCGGTAGAAGCGCTCGAACACCCGTTCGCGCTCCTCCTCGGGAATACCCGGGCCATCATCCTCGACTTCCAGCACCGCTGGCGCCACCACCCGCAAGATCACGTTGCCACCGGCCGG
Source organism: Pseudomonas sp. SWRI77 (assembly GCF_014269105.1). NCBI lineage: Bacteria > Pseudomonadati > Pseudomonadota > Gammaproteobacteria > Pseudomonadales > Pseudomonadaceae > Pseudomonas > Pseudomonas sp. SWRI77. The sequence goes on along the minus strand of NZ_JABWRV010000009.1, from coordinate 34,355 downwards.
GGTATGCGCCAGGGCGTTATCCACCAGGTTGCTCAACAGCTCGTTGAGCAAGGTCGGCTCGCCCTTGAGCCAGACCGGCGCCTCGGCCTCCAGGGCCAGCGCCACCCCGCGTTTGTGGGCCAGCGGCGCCATGGCCATGCCCAGTTCGCGGGCCAGTTGGCTAAGGTCCAGGCGCTGCGCGCCACCTTCGGCGATCGCCCTGGCACCATTCTCGACCCGCGCCAGAGACAACAACTGGTTGGCCAGGTGCGTCAGGCGGTCGGTGCCCTGGGCTGCGGACTCCAGGGTCTGGCGCCATTGCTCGGGCTCGGACGCGCGCAAGCCCAACTCGACCCGTGCCTTGAGCGCCGCCAGGGGGGTACGCAATTCGTGGGCGGCGTCGGCGATGAACTGCGCCTGTCGTTCGAACTGACCGCGCAAGCGCTCGGTGAAATGGTTCAAGGCACGCACCAGCGGGCCCAGTTCGCGTTGCACCTGGACCACAGGCAAGGCCCGCAGGTCGTCGGGCTGACGCTCTTCCACGGCGGTGCGCAGGCGCTCCAGCGGGCGTAGCGCCGCACTGATGGCAAACCACACCATCACCAAGGCGCCCAGCGCCAGCATGCCCAGGCGCAGCAGGGTGTCGGCCATCAACCCCCGCGCCATGCGCACGCGCGCCTCCTCGGTCTCGGCCACGCGAATTTCCGCCATGCCGTTCATGTTCGGCTCGCTGACCGGCTTGAGCAGGCTGACCACACGCACGTCCTGGCCGAGGTAGGTCGCATTGTAGAAACGCGCCAGCGCCGGGTAGTCATCCGTGCGCGGCGTGCCCGGCGGCGGTGCTGGCAGGTTCTCGTAGCCGGAAATCAACCGCTGCTTGATGTCCAGTACCTGGTAGTAGATGCGCCCGGCACTGTCGTACGCGAACGTGTCCAGGGCCACGTAGGGCACATCCGCGCTCAACGAGCCATCGCGTTGCGACAAGCCTGCGGCGATGGTCCGCGCCGAGGCCAGCAAGGTCCGGTCGTACGCCGTGTCGGCGGCTTCGCGGCCGTTCCAGTAGGCGCTCAGGCCGCTGGCCAGCATCAGCACCACCAGCAGCAGTGCCAAGTTGCCCAGCAGCCGCCCACGCAGGCTGCCGTTGTCACGCATCGCGATGCTCGAGCAGGTAGCCCAGGCCACGGAAGGTGACGATGGCCACCGGGTGGCCGTCGAGTTTCTTGCGCAGGCGGTGGATATAGATTTCGATGGCATCGGGGCTGGCCTCCTCGTCCAGGCCAAACACCTGGGCGGCCAGTTGCTCCTTGCTCATGACCCGGCCTGGGCGTGCGATCAGCGCTTCAAGCACGCTCTGCTCTCGTGAGGTCAGGGTCAGGTTGTCTTCGCCGAGGCTGAAGCGCCGGGTGTCCAGGTCGTACACCAGCGGCCCGCAGCGCTGCTGGCGCTCGCCACCGAGCACGCTACGGCGCAGCAAGGCCTTGACCCGAGCTTCCAGCTCGGTCAGTTCGAAGGGCTTGGCGAGGTAATCGTCAGCGCCCAGGTTCAGCCCGTGAACCCGGTCCTTGACGTCACTGCGCGCGGTCAGCATCAGCACCGGCAGGGTCTTGCCGCGCCCGCGCAGGCGCGCCAGCACCTCGAAGCCATCCATGCGCGGCAAGCCGACATCGAGCACGGCAACCGCATATTCCTCACTGGCCAGGGCCAGGTCGGCAGCCACGCCGTCATGCAGTACATCCACGGTCAAGCCGTGGCTTTTCAAGGCCTGGGCCACGCTTTCGGCCAGTTGCAGGTGGTCTTCGACCAACAGCACACGCATCGGTTTCTCCCTGCTCGGGTGGGGCGGTGGCGCGGAGTGTACCGCTGTAGACCCGCCTGTGAAGCCCCTTGTAACAAACCTTTCTCGTTGAAAGGTTAGCGAAAGGTTGGCGACCTAGCATCGCACCACGGTCGCCCCACGCGCCGAAAAAAGCACCAGCAAGGTGCAACCAATAAGAACAATAAACGGAGCCATCTCGATGCTGTCATCGCAGCCGCAGGCGTTCGCGCCTACTCGTTCCTTTGCCGCACGCCCCTCCGCCATCGCCAGCGCCGTTGCGCTTGCCGGTGTCGCACCGCTGAGCCAGGCCGCCTTCTTCGAAGACAGCACGGCGACCTTCGAAACCCGCAACATGTACTTCAACCGCGACTTTCGCGACGGCACCAGCGCGCAGCAATCCAAGCGCGACGAATGGGCCCAGGGCTTCATCCTCAACTTCGAGTCCGGCTACACCGATGGCACCGTGGGCTTTGGCCTGGATGCGCTGGGCATGCTCGGCATCAAGCTCGACTCCAGCCCCGACCGCACCGACACCGGCCTGCTGCCGACCCATGACGACGGCAAGGCTGCCGACGAGTACTCCAAGCTCGGCCTGACCGGCAAGATCAAGGTGTCCAAGACCGAACTGAAAGTCGGCACGCTGATCCCGGAACTGCCAACCCTGCAGCCCAACGACGGGCGCATTCTGCCGCAAACCTTCGAAGGCGGCCTGCTGACCTCGAAAGAAATCAGCCACCTGACCTTCACCGGTGGGCGCCTGGAAAAGGCCAAGGACCGCAACGACACCAACTGGGAAGACCTGGCGCTCAACAACAAGAACGGCCGCTTCGGTGGCACCTTCTCGGCCGACAACCTGGACCTTGCAGGCCTGGATTACCAGTTCACCGATCGCATCACCGGTAGCTACCACTTCGCCCAGCTCGACGACATCTACCGCCAGCACTTCCTGGGCATGGTCGCCACCCAGCCGTGGGGCCCAGGCACCTTCGGCGCCGACCTGCGCCTGGCGGTGAGTGATGACCAAGGCCAGGCCAAGGCCGGCAATATCGACAACACCACCGTCAACGGCATGCTCAGCTACGCCCTGGGCGGGCACAAGGTCAGCGCCGCCTACCAGCACCTGTCCGGTGACAGCGCCTTCCCCTACATCGACGGCGCCGACCCGTACCTGGTCAACTTCGTGCAGATCAACGACTTCGCCGGGGCCGACGAGCATTCCTGGCAGATGCGCTACGACTACAACTTCGCCGCCCTGGGCATCCCCGGCCTGACCTTCATGACCCGTTACATCAGCGGCGACAACGTCAGCCGCGCCGATGGCAGCGAGGGCAAGGAGTGGGAGCGCAACACCGAGTTCAAGTACGTGGTACAAAGCGGCCCGTTGAAAAACGTCGCCGTGCGCTTGCGCAATGCCACCTTCCGCTCGAATTTTGCCCGCGACGCCGACGAAGTGCGGCTGCTGGTGAGCTACAGCGTGGCCCTGTGGTAACCCAATAACAACAACGCTCACGGAGATTGACGATGACCTTTTCACTGCGCCGCCTCGTCCTCGCTACCGGCTGCCTGCTGCTGGCCGGCAATGCCCTCGCCGCCGAACCGAAACGCCCCGAATGCATCGCCCCCGCCTCGCCGGGTGGTGGCTTCGACCTGACCTGCAAGCTGGTGCAAAGCGCGCTGGTGCAGGAGAAAATCCTCAGCAAGCCCATGCGCGTCACCTACATGCCCGGCGGTGTCGGGGCTGTGGCCTACAACGCCGTGGTGGCCCAGCGCCCAGGTGATGCCGGCACCCTGGTGGCCTGGTCGAGCGGCTCGCTGTTGAACCTGGCCCAGGGCAAGTTCGGCCGCTTCGACGAGAGCGCGGTGAAATGGCTGGCAGCGGTCGGCACCAGCTACGGGGCCATCGCCGTGAAAAGCGATTCGCCCTACAAGACCCTCGACGACCTGGTCGCCGCGCTGAAAAAAGACCCGGGCAAGGTGGTGATCGGCTCTGGCGGCACCGTCGGCAGCCAGGACTGGATGCAGACCGCACTGATCGCCAAGGCCGCCGGTATCAACCCGCGTGACCTGCGCTACGTGGCCCTGGAAGGCGGCGGCGAAATTGCCACCGCGCTGCTGGGCGGGCATATCCAGGTGGGCTCCACCGACATCTCCGACTCCATGCCGCACATCCAGAGCGGCAACATGCGCATCCTCGCGGTGTTCTCCGAGAACCGCCTGGACGAGCCGGAGATGAAAGACATCCCCACCGCCAAGGAGCAGGGCTACGACATCGTCTGGCCGGTAGTACGCGGCTTCTACCTCGGGCCGAAGGTGAGCGACGAAGACTACGCCTGGTGGAAAGCCTCGTTCGACAAGATGCTGGCCTCCGAAGACTTCGCCACGTTGCGTGACCAGCGCGAGCTGTTCCCGTTCGCCATGACCGGTGAAGAGCTGGACGGCTATGTGAAGAAGCAGGTGGCTGACTACAAGGCACTGGCCAAGGAATTCGGCCTGATCCAGTAAGGCCTGACGACCTGTCACCGCCCGCGTGGGAGCGGGCGTGCCCCGCGAAGCCAACACCGCGATGCATGGCACCGGCTTTGCCGGTGTTCGCGGGGCAAACCCGCTCCCACAAGGGCCGCGCTGTTCAGAATAAAAACGAGGATTCCCCGATGATCCTGCAACGTCTCTTCGCCCTGGCCTTGCTGGCCGTCTGCGCCGCCCTGGCCGTGATGGCCTGGCCGTACCAGGCTGCGTTTTCCTACGAGCCGGTTGGCCCGCGCGCCTACCCGCTGTTGATGCTCGGCCTGATGGGCCTGGGCCTGCTGTACCTGGTGATCCGCCCCACGCCGATCGTGCGCAAGGACGACGAACCCGAACTGGACCGCGAAACCCTGATCAAGATCGCCGCCTGTGTCGGCCTGCTGGTCGTCTTCGCTGCCACCTTCGAAGCCCTGGGCTTCATCCTCAGCGCGATCCTGATCGGCCTGCCGATGGCCCGGCTGTACGGCGGGCGCTGGTTGCACAGCGCCATCGTAGTGGTCGGCATGAGCCTGTTCCTCTACTGGCTGTTCGACCGCGTCATGGACGTGCCCCTGCCCCTTGGCCTGCTGAGCGTACTGGAGAACTGACACATGGATACCTTGAGCTATCTGGGCCAGGGCTTTGGCGTCGCCCTGAGCCCGTACAACCTGGTCACCGCCCTCTGTGGCACCCTGATCGGCACCGTGGTCGGGCTGTTGCCGGGCCTGGGCCCGATCAACGGCGTGGCGCTGCTGATCCCCATCGCCTTTGCCTTGGGCCTGCCCCCTGAGTCGGCACTGATCCTGCTGGCCGCGGTTTACCTGGGCTGTGAATACGGCGGGCGCATCAGCTCGATCCTGCTGAACATCCCGGGCGAAGCTTCGACCGTGATGACCACCCTCGACGGCTACCCGATGGCCCGTCAGGGCCTGGCCGGCGTGGCGCTGTCGCTGTCTGCCTGGAGTTCGTTCATCGGCGCCTTCATCGCCACCTGCGGCATGGTGCTGTTCGCCCCGCTGTTGGCAAAATGGGCCATCGCTTTCGGCCCGGCGGAGTACTTCGTGCTGATGGTGTTCGCCATCGTCGCCCTGGGCGGCATGGCCGGCGACAAGCCATTGAAAACCTTCATCGCCGCACTGATCGGCCTGTTCCTGTCGGCAGTCGGCATCGATGCCAACAGCGGCGTGTACCGCTTCACCGGTGACAGCGTGCACCTGGCCGACGGCATCCAGTTCGTGGTGCTGGTGCTGGGGCTGTTCTCGGTCAGCGAAATCCTCCTGCTGCTGGAAAAGACCCACCATGGCCACCAGGCAGTCAAGGCCACCGGGCGCATGCTGTTCAACTTCAAGGAAGCCGCCTCGGTGTTCGTGGTCAACATCCGCTGCGGCCTGCTCGGCTTCATCATGGGCGTGCTGCCGGGCGCTGGCGCCACCCTGGCCAGTGCCGTGGCCTACATGACCGAGAAGCGTATCGCCGGCGAAAGCGGCACGTTCGGCAAGGGCGATGCCCGCGGCCTGGCCGCCCCGGAAACCGCCATCGGTGCATCCTGCTGCGGCGCCCTGGTACCGATGCTGACCCTGGGTGTGCCAGGCTCAGGTACCACGGCAGTGATGATCGGTGCACTGACCCTGTACAACATCACCCCCGGCCCACTGCTGTTCGAGCAGCAGCCCGACATCGTCTGGGGCCTGATCGCCTCGTTGTTCATCGCCAACATCATGCTGGTGATCCTCAACATCCCGATGATCCGCATCTTCACCCGCATCCTTGCGGTACCGAACTGGGCGCTGGTGCCGGTCATCGCGATCATCACCGCGATCGGCGTGTACGCCGTGCATGCCACCACCTTCGACCTGTTCCTGATGGTCGGCATCGGCATCATGGGCTATATCCTGCGCAAGCTGGACTTCCCGCTGTCGCCGATCCTGCTCGGTTTCATCCTCGGCGGGCTGATGGAACAGAACCTGCGCCGTGCGCTGTCGATCTCCAACGGTGAGCTGGGCATCCTCTGGTCGAGCCCGATCAGCCTGGGTGGCTGGATATTGGTGGGCTGCATGCTCTGCCTGCCGCTGCTGCGTATCTGGCGCAAGCGCAGCCAGCAACGCCGGGCCATGGCTGATGCCTGATCGGTCGTTGCCGCTGTACTGGGCTACCGGGCTGGTCGGCCTTGCTGGCGGGTATCTCGCCAGCCGGGTCGGCTGGCCTTTGCCCTGGATGGTCGGCTCGTTGCTGGCGATCATCCTGGTGCGCTGCCTGACGCCCTGGCAACTTTCGGAAATCCCCCATGGCCGCAAATGCGGGCAATGGATCATCGGCATCGGCATCGGCCTGCACTTCACCCCGGCGGTTATCGAGCAGGTGGCCAGCCACTTTGCGCTGATCTTCTTTGGCGCGCTGTTCACTACCCTGTCCAGCGTCATCAGCGTGTGGTTGCTGCGCCGCACCGGCGAGGACCGCGCGACCGCCTTCTTCGCCAGCATGCCGGGTGGGTCGGGGGAGATGGTCAACCTGGGGGCGCGCAACGGTGCAGTGCTCAGCCAGGTCGCCGCAGCGCAGAGCTTGCGGGTACTGGCAGTGGTGCTGTGCGTGCCGGCGCTGTTCAAGTTGCTGCTGGGTGACGGAGTGGCGCTGAACCACGCGGGCAGCGTCAGCTGGGGCTGGCTGACCTTGATCGCACCGCTGGGCATTGCCGTGGCGCTGCTCTGGCAACGCCTGCGCCAGCCCAACCCCTGGCTGTTCGGCCCCTTGCTGGTGGCGGCCACGTTAAGCCTTGCCGGCAACCTGCAGATCGCCCTGCCCGAGGGTGCCAGCCAAGTCGGCCAGTGGTTGATCGGCAGCGGGCTGGCATGTCACTTCAACCGTGCGTTCTTCCGCCGGGCACCGTCGTTCCTGGGGCGTACCCTGGTGGCCACGGCCTTGTGCATGCTGATCGCCGCCAGTGCCGCCTGGGCATTGAGCGTGATGACCGCACTGGACCTGCGCTCGTTGACGCTGGGGATGATGCCGGGCGGGATTGCCGAGATGAGCCTGACAGCCGAGACCCTGCAGTTGTCGGTGCCGCTGGTGACGGCATTGCAGGTGATGCGCTTGCTGTTCGTGCTGTTTCTGGCAGAGCCGTTGTTCCGGCTCTGGAATGCTGGGCAACGCTGAAATACGCATCACCTCGCGAGGGAGGTGATGCGGTCTGTCACAGCGGCGGCAAGGCCCAGTTGATCGGTGCCAACCCGCGCTGTTCAAGGAAGCCATTAGCCCGGCTGAAATGCCCGCAGCCGAGGAACCCACGGTACGCCGACAACGGCGACGGATGCACCGACTTGAGCACCAGGTGCTTGGTGCCGTCGATCAGTTTCTGCTTGCCCTGGGCATGCGCGCCCCACAGCAGGAACACCACGTTCGGGCACTGCTCGCTGACCACCTGTATGACGCGGTCGGTAAAGAACTCCCAGCCTTTCTTGGCATGCGAAGCCGCATTGGCACGCTCCACGGTCATGGTCGTGTTGAGCAGCAGCACGCCCTGCTCGGCCCAGCTCTGCAAATAGCCGTGGCTGGCGATCGGGATGCTCAGGTCGCGCTGCAGCTCCTTGTAGATATTGACCAGCGACGGCGGCGTGGCAATGCCGGGCTGCACCGAGAAGCACAGGCCATGGGCCTGCCCGGGGCCGTGATAAGGGTCCTGGCCGAGGATCACCACCTTGACCTGCGGCAGCGGCGTCGAATTGAGCGCATTGAAGATCAGCGGGCCCGGTGGGTAGATTTCCTTGCCGGCCGCGTGCTCCTGACGCAGGAAGTCACGCAGCTGATGCATGTAGGGCTGGTCGAATTCGTCGCGCAATGCGGCTTTCCAGCTGGGTTCGAGTTTGATGCGATCGTCGTCAGTCATGGGGCCATCCGTAAACAATGGCGCGACACTAGGTAAGCCACTCCCGCTTGTCAAACGATCCGACCGACGACCGGCATGATCGCCCAGGCAGGCCATACTTGAGCCATGACCTGCGAGAGGTAGTCCATGTCCATTCATTGCGAGGTACTCACCGGTGCCGACGGCGCCGGCATCGGCATCGCCACCCTGGATGCACCCAAAGCGCTGAATGCGCTGAACCTGCGGATGATCGAAGTGCTCGGCGAACAACTGCACGCCTGGGCCCGCGACCCCGAAATCGTCTGCGTGCTGTTGCGCGGCAACGGCACCAAGGCGTTCTGCGCGGGGGGCGATGTGCGTGCGCTGGCCCAGGCCTGCCGGGCACACCCGGGCAGCGTGCCGCCGTTGGCCGCCGCCTTCTTCGCCGCAGAATACCGCCTCGATTTCGCCCTGCACACGTACCCCAAACCCTTGCTGTGCTGGGGGCATGGGCATGTGCTGGGCGGGGGCATGGGCTTGTTGCAAGGCGCCAGCGTGCGCATCGTCACCCCCAGTAGCCGCCTGGCCATGCCAGAGATCAGCATTGGTTTGTACCCCGACGTCGGCGCCAGTTGGTTCCTGGCCCGCCTGCCAGGCAAGCTCGGGTTGTTCCTGGGGCTCACCGGCGCCCCGATCAACGCCCATGATGCCCTCGACCTGGGCCTGGCCGACCGGTTCCTGGGTGAGTACCAGCAAGAGGCGTTGATCGAAGAGTTGCTGCAACTGAACTGGCAGGAACAGACCGCCCTGCAATTGAACAGCCTGCTCAAGGCCGAACAGCACCGCGCCTGCGCCGAGCTGCCCGAAGCGCAGTGGCTGCCCCGCCGCGACGAGATCGATCGGTTGCTCGACGTTGCCGACCCTGCCGCCGCGTGGCGAGCACTGGAGGGCCTGAAATACCATGATGACCCGCTGCTGGCCGAAGCCGGCAAACGGCTGCACGAAGGCTGCCCGCTGACGGCGCACCTGGTCTGGGAACAGATACGCAGGGCGCGGCACCTGTCGCTGGCGCAGGTCTTCCAGATGGAATACAGCATGAGCCTGAACTGCTGCCGACACCCGGACTTCAGCGAAGGGGTGCGCGCACGCCTGCTGGACAAAGACAATCAGCCGCGCTGGCACTGGCCGGATGTAGCCCAGGTACCGGCGGCGGTGGTCGAGGCGCACTTTGCCAAGGTCTGGGAAGGGCGCCACCCGTTGGCGGATCTCGCTGATCAGGTATGACCGGGTCATGGAAAGGGGCGCAAAGCGCCCCCATTGCATCACCGTTGCCAGTTGCGGCCCTGCCCCCGGCCGCCCTCCGGCCTGCGGTCACGATCCCCACGCCCATTGGAGTGCCAGCGATCGTTCTGGTAACGCTGGCTGCCATCGCGATAGTCGTGACGATCGCGGTCGCGCCCATAGTCATAGCGCTGGCGATTGCCATAGTCATACCGCGGCTTACCGTGCCACTGGCTCATCCCTGGCTGGGGGTGTGGCCTGTATTGCGGCACCGGCGCCGGGCGGTAGTAGCGCGGTGCTGGCTGGTAGTAGTAGCGCGGTTGCGGCGCTACATAGTAGCGGTCGTGGCGGTAATACCCCGGCGACACGTAGCGGTCGCTGGTGTAGTAATCGGAACGGTAGTAGCCCCCGCCACCGTAGTAAGGGGCGCAGGCGGACGTCATCAGACCCAGCAGGGCGATCAACAGAATTCGATAGGACATGGCGGCCTCCTGGACCGCTGGAGTGCCCGCACAGCGGCGCTGACGAGCATCGATGCGTAAGGCGTTCATCGATACTGAATAAGACCGCCACACCCGGGTGCAGTGCCATTTTTGCAATAAATTGAAACAGCTCGGATAACCCTGAAAAACTTGCAGTCATTTGCCGGCCATCTCACTAGAATGAGCGCCTTGGCACACATCACGGGAAGATCATGCCTGTACGTTCCGCTCTGTTTTCGCAGCGCTCGCTGATCATTACCCTGCTGATGTTGCTGGCCAGCGGCTTCCTTGCCACCTCACTGCTCAGCTACTTCGCCTCGCGCAGCGCCATCCGCGATGGCATCGTCAATACCGAACTGCCACTGACCGCCGACACGGTCTATTCGGAAATCCAGAAAGACCTGATCCGCCCCGTGCTGATCGCCTCGATGATGGCCCAGGACACCTTCCTGCGGGACTGGGTGCTGTCCGGTGAGCAGGACACCCAGCGCATCACCCGCTACCTGGGCGAGATCATGGGCAAGCAGGACACCTTCACCTCGTTTTTCGTTTCTGAGCGCAGCCTCACCTACTACCAGGCCAAGGGTGTGCTCAAGCAGATCAAGCCAGGCAACTGGCGCGATGCCTGGTACTTCCGCCTGCGCGACCTCAAGGCACCCTACGAGATCAACGTCGACCTGGACATGGCCAACCAGGACAGCCTGACGGTATTCATCAACTACCAGGTGCTGGATTACCAACAGCGCTTTATCGGCGCCGCCGGCGTAGGCCTGAGCGTGTCGTCGGTGGTCAAGCTGATCGACCAGTACCAGCGGCGCTACCAGCGCTCGGTGCTGTTCACCGACGCCAAGGGCAAGGTCCTGCTGACCGGCTCCGACGGTGGCCCGCATGGCCTGCGGGTCGGCCAGCCGCTAAGCGACAACCCCGAACTGAGCGACCTGCTGGCCCAGCAACCGATACCCGGTGAAGGCAGCCACGAATACCGCGACAGCGACAACCACAGCCACTTCCTGAATGTGCGCCACCTTCCCGAGCTGGACTGGTACCTGCTGGTGGACAAGCGCGAGACCGGAGCTCTGGACCGCATCCGCCACTCGCTGTACCTGAACCTGGCGATCTGCGCGATGATCACCCTGGTGGTGCTGGCGCTGGTGCATGCCATGGTCAAGCGCCACCAGGCCAGCACCGAGGCGCTGGCCACCCTCGACAGCCTTACCGGCCTGCCCAACCGGCGCAGCTTCGACCTGCTGGCCGCCCAGGCCTTGCATGAAGCCCAGCGTGACAGCGGCCCACTGGTGGCACTGTTGATCGACCTTGACCACTTCAAGGCCCTCAACGACACCCACGGCCACCTGGCAGGCGACGAAGTGCTGCGCCAGTTCGCCAATGTGCTGCAGGGCAGCCTGCGCCAGTCGGATATACTGTGCCGGTGGGGCGGTGAGGAGTTCATCGTGCTGCTGCGTGAAGCACAAGGCCGGCAAGCCATCGAAGTGGCGGAGAAAATCCGTCGCCGCACCGAGCAACTGACCTTCAGCTATGACGACCAACCCTTGCGCCTGACCACCAGCATCGGCCTTAGCAGCCTGCAGCCGGGTGATACCTTGCATGCCCTGCTGACCCGCGCCGACCGTGCGCTCTATCGTGCCAAGCAGGCCGGCCGCAACCGCGTCTGCAGTGAAGCCCCCGGACCCAGCCATGAATGACAGCCAGCACTGCCCCGCCTGCGGCGCCCTCAACCAGTGCAGCCTCGCCGACCCCCGCAGCGCCACCCAGGCCTGTTGGTGCTACAGCGTGACCATCGACCCCGCCGTGCTCCAGGCCCTGCCCGCCGAATTACGGGACAAGGCCTGCCTGTGCCCACGCTGTGCAGCAGTCGAAACGCAACTGCAGGCAGCAGCGCCCGGCACAAAGCGCTAGACTGCGCGCCCGCTTCTTCTGCCCTGTTCGCCATGCGCCTTGACCGTTTCCTTGCCAACCTGCCCTGTTACAACCGCCAGCAAGTTCGCCTGCTGCTGGTGCAGCGCCGTGTGCGGGTCGATGGCATCGTCGCGGCCGACCCGTTGACCCCGGTGCGTGAGTTCAGCCGCGTCGAAGTGGATGAGCAACTGCTGCAGGCCGGGCGGCCGGCGCGCTACCTGATGCTCAACAAGCCAGCCGGGTACGTCAGTGCCACGCTCGACCCGCAGCACCGCACGGTGCTTGAGCTACTGCCCGCCGAGATGCGCGACGACCTGCACATTGCCGGGCGCCTGGACTTCAACACCACCGGCCTGCTGATCCTGACCAACGACGGCCAATGGTCACGGCGCCTGACCCAGCCAACCACCAAGCTGCCCAAGCATTACCTGGTCGAGACCGAGGACGACATTGGCCCGCACTATGCCGCCACGTTCCAGCAAGGCCTGTACTTTGCATTCGAAGACCTCACCACCCTGCCCGCCCAGCTCGACATCCTCGGCCCGCGCCGGGCCCGGCTGGCGATCGTCGAGGGGCGGTACCATCAGGTCAAACGCATGTTCGGCCATTTCGACAACAAGGTGGTGGGGTTGCACCGTGAGAGCATGGGCGCGATTCGCCTGGACCCAGGGTTGGCGCCAGGCGCCTACAGGGCGTTGACCGACGAGGAAGTTGCCGGCGTCTAGGCCTCTGCCTGGTCCAATACGACCGCCCAGCGGTTCAGGTCACATTTTTACCCGAACGGCACTTGCAGGATTCCCAGGCCACTGCTTGAATCCAAATCGTCAGTCTGCATGTGACTCGTGAGTCACGCCCGCAGCCGAAGACACTTTTTGCCGGCCACCCAAGGCCTAGATGCCTTGGGGCACGGCAAATTGCCCGCCAAAAACAATACCGTCGACACGTGTGCCAAGGATCGACACTGGGCCCCCCGTTACTCTTCAAGGCAAATGCCTACCTGTCATAAAGAACGTGCACCCTAGGTGACGCGAATACCCTTTTTGCGCCAGGAGTCGATGACATGAGGCCAGAAATCGCTGTACTTGATATCCAAGGTCAGTATCGGGTTTACACGGAGTTCCATCGCGCGGATGCAGCCGAGAAGACGATCATTTTGATCAACGGCTCGCTGGCCACTACGGCCTCGTTCGCCCAGACGGTGCGTAACCTGCACCCGCAATTCAACGTCGTGCTGTTCGACCAGCCGTACGCCGGCAAGTCCAAGCCGCACAACCGCCAGGAGCGGCTGATTACCAAGGAGGCCGAGGCGCATATCCTTCTTGAGCTGATCGAGCACTTCCAGGCCGACCACGTGATGTCGTTCTCGTGGGGCGGTGCAAGCACGCTGCTGGCGCTGGCGCACCAGCCGCGGCGGGTGAAGAAGGCGGTGGTGAGTTCGTTCTCGCCGGTGATCAATGAACCGATGCGCGACTACCTGGACCGTGGCTGCCAGTACTTGGCCGCCTGTGATCGCTACCAGGTCGGCAACCTGGTCAACGACACCATCGGCAAGCACCTGCCGTCACTGTTCAAGCGCTTCAACTACCGCCACGTCAGCAGCCTGGACAGCCACGAGTACGCGCAGATGCACTTTCACATCAACGAGGTGCTGCAACACGACCTGGAACGGGCATTGAGTGGGGCGCGCAACATCGACATCCCGGTGCTGTTCATCAACGGCGAACGTGACGAATACACCACGGCCGAAGATGCCCGCGAGTTTGGCCGCCATGTAGGCAAGAGCCACTTCAGTGTCATCCGCGATGCCGGGCACTTCCTCGACATGGAGACCAAGGCAGCCTGCGAAGACACCCGCAGCGTACTGCTCGGTTTCCTCAAGCCGACCGAGCGTGAGCCACGTCAACGCTACCAGCACGTACAGGGGCAGCATGCACTGGCCATCTGAGCGCATCGGCGTCCTGTAGTGATTACCCGCAGGCTATGGGCCGCCGACAAGCTTTTTTATAACTTGGGCTTCTAATTCGTGAAGGGTTCTGGTAAAAAGTCGAACGCAGACGCGGGTATAGTTTAGTGGCAAAACGAAAGCTTCCCAAGCTTTAGTTGAGGGTTCGATTCCCTCTACCCGCTCCACCACGCATTCCCGCATGACGTTCCAGCAACGTCATCGCTGTTTAAAGGAGCCTTGGCTCCTTTTTTCGTTTCTGGTCCCCGCCTTTCCATCTCCAAGCCCTTTCCTTGACCTGGCCCATGGCCACTTTGTTGCCGATCCGCTTGAATGCGCGACCGACGAATCCGCTTGCAAGCGAAACGGCTTGAAGCGCATATGCTTCAGGGATTCGTGAAACATTCAGAAAGGACCCCGCATGTTTCTGTCCCGCTGGCTACCTGGCCTCGCCAACCTGCTGCACTACCGCCGCGCGTGGTTCCACGCTGACCTGCAGGCCGGGTTGTCGGTTGCCGCCATCCAGATCCCCATCGCCATCGCCTACGCCCAGATCGTCGGCCTGCCACCGCAATATGGCCTGTATGCGTGCGTACTGCCCATGATGGTGTACGCCCTGATCGGTAGTTCGCGCCAGCTGATGGTCGGCCCGGACGCCGCCACTTGCGCAATGATCGCCGGCGCCGTGGCGCCCCTGGCACTGGGCGACCCACAGCGCATCGCCGAACTGTCGGTGATCGTCACCGTGCTGGTTGGCGTGATGCTGATCGCGGCGGGGCTGGCCCGAGCGGGCTTCATCGCCAGTTTCTTCTCGCGGCCGATCCTGATCGGCTACCTCAACGGCATCGGCCTGAGCCTGATCGCCGGGCAGTTGTCCAAGGTGGTGGGGTTCAAGATCGAGGGCGATGGGTTCATCCTCAGCCTGGTCAACTTCCTGCAGCGCCTGGGCGAGATTCACCTGCCTACCCTGGCCATCGGCCTGTGCGCGCTGGCCCTGCTGATCTGGTTGCCAACGCGCTACCCACGGCTGCCTGCGGCGCTGGTGGCCGTGGCACTGTTCACCGTACTGGTCGGCCTGTTCGGCCTGGACCGCTTGGGTGTCGCCATCCTCGGCCCGGTACCGGCCGGCATGCCGCAACTGGCCTGGCCGCAAAGCAACCTGGCAGAAATGAAGAGCCTGTTGCGCGATGCCTTGGGTATCGCCACCGTCAGTTTCTGCAGCGCGATGCTCACCGCCCGCAGCTTTGCTGCACGCCATGGCTATGCCATCAATGCCAACCATGAGTTCGTGGCGCTGGGCGTAAGCAACCTGGCTGCAGGGATGTCCCAAGGGTTTGCCATCAGTGGCGCCGATTCACGCACCGCAGTCAACGACATGGTCGGCGGCAAGAGCCAACTGGTGGGGATCATCGCCGCGCTGGTGATCGCCCTGATTTTGCTGTTTTTCACCGCCCCCATGGCCTGGATCCCCCAGGCGGCGCTGGGCGCCGTGCTGTTGATGGCAGGCTGGGGGCTGATCGACATCAAGTCGCTGAAGACCATAAGGCGCCTGAGCCGCTTCGAGTTCTGGCTGTGCCTGCTGACCACGGTTGGCGTACTGGGCCTGGGCGTGCTGCCGGGTATCGTATTTGCCGTGACCCTGGCGATCCTGCGCTTGCTGTACAGCATCTACCAACCCACCGACGCGGTGCTGGGCTGGCTGCCAGGCACCGAGGGCCAGGTCGACATCCGCAAGTTCAAGGACGCCCGCACCGTGCCGGGCCTGGTGGTGTACCGCTTCGACGACGCGATCCTGTTCTTCAACGCCGACTACTTCAAGATGCGCCTGCTGGAAGCCGTGCAGAGCCAGGCCCAGCCCAAGGCCGTGCTGTTCGATGCCGAAGCGGTGACCAGCATCGACGTCAGCGGCATCGCCGCACTGCGCGAGGTGCGCGACACCCTGGCCGCCCAAGGCATCTTCTTCGCCATCGCCCGCGCCCGTGGCACCTTCCTGCGCATGCTGGTGCGCTCAGGGATGGCCCGGGAGATGGAGGACAAACTGCTGTTCGGCTCGGTACGGGCCGGGATCCGCGCTTACCGGATATGGCGCAACAGGAGCCGTGCGCCAGCGGCTGAATAAAGGAAGGAGGTCATTGAACGCCGCGGCGTTAATATGAATCAATATCATTATCATGCAAACCTTCTGGCCATCGCCAGCCTCAATCACCAGGGGCTTGCCTGGCATGTTAAAGTCGCCCCCGTTTCCCGCGCCGCCCAACGGACCCCGCATGCCCGCACCTGACACTCTCCTCGCCACCTGGCCAGCACTCGACCAACGCCACCCTTGCGACGCCCTGCTGCTGGGCAACGGCGCCAGCCGCGCACTGTGGAAGCCGTTTGGCTATTTCTCGCTGTTCGAGGAAGCGCAACGTGCGGGCCGTAAGAAGGGTTTGGCGATCAGTGACCAGGCCCTGTTCAAGTCGCTTGCCACAGAACTGTTCGAGCCGGTGCTCAGCGCGCTGAACACCACCGTACGGGCCAATGCCGCCCTGGCCATCAACTCCACCGCGCCGCTGAACCGCTATTACTCGATCAAGGAAGCGCTGATCCATGCTGTGCGCACGCTGCACCTGCCCTGGCCGCTGATGCCGGCCACCACGCTGGCCACGCTGAACCAGGCCCTGCGCGGCTATCGCAACATCTACACCAGCAACTACGACCTGATCCTGCCATGGGCCGTGCAGCACGCCCCGCAAGGTTTTGCCGAGCTGTTCGATGAGCAGGGTTTTTTCGACGTACGCCGCACCCGCAGCGAAGGCACCCGCGTACTGCACCTGCATGGCGGCCTGCACCTGCTGAAGCTGCCGGATGGCACTACCCGCCAGCGCAGCGCCGAAAGCGCCGAACTGCTCGATGGCTTTGCCGTGAACATTCCGGGTGAAGTGCCGTTGTTCGTCAACGAAGACCGCAGCGACGAGAAGCTTCGCGCTATTCGTCACTCGGACTACCTGAACTGGTGCCTGGGGCAACTCGCGCAGGAAAGCCAGGGGCTGTGCCTGTTCGGGCAGCATCTGGACAGCAGTGACCAGCACTTGGTCGAGGCTGTTCGCCAAGCTCGCCCCCGCCATTTGTCGATTGCCATCCGGCCGTTGGGGGAGGCTTCGGTGATCAATCAGCAGCAGCACTACATTGATCGGTTCGGGGATCTGCCGGCGACTGCGCTGCACTTTTTCGATGCGAGCACGCATCCGTTGGGGTTGGCGGAACTGGCGATCGAGGTGCCGACTGCTCGCCGTTGAGGCGGGTGTTTGTTCGCCATCACATTTTTAGCGCCTTTGAGACCGAGCGCCGCCCGCGCGGCGCATCGCGACGCAAGGCCGCTCCTACATTTGTTTCGGGCCAGTGAGGCCAGTGGCATTTGCGCGCGACCGCCTTGTTTGTACGACGCGATATTGAGGCGGGCACCAAGGGGCCGCGCGCCAATCCCTCAGGCATAATTGGCCCGAAACAGATGTAGGAGCGGCCTTGCGTCGCGATGCGCCGCGCGGGCGGCGCTCGATCTTATAGGCGCTGAACCTCCCAAGGCATGCCCGGCGGCGCTCGATCTCATAGGCGCTAAACCTCCCAAGGCATGCCCGGCGGCGCTCGATCTCACAGGCACTGCATCAATCAAGGCATGCGCACAAAACCCCACCCCTCAACCCGCAATCAACCCATCCCCGCGCAACAGTGTCTCCAGGCAATGCTCCTGCACCCCATAAAACGCCTTGAGCTGCGCAATCTTCTCCAGCAGCGCCCCGTTATCCACCGCCTGCCTGCGCTTGACCGCCAGAATCATCTTGTTCTTGTTGGTGTGCTCCAGCGAGATGAACTCGAACACCTTGGTCTCATAACCACAGGCTTCCAGGTACAGCGCGCGCAGGCTGTCGGTGAGCATCTCGGCCTGCTGCCCCAGGTGCAGGCCGTACTGCAGCATCGGCTGCAGCAACCCCGGGCTGTGCAACTGCGGGCGGATCTGTTTGTGACAGCACGGCGAACACATGATGATCGCGGCGTTGCAACGGATGCCGGTGTGGATGGCGTAGTCGGTGGCGATGTCGCAGGCGTGCAAGGCGATCATCACCTCGATCGCTTCGGGCACCACACTGCGCACATCACCGCACTGGAACTCAAGGCCAGGGTGCTCAAGCCGTGCAGCGGCGGCGTTGCACAGGTCGACCATTTCCTGGCGCAGCTCGACACCCGTCACCTGGGCTTCGCGGCCCAGGGTATTGCGCAGGTAGTCGTGCATGGCAAAGGTCAGGTAGCCCTTGCCCGAGCCGAAGTCGGCCACCCGCAGGGCCTGTTCGGCTGGCACCGGCGCGCTGGCCAAGGCGTGCTCGAACACCTCGATGAACTTGTTGATCTGCTTCCACTTGCGCGACATCGACGGGATCAACGCCCCTTGTGCATCGGTCACACCCAGGTCACGCAGGAAGGGCCGCGACAATTCCAGGTAGCGCTTCTTCTCGCGGTCATGGGCACTGCTCGCAGCCGCTTCACGCGGGGCCTGGGCGCCGTGGCGCTGGAGCATGGGCTTGCCCTTCTTGCTGAACGTCAACTGCACTTCGCCGTCGGCATCGAACAGGTGGGCGTTGCGAAAACTCTCAGGCAGCAATTCAGCCACCAGCACTTCGGCCTGCTCCAGCGGCAGGTTGCGGGTGATGTCCCGGGTCTGGTGGCGATACACCAGCGACAGGCAGGGCTGGCCCTTGACCTGCAACGGTTTGGCGATGATCCGCTGCAAGGTCGAGTCGGCACCGACGTGGCGCGCCAGCACCAGTTTGACCAAGGTATTACCGTGCAGGGCGGTGCTCAACAGCGCGAGGAACTGGGCACGCGCATCGGGCGCGGTTGAAGCAGAAGAACTGGCGGACATGAAAAACGGTGCCTCGGGTAGCAGGGGGCGCGTTGCGCAATGCCCCGTATTCTACAGGTGTGGCGGCGAGCTTGCCGCCCCCTCACTCGCCAGCCGCGTTCAGTCCAGAATGACCAGGCGATTAGGCAGCTCGTTGCGCGTATGGGTGGGGGGTACATGCTGGCTGAGTGCCTCGCCACAGGCCTCGATGCATTCGACAAAACCCTGCACAGTCCGGCCCTGGCGGACCTGTTCGGTAAAACGGCCGACGATGGCCGCGCGGGCGCTGGCATCGAGGTAACGCTCGACCCCTTGGTCGACCAGGATCTCCACATGCCGCTCCGCCTCGCTGACGAAAATCAGCACCCCCGTGGCAGCCGTGGTGCGCTGCAGGTTCTGCTCGCGAAACTGCTGACGGGCCAGGCTCGACGCACGCCAGCGGCGCAAGGCACGGGGGATCAACCAGCCCGCCAGGCGCGGGTTGCGCAACAGCAGGCACAAACCGATGAACACCAGCACATTGGCCACTAGCAGGCCACGCATACCGGGCCAGCCAAGCACTAACTGCAGCAGGCCAGGCACGACCAGGGCCAGCACGGCAGCCCAGAACAGCGGCAGGTAGGCGTAATCGTCGGCACGCCTGGCCAGCACCGTGACCAGTTCGGCATCGGTGCGCCGTTCGGCGCGGGCAATGGCTTCGGCGATCTGGCGTTGATCGTATTCATTGAAAGGGGTCATGCCAGCGGTCTCTCGATCGTTCTTATTGTTGTTGTCCAGGCACGCAGGGCGCCATCGGCAGCCGATATATTCAGGCATAATCCGCCGCTGGCAGCATTGCCCCCGAACTGTACAACAATAGTCGCCTGATAACTTCGGCCGCGCGCGTATCACTGTGGATACGGTAGAGGCCCCACAACGGAATCCATGATGAAACTGTCTTTGCTGGGCCTGGCCATGGGCCTTGCCAGTCAGGCGGCCCTCGCCGCCCAAACCGCCCCGCCCCTGCAAGACAAGCAGGCGTTCATCAATCACCTGATCAGCCAGATGACCGAGTCCGAGAAGATCGGCCAGTTGCGCCTGATCAGCATCGGCCCGGAGATGCCGCACGAGAAGATCCGCGAAGAAATCGCCGCAGGGCGTATCGGCGGTACCTTCAACTCGCGCACCGCGCCCGAGAACCGGCCGATGCAGGACGCGGCCATGCGCAGCCGTCTGAAGATTCCGATGTTCTTCGCCTACGACACCGTGCACGGCGAACGCACCATTTTCCCGATCGGCCTGGGCATGGCCGCCACCTGGGACATGGACGCCATTGCCAAGGTCGGCCGCACCGCAGCCATCGAAGCCGCGGCCGACGCCCTGGACATGACCTTCGCCCCGATGGTCGATATCGCCCGCGACCCGCGCTGGGGCCGCACCAGTGAAGGTTTCGGTGAAGACACCTACCTGACCTCCAGAATCGGCCAGGTGATGGTCCGCTCGTTCCAGGGCAGCAGCCCGGCCAACCCCGACAGCATCATGGCCATCGTCAAGCACTTCGCCCTGTACGGCGCGGTGGAAGGCGGCCGCGACTACAACACGGTGGATATGAGCCTGCCGAAGATGTACAACGACTACCTGCCGCCCTACCGCGCCGCGCTCGACGCAGGTGCTGGCGGAGTGATGGTGGCGCTCAACTCGATCAATGGCGTGCCAGCCACCTCCAATACCTGGTTGATGAACGACCTGCTGCGCAAGGAGTGGGGCTTCAAGGGCGTGACCATCAGCGACCACGGCGCCATCCAGGAGCTGATTCGCCACGGCGTCGCCCGCGACGGCCGAGAAGCCGCGAAGCTTGCGATCAAGGCCGGCATCGACATGAGCATGAACGACACCCTGTACGGCGAAGAGCTGCCAGGGCTGCTGAAGGCCGGCGAAGTGACCCAGGGCGAGCTGGACCAGGCGGTGCGCGAAGTGCTGGGCGCCAAGTACGACATGGGCCTGTTCAAAGACCCGTACGTGCGAATCGGCAAGGCCGAAACCGACCTCAAGGACTACTACGGCAACGACCGCCTGCACCGCGACGCCGCGCGTGACGTGGCCCGCCGCAGCCTGGTCCTGCTGGAAAACCGCAACCAGACCCTGCCCCTGAAGAAGGCCGGCACCATCGCCCTGGTCGGCCCGCTGGCCGATGCACCGATCGACATGATGGGCAGCTGGGCCGCCGACGGCAAACCGGTGCATTCGGTGACCGTGCGCGAAGGCCTGCGCCGCGCCGTGGATGGCAAGGCCAAGCTGGTCTACGCCAAAGGCTCCAACATCACCGGCGACAAGGCGATCTTCGACTACCTGAACTTCCTCAACTTCGATGCCCCGGAAATCGTCGATGACCTGCGCCCAGCCGCCGTGCTGATCGATGAAGCGGTCAAGGCCGCCCAGCAGGCCGACGTAGTAGTGGCAGTGGTCGGCGAGTCGCGCGGCATGTCCCACGAGTCGTCGAGCCGCACCACCCTGGAGATCCCGGCCAGCCAGCGCGAGCTGATCAAGGCCCTGAAAGCCACCGGCAAACCGCTGGTACTGGTGCTGATGAATGGCCGGCCGCTGTCGATCGCCTGGGAGCGTGAGCAGGCCGACGCCCTGCTCGAAACCTGGTTCAGCGGCACCGAGGGCGGCAATGCCATCGCCGACGTGCTGTTCGGCGATTACAACCCGTCCGGCAAACTGGCCATCACCTTCCCGCGTTCGGTCGGGCAGATTCCGATGTACTACAACCACACACGCATTGGCCGGCCGTTCACCCCCGGCAAGCCTGGCAACTACACCTCGCAGTACTTCGAAGAGCCCAACGGCCCGTTGTATCCGTTTGGTTATGGTTTGAGCTACAGCAGCTTCGAACTGTCGGGCCTGACCCTGTCGGCCAAGGACCTCAAGCGTGGCGATACGCTGGAGGCCAAGGTCACGGTGAAGAACACCGGCCAACGCGACGGCGAAACCGTGGTGCAGCTGTATCTGCAGGACGTTTCGGCGTCCATGAGCCGCCCGGTCAAGGAGCTGAAGAACTTCCAGAAACTGCCGCTCAAGGCCGGCGAGTCACGGACATTGACCTTCCGCATCAGCGAAGAAGACCTGAAGTTCTACAATAGCCAACTGCAGCGGGTTGCCGAACCTGGCGAGTTCAACGTTCAGGTAGGGTTGGATTCCGAGTCGGTGCAACAGCAACGTTTCGAGTTGCTGTGACACGCCTGTGAACAGTACCGGCCCTTCGCGGGTTTACCCGCGAACAGGCCGGCCCTGCTATCCCTTTCATGCGGATCTGCCCCATGGCTTTTTCCTTTCGCGCCCTGCGTCTGGGGCTGATCATCCTGTTCATCCTGCTCGGCACCGCCCTCAGCGCGGGCTGGGCCATGCACCAGGCCAAGCGCCAGGCCATGGAGGACGACGCCCAGCGCGCCAGCCAGCAGCTCGGCCTCTATGCCAACGCACTGCACACCCTGATCGAACGCTACCGCGCCCTGCCTGCGGTGCTGGCGCTCGACCCGGAGCTGATCGAAGCTTTGCGCGGCCCGGTCAGCGAGCCGGTACAGGACGCCCTGAACCGTAAGCTCGAACGCATCAACGGTGCCGCCAACTCGTCCACCCTCGAACTGCTCGACCACACCGGGTTGGCCATCGCGGCCAGCAACTGGCGACTGCCGAGCAGCTACGTCGGCTCCAACTACGGCTTTCGCCCCTACTTCAAGCAGACCCGCAGCCAGGGCAGCGGGCAGTTCTACGCCGTCGGTGTGACCAGCGGCGTGCCGGGCTATTTCCTCGCCAGCGCGGTAACCGACGAGCATGGCCGCTTCCTCGGTGCCATGGTGGTCAAGCTCGAATTCCCCGAGCTGGAACGCGAATGGCGCCAAGGCAGCGACATCCTGCTGGTCAGTGATGCCCGCGGTATCACCTTCATCGCCAACCAGGATGGTTGGCGCTACCGCGAGCTGCAGCCGCTCAGCGGCGCTGACCGTGCCGAACTGGCCGAGACCCGGCAATACGACAAACAGCCTCTGGTGCCTTTGCAGCACCAGGTGCTGACCCAGTTTGCCGACAACAGCCACCTGAGCCGCGTGCATGGCCCGCAGGGGGTCGCCGAATACCTGTGGGAAAGCCTGCCGTTGCACGGTGAGGACTGGACCTTGCACCTGCTGCGCAAACCGCAGGTCGCGGCCGACGGCCGCAATGCCGCCCTGGGGGCCGCCGCCGTGTGGCTGAGCCTGGTCTTCGCGGCGCTGTTCGTCAGCCAGCGGCTGCGCCTGGCACGCTTGCGCCAGCGCAGCCGCGAAGCCCTCAAACGCCAGGTCGAGGAGCGCACCCGTGAGCTGCGCACCGCACAGGAAGGCCTGGTGCAATCGGCCAAGCTGGCTGCACTGGGGCAGATGTCAGCCGCCATGGCCCACGAGATCAATCAGCCCCTGACCACCCAACGCATGCAACTGGAGACCCTGCGCCTGCTGCTCGACCATGGCCGCTACGACGAGGCCCGCCAAGCCCTGGAGCCGCTGGAGCAGATGCTCACGCGCATGGCCGCGCTCACCAGCCACCTGAAAACCTTTGCCCGCAACAGCCCGGTCGGGCTGCGCGAGCGGCTGGACCTGGCCTCTGTAGTCGACCAGGCACTGCACCTGCTGGACACGCGCATCCGCACCGAAGGCGTCGAGGTGGCGCTGTACCTGGCGCGCCCCGCCTGGGTCCGCGGTGATGCGATCCGCCTGGAGCAAGTGCTGATCAACCTGCTGCGCAATGCCCTCGACGCCATGGCCGACAAACGCTACAAGCGCCTGGAGGTCCGCATCGAGCGGGATAACGACCAGTGGCGCCTGAGCGTGCTCGATTCTGGGGGCGGTATTGGTGATGAGCACTTGGCCAAGGTCTTCGACCCGTTTTTCACCACCAAGCCGGTGGGTGAAGGGCTAGGCCTGGGCCTGGCCATTTCCTATGGCATCGTGCATGAGGCGGGCGGCCAGTTGCAGGCCGACAACCTGCCTGGCGGCGCACGCCTGAGCCTTACCCTGCCCCGCGACCTGGAGCCTGTATGTTGAATTCAGTGATCGTTGTCGACGATGAAGCCAGTATCCGTACCGCCGTCGAGCAATGGCTGAGCCTGTCCGGCTTCAGCGTGCAACTGTTCGCCCACGCCGAAGCGTGCCTGGCGCAACTGCCAGAGCACTTTGCCGGGGTGATCATCAGCGATGTGCGCATGCCGGGCATCGATGGCCTGCAGTTGCTCGAACGCCTGCAAACGGCTGACCCCGACCTGCCGGTGATCCTGCTGACCGGCCACGGTGACGTACCGATGGCGGTGGAGGCCATGCGCAACGGTGCCTACGACTTCCTCGAAAAGCCCTTCACCCCGCAACACCTGCTGGGCAGCCTGCGCCGAGCCCTGGAAAAGCGCCAGCTGGTGCTGGAAAACCGCCGGCTGCACGAACAGGCAGACTTCAAGTCGCGCCTCGAAGGCACCCTGCTGGGCATGTCCCAAGGCCTGCAGCAACTGCGCCGGCAGGTACTGGACCTGGCCGGCTTGCCGGTCAATGTGCTGATCCGCGGCGAAACGGGCAGTGGCAAGGAGCGCGTGGCCCGCTGCCTGCACGATTTCGGCCCGCGGGCGGCTAAGCCCTTCGTTGCCCTCAACTGCGCGGCAATCCCCGAATCGCTGTTCGAGGCCGAGCTGTTCGGCCATGAGAGCGGTGCCTTCACTGGCGCCCAGGGCAAACGGATCGGCAAGTTGGAATATGCCAATGGTGGCACGGTGTTCCTCGATGAGATCGAGAGCATGCCCCTGGCCCAGCAGGCAAAACTGTTGCGCGTGATCCAGGAACAAAAGCTCGAACGCCTGGGCGCCAACCAGAGCATCAGCGTCGACTTGCGCATCATCGCCGCGACCAAACCCGACCTGCTGGAAGAAGCCCGTGCCGGGCGCTTTCGTGAAGACCTCGCCTACCGCCTGAACGTCGCCGAGCTGCGGCTGGCGCCGTTGCGTGAACGGCGTGAAGATATCCCGTTGCTGTTCGAGCACTTTGCCCGTGCTGCCGCTGAGAAGCTGGGCCGAACGGCGCCGGTGCTCAGCGCCAGCCAGCTGGCGCAGCTGCTGTGCCATGACTGGCCGGGCAATGTGCGCGAGTTGGCCAACGCGGCAGAGCGGCACGCGCTGGGGCTGGGTTCGCCGAACAGTGAAGTGGTGCCGGCCGGGCAGTCGCTGGGCGAGCAGATGGAAGCGTTCGAAGCGCAGTGTTTGCGGGCGGCGTTGCGCCAGAGCAAGGGCGAGATCAAGGGGGTGATGGAGGCTTTGCAACTGCCGCGGAGGACGTTGAACGAGAAGATGCAGCGGCATGGGCTGGTGCGTGAGGATTATATCGAGCGGTAGGCGGTTTTCCGCTTATCTGATATGCGGGGTAAGCGGATATTTGCTTATGGCGGCTCGTTTGGGGCTGCGCTGCAGCCCTTAGCGACGCAAGGCCGCTCCTGCACGGGCGCCTTGCCAGGCCTTGGTAGGCGGGCTGGGTGCCATGCGTGCCCGCAAATGAATCACTTCGCACCCGTTTGGCACACCTTCTGCAATCACCGTGGCAAGCAGCGCTCCGGCGCGCTCCACAAAAACAACGAGAAGGTATCCCTGATGGATAACGCCACCTCCCTGCCCACCGGGGCGGCCATTGCGCCGACCGCAGAAAAAACCACCGCCAGCCGCCTGAAGTCGATCTTCAGCGGGTCCATCGGCAACATGGTCGAATGGTACGACTGGTACGTCTACGCCGCATTCTCGCTGTACTTCGCCAAAGCGTTCTTCCCTGCCGGCGACACCACTGCACAACTGCTCAACACCGCCGCGATCTTCGCCGTGGGCTTCCTCATGCGCCCGATCGGTGGCTGGCTGATGGGCCTGTACGCCGACCGCAAAGGCCGCAAGGCCGCACTGATGGCCTCGGTGCTGCTGATGTGCGCAGGCTCCCTGGTCATTGCCCTGACCCCTGGCTATGAAACCATCGGCGTCGCCGCCCCGATCCTGCTGGTGCTTGCGCGCTTGCTGCAGGGCCTGTCGGTGGGCGGTGAGTACGGCACCTCGGCCACCTACCTCAGCGAGATGGCCAGCAAGGAACGCCGTGGCTTCTTCTCCAGCTTCCAGTACGTGACCCTGATCTCTGGCCAGCTCATCGCCCTGGCGGTGCTGATCATCCTGCAGCAGACGCTGACTACCGAGCAGCTGTATGCCTGGGGCTGGCGTGTGCCCTTCGTGATCGGCGCGCTGTGCGCGGTGGTTGCGCTGTACCTGCGTCGCGGCATGGAAGAGACCACCTCCTTCACCAAGAAGGAGAAGGCCAAGGAAAGCCTGATGCGCACCCTGATGCGTCATCCCAAAGAGCTGATGACCGTGGTCGGCCTGACCATGGGCGGCACCCTGGCCTTCTACACCTACACCACTTACATGCAGAAGTACCTGGTCAACACGGTGGGCATGAGCATCACCGACTCGACCACCATCTCGGCCGCCACGCTGTTCCTGTTCATGTGCCTGCAACCGCTGGTCGGCGGCTTGTCCGACAAGATCGGCCGACGCCCGATCCTGATCGCCTTCGGTGTGCTCGGCACCCTGTTCACCGTGCCGATCCTCAGCACCCTGCACACCGTGCAAAGCTGGTGGGGCGCGTTCTTCCTGATCATGGCTGCGCTGATCATCGTCAGCGGCTACACCTCGATCAACGCAGTGGTCAAAGCCGAGTTGTTCCCAACCGAAATCCGCGCCCTGGGCGTTGGCCTGCCGTACGCCCTGACCGTATCGATCTTCGGTGGCACCGCCGAATACGTGGCCCTGTGGTTCAAGAGCAACGGCATGGAAACCGGCTTCTACTGGTACGTCACCGGCTGCATCGCCTGCTCGCTGCTGGTGTATGCCACCATGAAAGACACCAAGCAGCATTCGCGGATCACCACTGACTGATTCAGGTCCGCGGGTCTTGAACAGGGGCGCTCCTTCATGGGGGCGCCCCTTTTTTGCGGTGGGTCACCGTACGTGAGCCGAATAGCGCTATTATTCGGCTCACATAATGAGCCGAATAGACAGCTCATTCGGCTCAGGGGTGGAGTGAAACGATCATGAACAGCCCAATGTGGATCTGGCAGCAACCCGACTGGCCCCATTTCCAATGGCAAAGCGAGCCAATCGGGGCCTTGCTACGCGGTTGCGTCGACAGGCAAGGACGCTTACTGGGCAAGATCGGCTCCATCGACGCGCTCAGTGAGTGCCAGAACATCCTGGATACCCTCCTGCAGAACATTGTCACTTCGTCGGCGATCGAGGGTGAACAGTTGAACGTGGGTTCCGTGCGCTCCTCGCTCGCACGACGCTTGGGCATCCATGAACAAGGCCCGACCACTGTCCGCAGCGAAGGGCTCGCGCAACTGATGCTGGATGCGACGCAAGGGTACGACCAGCCGCTGACCTTGCAGCGTCTGTTCACCTGGCATCACTGGTTGTTCCCTGCGGTGGAAGAAAGCCTGAGCAAAGCGATACGGGTGGGCCAGCTGCGTGCCGAGGCACCGATGCAGGTGATTTCAGGACGCCTCGACAAGCCCACGGTACATTTCCAGGCACCGCCCTGTGACAGCCTGGAAGGACAGGTCGATGCTTTTCTCGACTGGTTTGCCAGCAGCCGCCAAGCAACCAACCTGGACCCGCTGTTACGTGCAGGCATCGCGCATTTCTGGTTCGTCACGCTGCACCCTTTCGACGATGGCAATGGCCGCCTGACCCGGGCCATCACCGACTTGGCGCTGGCTCAGGCAGAGCGGCAGGCGATTCGTTTCTATGCCATGTCTGCAAGCATCCTCGAAGACCGGAATGGCTATTACCAGATATTGGAGAGCAGTCAGAAAGGCGACCTTGATATCACCCGCTGGCTGACCTGGTTTCTCGAAACCCTGCTACGCAGTCTCGAACAGGCTTTGCTGAATATCGACCGGATACTCAGCAAAGCCAGGTTCTGGCAAACACACCGCGCGGACGGCCTGTTGCCCGAACAGGTCAAGGTACTTAACAGGCTGCTCGACGGAGGCCCACGCGGCTTCGAAGACGGTATCAATGCCGCGCAGTACCAGGCCGTGGCGAAAGTCTCCAAGGCCACCGCAACCCGTCACCTCACCGACCTGCTCGACAAGGCTTGCCTGACCCGCCTGCCAGGTGGAGGGCGCAGCACACGTTATCGCATCAATACTCAGGACATCCCAAGCGCCTGACGGGGTTCACGCCGCTGGTAATAGGTGGCCATAAAGACTGATTTTCGATCTTAACGCCCCATTAATTTCACGCCGTCATTCTGCAAGGGCTGACGAAGCGATGATCCGCGCCCTGACAATACACCTCAGGTCCACTGCCTGATTCACCGTCAGCACGGGCTAACCAATCGATAAAAACGATATTTAGACGCTATTTTTTGCGCTTTTTAATCAATTTTATCAGCGTAGGATTAAACCCATAGAAACAACAACCCCTCGCCACCCTGGAGCAACGACCATGAAAAACAAACTGATCCTCACCCTGGCCCTTTCGGTTTTCGCTGCTGGCGCCTTCGCCGAAGACGGCTTCGATCGTACCAATGCCCATACCTTCGCAGCGGTGCAAACCCAAGCCGCCACTTACGCCGAAGACGGTTTTGACCGCACCGGCGGCCAACGCTTCACCGAAGACGGCTTCGACCGCACCGGCGGCCAACGCTTCGCCGAGGACGGCTACGACCGCACTGGCGCCCAACGCTTCGCTGAAGATGGTTTCGACCGCACCGGCGGCCAACGCTTCGCCGAAGACGGCTTCGACCGCACCAACGCTCACCGCATCAGCTGATCGCTGATGCGCGCACCCAGCCCGGCTTCGGCCGGGCTTGATCATTTTCAGGCGGGCACAGGCTTGGCACACTAGAGGCCTTCGTCCTCAAGAGGTAGGGCAAGCAAGCCCAGCACCGATGTATTACTACGAACCTGCCAAAGGCCACGGCCTGCCCCACGACCCCTTCAACGCCATCGTCGGCCCCCGCCCCATTGGCTGGATCTCGTCCCACGACCGCGAAGGCCGCCTGAACCTGGCGCCCTACAGTTTTTTCAACGCCTTCAACTACATCCCGCCGATCATCGGTTTCTGCAGTGTCGGGCGCAAAGACAGCCTGAACAACATCGAGCAGACCGGCGAGTTTGTCTGGAACCTGGCGACCCGGCCTTTGGCCGAGGCGATGAACCAGAGCTGTGCGGCGGTAGCGGCAGACATCGATGAGTTCGCGTTGAGCGGCCTGACGCCAGCACCGTCGCGTGTGGTGCAGGTGCCCCGCGTAAGCGAAACGCCGGTGGCGTTCGAGTGCAAGGTCAGCCAGATCGTCCAGCTGCAGCGGGCGGACCAGGCGCTGGTGCCCAGCTGGCTGATCCTGGGTGAAGTGGTGGCGGTGCACATTGCCGAGCACCTGCTCAAGGACGGCATCTACGATACCGCTGCCGCCGAGCCGATCCTGCGTGGTGGCGGCCCGGCGGATTACTTCGAACTGGGCAACCTGTTCAAGATGGCCAGGCCGCAGGCGGGCAACTGATCACCAGATCAGCTCGCCCTCATCACTGACGCCCTGCAGGCGTTCGAGTTCGGCGCAGGCGGCCTCGTCGGCCGCCATGGCGCCCTTGAACACCTGGCCGTCCAGTACCTTGTGAAAGCGCGGGGCGCCGCCCAGGCCCAGCGCTTTCACCGCAATGGCCGCGTTGTAGCCACCCCCTTCCACCGGGACCATCGCCGAAACCGCTTCGAACTGCGGGAATTCTCTACGTGCCATGCTGCGCTCCGCGCCATTGATCGAGGGCGGCATTCTAACCTGCACACACCTGCGATCAATCGAAGGTATGCAAATCCAGGCTGCTGACCACCTGAGCCTGCACCAGCTCACCGAACACCTCCAGGGTCGGTGACGCGAAGTAGCCGCTCATCGCCTGCTGGTCGCGCCAGCTGCCGCTGAGCAACCAAAGGTCGGCGTCGGCCTGCGAGCGCTGGACCGTGAAGCTAAGGCAACCCGGTGTACGCAAAGAAGGCTCGAGCAGATCGCGCAGGCGCGCGCCCAGCTCTGCCGAACGTCCGCTGCTGGCACGAATGAAAGCCAAGTGGGTGACCGGTTGTCGTTGGGTCATTGCACGATCTCCTTGAAGCAGGCGGACGAAAAACCAGGCTGCCAAGGTTAGAGGCTGGCGCGCGCGACGCGTTAGGCTATTACTGCACGGCGATTGCCTGATCCTGCAGCACGGCAGGATCAGGCAATCGCCGTGCAGCTTTCGACTAGCGCCCGCCATTGCCCAAACCTATGCTGCGTCAGTCAGTAGAGGAAGCCATCATGACCACCGCCACGCCCATCGAGCCGTCCCTGGAAGTGCAACGCCAGGAGCTGGCCGAGCTGATCCGCCGCCATGCCGGCGAGCCCCAAGGCACGGTGTCGGCCATCGACGACCTGTATCTGGTGCGCTACACGGAAAACATCCGCGCCATGCCTACCTTGGCGTTGCCGGCGTTGTGCATCCTGGCACAGGGCAGCAAAAGCCTGTTCCTCGGTGACGAGCAGTACGCCTATGACCCGCTGCACTACATGGTGGTGTCGGTGACCTTGCCGATCAGCGCAGCCAAACTCGATGCCAGCCCCGAAAACCCCAGCCTGGGCTTGCGACTGGACCTGGACCCGGCCGAAATCAGCCAGCTGATCGCCGAAAGTGGGCCGATGTTGGTGCCCAACCTGCCGTCCGGCCGTGGGCTGTATGTGGAGAGGACCGACGCACAGTTGCTCGACGCGCTGCTGCGGCTGATCCGCCTGCTGGATACGCCCCGAGACATTGCCATGCTGGCGCCGCTGTTCCGCCGAGAAATTCTCTACCGCCTGCTGCGTGGCCCGCAGGGCTATCGGCTGTATGAGATCGCCTTGGCCAACAGCCAGACCCACCGAGTCTGCCAGGCCATTACCTGGCTCAACCAGAACTTCCAGCAGCCGTTGCGCATCGAGGACCTGGCCCGGGAGGTCAACCTCAGCACCTCGACCTTGCACCACCGGTTCAAGGCCGTGACGTCCATGAGCCCACTGCAGTACCAGAAGCAATTGCGCCTGCAAGAGGCACGGCGGTTGATGCTCAATGACGGGCTTGAAGCCGCAGTGGCGGGCTATCGGGTCGGGTATGAAAGCCCGTCGCAGTTCAGCCGCGAATACAGCAGGCTGTACGGCGCGCCGCCGATTCGCGATGTGGCGCGGCTGCGGGCCCCGGCCGGGTAAGTTGTGCACGGCCTGTACCGGCAAAGGGGTCGGTACAGGCCGGCAGCTTTTTACGCGACCACCGCCGCCTGCCACTGATTCTGGTCAACCTGAATCAAGGTCGGCCCCTTGCGCTCCACCGCACGCCCCAACGCCGCCTGCAACTGCGCGACATCAACCACATGCTCCGCTTCGGCGCCCAAGGCCCGTGCTACGCCGATGAAGTCTGGGGTATGGATATCCACGCCGACCGGTTCGATGTCGCGATTGACCATGTACTTCTTGATTTCCTCGTACCCTTGGTTGTTCCACAACAGCACGATCAGCGGTACCTGGGCCTCCACCGCACTGGCCAGCTCCGGCAGGGTGAACTGCAAGCCACCATCGCCGATCAGGCAAACCGACGGCGCACGCTCGGCGATTTGCGCGGCGCTCCCCAGCCAGGCGCCCATCGCCGCTGGCAATGCATAGCCCAGTGTGCCGTAACCGGTCGAGGCATTGAACCAACGGCGCGGCTGGTCCATGTCCAGCGTGAGGTTGCCGGAGTACACCGGCTGGGTCGAATCGCCGACCAGAATGGCGTTGGGCAGGCGCTCTAGGATACTGCTCAGCAGGCGGGTCTGGCTCAGGGTCGGCTGGTCCCAGCCGCTCGCCAGGGCCTGGCGCAGCTGCTGCACGCGCGGCTGCCCCCAGCCACCGTCACGCGCTGGCAGCGGCTGCCCCTGCAAGGCCGCGCACAGCGCCTCGGCGGCCAGTTCGGCATCGGCGACCAACGCCAGCTCGGGCAGGTAGTTGCGCACTGTCTGGTCCGGGTCGATGTCGATCCGCAGCAGACTGCCCGGGATCTCGAAGCCGCCCTTGAAGGTCACGTCATAGTCGGTTTCGGCAAGTTCGGTACCGATGGCCAGCACCACGTCCGCCTCGGCCACCAGCGCCCGCGTGGCCGGCAGCGACTGGGTGGAGCCGATTTGCAACGGGTGATCGGATGCCAGCAACCCCTTGGCATTGATGGTCAATGCTACCGGTGCCTGCAGCAGCTCTGCCAGGCGGGCCAAGGGGGCGCCAGCGCTCAACGCACCACCACCCGCCAGAATCAGCGGGCGCTTGGCCTTGGCCAGGCGCTCGGCCATCAAAGCGACGGCCTGGGGGGCGGCACCTGCGCGGCTGCTGCGCACCGGGCGGCCTGGCAGCAAGTGATCGGCTGGCTCGACCAGCACGTCCAGTGGGATCTCGATATGCACAGGGCGCGGGCGGGCGCCCTCGAACACGGCAAAGGCGCGGGCCAGTACCTGTGGCAGGTCGTTGGCGCTCATCAGGGTCTGCGAGAAGGCTGCCACGCCCGACACCAATGCAGCCTGGTTCGGCAACTCGTGCAGCTTGCCGCGGCCGCCGCCCAGTTGATCGCGCGATTGCACGCTGGAAATCACCAGCATCGGGATCGAGTCGGCATAGGCCTGGCCCATGGCGGTGGTGATGTTGGTCATCCCAGGGCCGGTGATGATGAAGCACACCCCTGGTTTGCCCCGGGTCCGGGCATATCCGTCGGCCATGAACCCGGCGCCTTGCTCGTGGCGCGGGGTGATATGACGAATGGAAGAAGCCGCCAGGCCGCGATAGAGCTCGACGGTATGCACGCCTGGAATGCCGAAGACATGGTCCACACCATAGCCTTCAAGGAGTTTGACCAGTACTTCGCCGCAGGTTGCCATGTATTTTTACCTTGAGTCTTGTTGGAATCTGCCCGTATTGGACCCAAGCCAACGCTATCGCCACAATGCAAAAAAACACATACTAGCCATGTCTCCAAGTCATGGCTTAATGCAATGAAACGGCTACCGCCCCTGCCCGCCCTGTACACCTTCCTGGTCACAGCCCAGCACTGCAACTTCACCCGTGCGGGGCAGCAGTTGCACATCACTCAAGGCGCCGTCAGCCGGCAGATCGGCGCACTGGAAGCGCACCTCGGTTACGCCCTGTTCCAGCGCCAGGCCCGCGGCCTGAGCCTGACGCGTGAAGGCCAGGACTGGTTGCCGCGGGTGCAGCAGGTGTTTGCGCTAGTCGAACAAGGCGTGCGTGAAGTGGGTGGGCATCGCGCCACCTTGCAGCTCAAAGCGCCGACCTGCGTCATGCGTTGGCTGCTGCCACGCCTGATGGAATGGCAGGCGCTGCGCCCCGACGTACCGGTAGAACTGACCACCACGGTGCAGCATGGCGTGGACTTCCGCCGCGAAGGCTTCGATGCGGCGGTGGTGTACGGCAGCCTGCCGAACCATGGCCTGCAGGTTCGCAAATTGTTCGACGAGCAGCTGACACCTGTCTGCGCGCCTTCACTGCTGGAAGGCGCCTTGCCGCTGGCGCAGATCGACGACCTGATGCGCCACATGCTCCTGCACCCCTCGCGTGACGAGCACGACTGGCGGCTATGGCTGCAGGCAGCTGGCGCGACGTTTGCTGCTCAAGGGCCGAAACAGCACTTCGAGACCTTGGACATGGCAATGGCCATGGCATCGCAGGGCACCGGGGTGGCCATTGGCGATTGGTCGCTGATCGGCGATGACCTGCACGGCGGACGGCTGTGCATGCCTTTTGGCTTGAAGGTGACGACTGGCAAAGGCTATTACCTGGTCAGCCAGGCCAAGCACCTGCCCGCCGGCCTGGTCGAGCTGATGGACTGGCTGCAGGCGCGCGCCAACCGCGAGCCCTTGTAATCGATGGACTCGCCCCCGCCGAGGCATCACAGTGCCACGGTGGCGTTCATAGAAGCCAACGGCAGCGAGGGCGAGACCATGAAAAAGCATAGTTCGAAGCACGATCCTCTGTCTTCCACTGATGTGGAGCTTTGCACAACCATCTGCGTAGACCTGGCCAAACAGGTCTTCCAGTTAGCAGGCGAGGATGCTACCGGTCGGGTGATCTACGAAGATCGCATCAAGTCCCGTCAGGCCTTCCATGATTTCCTGCTCAAACTGCCAGCGACAGTGACCGTCTTGATGGAGTGCGGTCCAGGTGCACAAGCCTGGGCCAGGCTGCTGCAGACCCAAGGTAATCCAGTTCGTATCCTGCCTGCGCAGCGAGTGGCTGAACACCGCAGCGGCGCGAAGAACGACCGAAACGACGCCTATGCCATTTTGCGTGCCGGTCGCGATACCAGCATTGCCTCGATACCGATCAAGAGCACCACAGCACTGGCTATTCAAGCACTGCACCGTGTCCGGCGCGGTAACATCAAGCGGCATACGGCACTGGGCAATCAGATGCGTGGCTTGCTGCTTGAGCATGGCGTGTCGATGCCCCAAGGCGATGCCGCGATCAATACGCATGTACCGCGAGCCCTTGAGGATGCCGCCTTGCCCCTGCCTGATTTGTTGCGCGAGTTGCTCGATGAGCTGTTGGCTGACTGGCTCTATCTAGGTGAGCGCATTGCGGTGCTGAGTAAACGGCTCGAAGCGACAGCCC
>NZ_JABWRV010000088.1:0-216 GCF_014269105.1 Pseudomonas sp. SWRI77 | reverse complement strand
CGCTACTGCTGAGGCAGGGCCATTCGCGGCGGCGCCATTCTAGGGAACTGGGGATTGTCGGACAAGATTTGTCCGACGGAATCACGCGCTTGTTTGGCTGGAAGGGGGCGGCGCTCGATCTAGAGGGCGCTGGAACAATCAAGACATGCACCCGTGCGCCCCTAATCCCCTATCAGCGTCGCCCTCGCGCCTAACTCAGGTCAGAACACGTTCAAC
>NZ_JABWRV010000087.1:0-216 GCF_014269105.1 Pseudomonas sp. SWRI77 | reverse complement strand
GAAGTTCATCAGCCGGCTGGATGAGGTGAGGAAGGTTGTGCGTGAGGATCAGGCCGAAGAGTTGGCCTGAAGAATCTGGGGCCGCTTTGCGGCCCTATCGCGACACAAGGCAGGATCGGAATCGCGGTCACCGCATTCTGCGGGCTGCCTTCGATCATGCGGTCGCTGTACACCAGGTACACCAGCGTATTGCGCTTCTTGTCCAGAAAGCGCACC
>NZ_JABWRV010000086.1:0-222 GCF_014269105.1 Pseudomonas sp. SWRI77 | reverse complement strand
GCCGGCCTCGACGTAGCGCTCCAACCGACTCCAGTTGTTCGCCAGATAGTGCACCGCCTTGCCCAGCACGCTTTGCGGTGTGACTTGGGACTGCGTCTTGTCCAGCCAGCTTTTCAACTGGCCGAGGATCGGCAGGCTTCGTTCCTGGCGACCGATGAACCGCTGGTCATCGCTGACATCCTTGAGTTCACGCTCGATGCCATACAGCTTGTTGATCATCGC
>NZ_JABWRV010000085.1:0-223 GCF_014269105.1 Pseudomonas sp. SWRI77 | reverse complement strand
CTCTGACTGCCAAGGCATCCACCGTATGCGCTTCTTCACTTGACCATATAACCCCAAGCAATCTGGTTATACTGTGAAGACGACATTCGCCGAAAATTCGCATGCTGCTCAATTAAGAGCACATCACAAATTTTACCTTAGCCTGATCCACTACCAGTGAAAGTAGTGTTCAGTCTATTTCTATCACATATCCGAATTTTTAAAGAACGATCTGACAAAAGTC
>NZ_JABWRV010000084.1:0-223 GCF_014269105.1 Pseudomonas sp. SWRI77 | reverse complement strand
GGCCGGCCTCGACGTAGCGCTCCAACCGACTCCAGTTGTTCGCCAGATAGTGCACCGCCTTGCCCAGCACGCTTTGCGGTGTGACTTGGGACTGCGTCTTGTCCAGCCAGCCTTTCAACTGGCCGAGGATCGGCAGGCTTCGTTCCTGGCGACCGATGAACCGCTGGTCATCGCTGACATCCTTGAGTTCACGCTCGATGCCATACAGCTTGTTGATCATCGC
>NZ_JABWRV010000083.1:0-290 GCF_014269105.1 Pseudomonas sp. SWRI77 | reverse complement strand
TGTGAACGGTGAAGGTCGGTTTAACGTTTTCCGCGACCGAAACCTGGTCGGCAGTAATGGTGACCTTGACCAGGTCGCCACCGTTGCCAGTGCCTGGGGTGCCCGAGCCAGACTCGTCGGTAACAGCAGTGCTGACCGGCGTCTTGTCCAGAACCAGGTTTTCGAACTTGCCAACATCAGCGCCATCAACCGAAGCGATCGACTTGATTACTGGGTCGTTGGTGCCGGTGTAGACGTTGTCCGGCGCAGTCACGGTGACGAAACCGCTGGTGCTGTTGGCCGGGACGGTG
>NZ_JABWRV010000082.1:0-291 GCF_014269105.1 Pseudomonas sp. SWRI77 | reverse complement strand
CACCGACGACGTGGTTGCCAAACTGACCGCTACCCCTTCGGTCACCGAAGGCGGTGCAATCACTTACACCATCACGCTGACCAACAAAGACGGTCTGCCGATCGATAAACACTCGGCCCTGACTTTCACCCTGAGCGACGGCACCACCGTCATTACTGTGCCGGCCAACAGCACCTCGGGCTTCGTCACCGTTACTGCGCCTGACAACGTCTACACCGGTACCAACGACCCAGTGATCAAGTCGATCGCTTCGGTTGATGGCGCTGATGTCGGTCAGTTCGAGAACTTGGT
>NZ_JABWRV010000081.1:0-310 GCF_014269105.1 Pseudomonas sp. SWRI77 | reverse complement strand
GCTCGAAGTTGCCGCCAGTGGCACCAGTGATGGTGGTGCTGACAGTCGAGCCGTTGTTGTAGACGTCGTTGTCCGGGGTCTGGAAGTCGACACTGCCCTGGGTCTTGCCGGTTTCGACGGTGATGGTCTGGCCATTCGACAAGGTCACGGTTACCGGAGTCTGGGCAGGGTTGCTCAGGGTCACGGTGTAGGTGATCACACCGCCTTCGGTTACCGAAGGGTTGGCGGTCAGGGTCGCAGTGGTGTTGTCGACCGAGTCGTTGATCGTGGTCTGCGCTGGGGTCGGGTTCGGCGTCAGCTGCTCGAAGTT
>NZ_JABWRV010000080.1:0-340 GCF_014269105.1 Pseudomonas sp. SWRI77 | reverse complement strand
GTACGGCGCGCTGGTTTCACCGGCCTTGATGGTAACCGTGGCATTGTTGCTCAGGGTCACGACCAGGTCGTGCGCCAGCGCGGTGTTGATGTGAACGGTGAAGGTCGGCTTGACGTTCTCGGCAACCGAGACTTGGTCAGCGGTGATAGTGACCTTGACCAGATCACCTTCGTTGCCCGGAGTACCTGGCTCGTCGGTAACAGCGGTGCTGACCGGGGTCTTGTCCAGGACCAAGTTCTCGAACTGACCGACATCAGCGCCATCAACCGAAGCGATCGACTTGATCACTGGGTCGTTGGTACCGGTGTAGACGTTGTCAGGCGCAGTAACGGTGACGAAG
>NZ_JABWRV010000008.1:0-180392 GCF_014269105.1 Pseudomonas sp. SWRI77 | reverse complement strand
CTCCCCCGCCGTACGCCCTCCCGTGCACCCCCCCCTAACCGAACTAAGCTTGTTGCCTCAGTGGGCTTCGCTGCCAATCCAGCGAAGCAGACGCGGCGCACAGCCTAGCGCCGTCCGATAAAAAAGCCTGACCGATCGATCAGAAAAAGATGAAAAACGGTACACATTACAAATATTTATTTGTGTACAATCGTTCGAACCCTGACACCGCTGGACACAGGTGAACGGGCTTGGACACGGGTCGGCGTACCAAAGTTGCGTTGCGATAACCCCGGTGGTTATCGATACTGGCGCCGATTTTTCGACCAACAAGAACATTAAAACCGTGGAACCTTAGAATGAGCACAGCAATCAGTCCGACTGCTTATAACTATAAGGTCGTCCGCCAGTTCGCCATCATGACGGTGGTCTGGGGGATCCTTGGCATGGGCCTCGGCGTCTTCATCGCCTCGCAACTGGTATGGCCGCAACTGAACCTGGACCTGCCCTGGACCAGCTTCGGCCGACTGCGCCCGCTGCACACCAACCTGGTGATCTTCGCCTTCGGCGGCTGTGCGCTGTTCGGCACCAGCTACTACGTGGTGCAGCGCACCTGCCAGACCCGGCTGATCTCCGACAGCATGGCGGCCTTCACCTTCTGGGGCTGGCAAGCGGTAATCGTCGGCGCACTGATCACCTTGCCGATGGGCTACACCACCACCAAGGAATACGCCGAGCTGGAATGGCCGCTGGCGATCCTGCTGGCCATCGTCTGGGTCACCTACGGGCTGGTGTTCTTCGGCACCATCGTCAAGCGCAAGACCAAGCACATCTACGTCGGCAACTGGTTCTACGGTGCATTCATCGTGGTCACCGCGATGCTGCACATCGTCAACCACATCTCGCTGCCGGTCAGCCTGTTCAAGTCGTACTCGGCCTATGCCGGTGCCACCGACGCGATGATCCAGTGGTGGTACGGCCACAACGCGGTAGGCTTCTTCCTGACCACGGGCTTTTTGGGGATGATGTACTACTTCGTGCCCAAGCAGGCCGAGCGGCCGATCTACTCGTACCGCCTGTCGATCGTGCACTTCTGGGCGCTGATCACCCTGTACATCTGGGCCGGCCCACACCACCTGCACTACACCGCACTGCCCGACTGGGCGCAGTCGTTGGGCATGGTGATGTCGATCATCCTCCTGGCGCCAAGCTGGGGCGGCATGATCAACGGCATGATGACCTTGTCCGGTGCCTGGCATAAATTGCGTACCGACCCGATCCTGCGCTTCCTCGTCGTCTCGCTGGCGTTCTACGGCATGTCCACCTTCGAAGGCCCGATGATGGCCATCAAGACCGTGAACTCGCTGTCGCACTACACCGACTGGACCATCGGCCACGTCCACGCCGGCGCCCTCGGCTGGGTGGCGATGATCTCGATCGGCGCGGTCTACCACATGATCCCGCGCCTATATGGCCGCGCGCAGATGCACAGCGTCGGCTTGATCAACGCGCACTTCTGGCTGGCGACCATCGGCACCGTGCTGTACATCGCCTCGATGTGGGTCAACGGCATCACCCAGGGCCTGATGTGGCGCGCCATCAACGATGACGGCACGCTCACCTACTCCTTCGTCGAAGCCTTGCAGGCCAGCCACCCGGGCTACATCGTCCGTGCGCTGGGCGGTGCGTTCTTCGCCTCGGGCATGTTGCTGATGGCCTATAACGTGTTCCGCACCGTACGCGCGGCCAACCCGGTAGAAGCGGATGAAGCCGCCAAGATCGTCGTCGTGGGAGCGCACTGATGAAGCATGAAGCCGTCGAGAAGAACATAGGCCTGCTGGCCTTCTTCATGGTCATCGCCGTCAGCGTCGGTGGCCTGACCCAGATCGTCCCGCTGTTTTTCCAGGACGTCACCAACAAACCCGTTGAAGGCATGAAGCCGCGCACCGCGCTGGAGCTTGAAGGCCGCGACATCTACATCCGTGAAGGCTGCGTGGGCTGCCACTCGCAGATGATCCGCCCGTTCCGCGCTGAAACCGAGCGCTATGGCCACTACTCGGTGGCCGGTGAAAGCGTGTGGGACCACCCGTTCTTGTGGGGCTCCAAGCGTACCGGCCCGGACCTGGCCCGCGTCGGTGGCCGCTACTCCGATGACTGGCACCGTGCGCACCTGTACAACCCGCGCAACGTGGTGCCCGAGTCGAAGATGCCGTCCTACCCGTGGCTGGTCGAGAACAAGCTCGACGGCAAGGACACCGCGAAGAAGATGGAGGTCCTGCGGACCCTCGGCACCCCGTACACCGACGCCGACATCGCCGGCGCGCGTGACGCGGTCAAGGGCAAGACCGAAATGGACGCCATCGTCGCGTACCTGCAGGGTCTTGGCACCATCATCAAAAGCAAACGGTGACGCTGATGGATATCGGGATGATTCGCGGCCTGGGCACCGTCGTGGTGATGGTGGCCTTCGTGGGCCTGGCGCTGTGGGTGTTCAACCCGCGGCGCAAGCAGGAGTTCGACGAGGCGACCCGGCTGCCCTTCGCGGATGACCCCGAAGCCACCCGGCACGTCGAGCAAGCGCAAGCAAAAGCTTCTGGGAGCAAAAAACAATGACAACCTTCTGGAGTCTGTACGTCACCGTCCTGACCCTGGGCACCATCTTCTCGCTGACCTGGCTGCTGCTGTCGACCCGCAAGGGCCAGCGCGAAGAGGTCACCGACGAGACCGTCGGGCATGCCTTCGATGGCATCGAGGAATATGACAACCCACTGCCCAAATGGTGGTTCTGGCTATTCGTCGGCACCATCATCTTCGCCCTCGGCTACCTGGTGCTGTACCCGGGCCTGGGTAACTGGAAAGGCATCCTGCCGGGCTATTCGTACCTGGATACCGACAAGCAGACCGAGTTTGCCAACGGCCAGCCGGGCTGGACCGGCGTGCACGAGTGGGAGAAGGAAATGGCCAAGGCCGATGCCCGCTTCGGGCCGATCTTCGCCAAGTTCGCCGCCATGCCCATCGAGGACGTGGCCAAGGACCCGCAGGCACTGAAAATGGGCGCACGGCTGTTTGCCTCCAACTGCTCGGTGTGCCACGGCTCCGACGCCAAGGGCGCCTACGGCTTCCCCAACCTGACCGACAACGACTGGCGCTGGGGCGGTGAGCCGGAAACCATCAAGACCACCATCATGGGCGGGCGCCACGGCGTGATGCCGGCCTGGTCCGAGGTGATCGGCGAGCAAGGTGTGGCTGATGTGGCGGCCTTTGTGGTCAGCAAGCTCGATGGCCGTACGCTGCCCGAAGGCGTGAAGGCCGATGCCGAGAACGGGCAGAAGATCTTCGCCGCCAACTGCGTGGCCTGCCATGGGCCTGAAGGCAAGGGCACCCCAGCCATGGGCGCACCGAACCTGACCCACCCGCAGGCGTTCATCTACGGGTCGAGCTTTGCTCAACTGCAACAGACCATCCGTTATGGTCGCCAGGGGCAGATGCCGGCGCAGGAACAGTTGCAAGGTAATGACAAGGTGCATTTGCTGGCCGCTTATGTTTACAGCCTGTCGCATCAGCAGGAGCCCGCTAAGGCCGAGTAAGCAGGTTCGGCCTCTTCGCGGGGCAAGTCGGATCGCGAAGAGGCCCGCCAATTCAGCACAAGATGACTTGGATCAATTGACACCCGCCATAACACGATTCACACCACGAACCCAACGCGACTAAAGGTCGCAGTGCGACCCCAGACTGCCATCACGGGCGTATCATGGGGCGCAGCGCGCTAGCAGATTGCGCGAGACTGCGGCCGGCATGCACTGGCCGCGGCATTTCTCCACTGCCGTGGGACTTGATGATGAGCAAGCAAATTCCGGTACATGACGTCACCCCGCCTGCCAGCAAAGGGAAGGATTCCGTCGACCTCTACGCCGCCCGCGAGAAAATCTACACCCGCGCCTTCACCGGCGTCTTCCGCCGCCTGCGCATGGTCGGCGGTGCGCTGCTGTTCCTGCTGTACTTCGGCACCGTGTGGCTGAACTGGGGCGGCCACCAGGCCGTCTGGTGGAACCTGCCCGAGCGCAAGTTCTACATCTTCGGCGCCACCATCTGGCCTCAAGACTTCATCCTGCTGTCGGGTATCCTGATCGTCGCCGCCTTCGGCCTGTTCTTCGTCACCGTGTATGCCGGCCGCGTATGGTGCGGCTACACCTGCCCGCAAAGCGTATGGACGTGGATCTTCATGTGGTGCGAAAAGGTCACCGAAGGGGACCGCAACCAGCGCATGAAGCTCGACAGGGCGCCCATGAGCGGCAACAAGTTCTTGCGCAAGTTCGCCAAGCACAGCCTATGGCTGCTGATCGGGTTCGTCACCGGCATGACCTTCGTCGGCTACTTCTCGCCGATCCGCGAACTGGCCATCGAATTCTTTACCGGCCAAGCCGATGGCTGGGCCTACTTCTGGGTCGGGTTCTTCACCCTTGCCACCTATGGCAACGCCGGCTGGCTGCGCGAGCAGGTGTGCGTGTACATGTGCCCCTATGCGCGCTTCCAGAGCGTGATGTTCGACAAGGACACGCTGATCGTGTCGTACGACCCGCGCCGTGGCGAAACCCGTGGCCCGCGTAAAAAAGACATCGACTACAAGGCCCAGGGCCTGGGCGACTGCATCGACTGCACCATGTGCGTACAGGTCTGCCCCACCGGCATCGACATCCGCGACGGCCTGCAGATCGAGTGCATCGGCTGCGCCGCGTGCATCGACGCCTGCGACACCATCATGGACAAGATGAACTACCCCAGAGGCTTGATCAGCTACACCACCGAGCACAACCTGTCCGGGCAGAAAACCCACATGCTGCGCCCCCGCCTGATCGGCTACGCGCTGGTGCTGCTGGTGATGATCGGCGCCCTGGCCACCGCCTTCGCTACCCGCTCGCTGGTCGGTTTCGACGTCAGCAAGGACCGGGTGCTGTACCGCGAAAACGCCCAGGGGCGGATCGAGAACGTCTACAGCCTCAAGGTCATGAACAAGGACCAGCGCGACCACGTCTACGTGCTGGACGCCGCCGGCCTACCGGACCTCAAGCTCGAAGGCCAGCGCGAAATCCGCGTGGCGGCCGGCGATATCGTCAGCCTGCCGGTGCAACTGTCGGTGGCGCCCGAGAAACTGCCATCGACCACCAACGAAATCATCTTCACCCTCAAGAGCGCCGATGACAGCGACGCCCAGGTTGAAGCCAAGAGCCGCTTCATCGGCCCACAGATCCGCTGAGAGAGACTATCGACAATGCCTGCCGCCACCGCCGCCAGCCCTTGGTACAAACACCTCTGGCCCTGGATCATCATCGGCATCCTCACCACCTCCGTGTGCCTGAGCCTGACCATGGTCAGCATTGCCGTGCGCAACCCCGACAACCTGGTGAATGACAACTACTACGAGGCCGGCAAGGGCATCAACCGCTCGCTGGACCGCGAGCTGCTGGCCCAGACCCTCAAGCTCAAGGCCAGCGTGCACCTGGACGACCTGACCGGCGAAGTGGACCTGCGCCTGAGCGGCGACAGCGACCCGCAGACACTGGAACTGAACCTGATATCGCCCACCCAGCCGGACAAGGACCGCAAGGTGCTGCTGAGCCGTGCCGAGGCGGGGCGTTATGTCGGCCAACTGGACGACAAGGTCGACGGGCGGCGCTTCGTCGAGTTGCTGGGCAGCCAGGAAGGGCAAGTATGGCGGCTGTTCGAGGAAGAGAAAGTGGAGCATGGGGTAACCTTGCAACTGGGCGATGAAGCGCTGCTGGGTGCGGAACACAAATAATCGCGACACTTACCCAACCTGTGGGAGCGGGCTTGCCCCGCGAAAGGGCCAGGCCTGCTTATTGATGTTGACCCTACCGGCCCATTCGCGGGGCAAGCCCGCTCCCACAGGCCCCGTCCCCGCTACTCAATGCGTGCTTGCCTTATGACCCAACCCACCCCCTGCTACCACTGCGCCCTGCCCGTCCCCGGCGGCAACCGCTTCACCGCTGTGGTGCTCGGCGAAACCCGACAGTTCTGCTGCCCGGGCTGCCAGGCGGTGGCCGAGTCGATCGTCGCCGGGGGCCTGGAGCACTACTACCAGCACCGCAGCGACACCAGCGCCAACCCCGAGGCGCTGCCCAGGCAACTGCAGGACGAGCTGGCGCTCTACGACCGCAGCGACGTGCAGCAAACCTTCGTCCGCCATACAGGCGACCTGGCCGAAGCCACCCTGCTGGTCGAGGGCATCAGTTGCGCCGCCTGCGGCTGGCTGATCGAAAAACACCTGCGCAACCTGCCCGGGGTCGCCGAAGCTCGCTTGAACCTGTCCAACCACCGCCTGCTGCTCAGCTGGGACGACAACCAGTTGGCGCTCTCGCGCCTGCTCGCCGAGCTGCGCCAGATCGGCTACGCCGCCCACCCCTACCAACCCGACCAGGCCGCCGAACAACTGGCCCGCGAGAACCGCAGCGCTCTCAGGCGCCTGGGCGTCGCCGGCTTGCTGTGGTTCCAGGCGATGATGGCGACCATGGCCACCTGGCCTGAATTCAACATCGACCTCTCGCCCGAGCTGCACACCATCCTGCGCTGGGTCGCGTTGTTCCTCACCATCCCGATCGTGTTCTACAGCTGCGCGCCCTTCTTCAAGGGCGCGGCGCGCGACCTGCGCACCCGCCACCTGACCATGGACGTCTCGGTCTCGCTGGCCATCGCCCTGGCGTTCGGCGCCGGGATCTGGACCGCGATCAGCGGCAGCGGCGAGCTGTATTTCGATACCGTGGGCATGTTTGCCCTGTTCCTGCTGACCGGCCGCTACCTCGAACGGCGCGCCCGTGAACGCACTGCGGCGGCCACCGCGCAACTGGTCAACCTGCTGCCGGCCTCGTGCCTGCGGTTGGACACCATTGGCCGCGCCGAGCGCATCCTGCTCAGCGAACTGCAGCGCGGCGACACGGTGCAAGTGCTGCCCGGCGCGGTGATACCCGCCGATGGGCGCATCGTCGAAGGCCGCTCCAGTGTCGACGAGTCGCTGCTGACCGGCGAATACCTGCCGCAACCGCGCCGCGTCGGCGAGCG
This sequence comes from Pseudomonas sp. SWRI77, assembly GCF_014269105.1. Classification (NCBI taxonomy): domain Bacteria; kingdom Pseudomonadati; phylum Pseudomonadota; class Gammaproteobacteria; order Pseudomonadales; family Pseudomonadaceae; genus Pseudomonas; species Pseudomonas sp. SWRI77. The sequence goes on along the minus strand of NZ_JABWRV010000008.1, from coordinate 173,339 downwards.
GGTCACCGGCGGCACGCTGAACGTCGAGAGCACCTTGAACATTGAGGTCGAAGCCCTCGGCCACGACTCGCGGCTGTCGGCCATCGTCCGCTTGCTGGAACGCGCGCAGACCGAAAAACCGCGCCTGGCCGAGATCGCCGACCGCGCCTCGCAGTGGTTTTTGCTGTTCACCCTGATCGCCGCCGTGGTCATCGGCCTGTGGTGGTGGCACCTGGACCCGGGCAGGGCCTTCTGGATCGTGCTGGCCATGCTGGTAGCAACCTGCCCGTGTGCCCTGTCCCTGGCCACCCCCACGGCCCTCACCGCCGCTACCGGCACCCTGCACAAACTCGGCCTGCTGGTAACCCGCGGCCATGTGCTCGAAGGCCTCAACCAGATCGACACGGTCATCTTCGACAAGACCGGCACGCTCACCGAAGGCCGCTTGACCCTACGCAGCATCCGCCCACTGGGCAGCTTGGCCGCCGACCGTTGCCTGGCCCTGGCCGCCGCCCTGGAAAACCGCTCCGAACACCCCATCGCCCGCGCGTTCGGCCGCACTGCCGCGCCTGCCGACGATGTGCAGACAGTACCCGGCTTGGGCCTTGAGGGGCGGGTCGACGGCCAGCGCCTGCGCATCGGCCAGGCCACCTTCGTCTGCGCCCTGAGTGGCGCCGAGATACCCGGCGTGCCCGAGCCACGTGGGCAATGGCTGCTGCTGGGCGATCGCCAGGGGCCGCTGGCCTGGTTCGGCCTGGACGACCGCCTGCGCGACGACGCCCCCGCCCTGCTCGCCGCCTGCAAGGCACGTGGCTGGCGGACGCTGCTGCTGTCCGGCGACAGTTCACCCATGGTCGCCGAGGTGGCTGCACAGCTGGGCATCGACCAGGCCATCGGCGGCTTGCGCCCGGACGACAAACTGGACCGGCTCAAGGCGCTGCAGGCGGCAGGGCGCAAGGTGCTGATGCTGGGCGACGGGGTCAACGACGTGCCGGTGCTGGCTGCTGCCGACATCAGCATTGCCATGGGCAGCGCCACCGACCTGGCCAAGACCAGCGCCGATGCGGTGCTGTTGTCCAACCGCCTGCAGGCACTGGTACAGGCCTTCGACCTGGCCCGCCGCACCCGCCGCAACATCCTCGAGAACCTGCTGTGGGCAACCCTGTATAATGGCCTCATGTTGCCGTTTGCCGCGCTCGGCTGGATCACCCCGGTGTGGGCGGCCATCGGCATGTCGGTCAGTTCGCTGATCGTGGTCCTCAACGCCCTGCGCCTGACCCGGCTGCCAACTGCGCCGGCCACCAGCAGCCACCGGCAACCCGCCACCGCCTGAGCAGGAGCCGCCCGATGCCAGCCCTTTATGTCATGATCCCGGCCGCCCTGTTGCTGGTCGGTGTTGCCGTCTACATCTTCTTCTGGGCGGTGGACAGCGGCCAGTACGACGACCTCGACGGCCCTGCCCACAGCATCCTCTTCGACGACCAGGACCCGCGCCACCAGGCTGCGGTGAAAACGGACGACACCCCGGCCGAAGACGACAAGGAACCCCCTCCCCGTGCCTGACCTGCTTCCCCTGCTCGGCTCGGCGCTGATCCTTGGCCTGCTCGGCGGCGGCCATTGCCTGGGCATGTGCGGCGGCCTGATGGGCGCGCTGACCCTGGCCATCCCACCCGAGCAACGCGGCCGGCGTTTGCGCCTGCTGCTGGCGTACAACGTCGGGCGTATTCTCAGCTATGCCTGCGCCGGCCTGTTGCTGGGCCTGGCAGGCTGGGCCGTGGCCAGCAGCCCGGCGGCCCTGGCGCTGCGGGTGCTGGCAGCACTGCTGTTGATTGCCATGGGGCTGTACCTGGCGGGCTGGTGGAGCGGGCTGACGCAGATCGAAGCCTTGGGCAGAGGGCTGTGGCGGCATATCCAGCCCGTGGCCTCGCGCTTGCTGCCGGTGTCCAGCCTGCCCCGCGCCTTGTTGCTGGGCGCCTTGTGGGGCTGGCTGCCGTGCGGGCTGGTGTACAGCACCTTGCTGTGGGCTGCAAGCCAGGGCAATGCGGGGTATAGCGCGGCGTTGATGCTTGCGTTTGGCCTCGGCACCTGGCCGGTGCTGCTGGCGACGGGCTTGGCGGCGGAGCGCGTCAGCAGCCTGCTGCGGCGGCGCAGTGTGCGCATGGCGGGCGGGCTGCTGGTCATCCTGTTTGGCCTGTGGACGCTGCCCGGGCCGCACCAGCATTGGCTGATGGGGCACTGATAGGCCTGCTGTGCAGCCCCAGCAGCTTTTGATACAAATCAACACAGATTCCTACAGACGCCCCTAGACTCCGGACACTGCTCGCTCTATCCGGGGACCGCCCACATGCTCGACGACCTACGTTGGGATACCGACCTGATCCGCCGCTACGACCTGGCCGGACCACGCTACACCTCCTACCCGACCGCCGTGCAACTGCACAGCGAAGTGGGCTCGTTCGACCTGCTGCACGCCCTGCGCGAGAGCCGTCGGGCCGTGCGCCCGCTGTCGTTGTACGTGCACGTGCCGTTCTGCGCCAACATCTGCTACTACTGCGCCTGCAACAAAGTCATCACCAAGGACCGCGGCCGCGCCGCGCCGTACCTGCAACGCCTGGAGCAGGAAATCCAGCTGATCGCCTGCCACCTGGACCCAAAGCAACGGGTTGAACAACTGCACTTCGGCGGCGGCACGCCCACCTTCCTCAGCCCGGTGGAGCTGCGCCAGCTGATGGCGACCCTGCGCCAGCACTTCAACCTGCTGGACGACGACTCCGGTGACTACGGCATCGAAATCGACCCCCGCGAAGCCGACTGGTCGACCATGGGGCTGCTTCGCGAGCTGGGTTTCAACCGTGTCAGCCTGGGCGTGCAGGACCTCGACCCGGCCGTGCAGCGTGCGGTCAACCGCCTGCAAAGCCTGGAGCAGACCCGCACCCTGATCGAGGCGGCGCGTACCCTGCAGTTCCGCTCGGTCAACCTGGACTTGATCTACGGCCTGCCCAAGCAGACGCCAGAAGGCTTCGCGCGTACCGTCGAGGAAGTCATCCGCCTGCAGCCCGATCGCCTGTCAGTGTTCAACTATGCCCATTTGCCGGAGCGCTTCATGCCCCAGCGGCGCATCGACAACAACGACCTGCCGAGCCCGACGGCGAAACTGGAGATGCTGCATGCCACCATCGACCAGCTGACTGCCGCCGGTTACCGCTACATCGGCATGGACCACTTCGCCCTGCCTGACGATGAGCTGGCCATGGCCCAGGAAGAAGGCACCCTGCAACGCAACTTCCAGGGCTACACCACCCACGGTCACTGCGACCTGATCGGCCTGGGGGTCTCTGCCATCAGCCAGATCGGTGACCTCTACTGCCAGAACAGCAGCGACCTCAACACCTACCAGGACTCCCTTTCCAACGCCCAGCTGGCAACCCAGCGTGGCCTGCTGTGCAACCACGACGACCGCCTGCGGCGGGCTGTGATCCAGCAGTTGATCTGCCATTTCGAACTGGACTTCGAGCCAATCGAACAGGCCTTCACCATCGATTTTCGCGGCTACTTCAACGACCTCTGGCCAGAACTGCTGACCTTGCAGCGGGACGGCCTGATCAGCCTGGACGACAAGGGCATCCGCATCCTGCCTGCCGGCCGCCTGTTGGCGCGCTCTGTGTGCATGGTGTTCGATGCCTACCTGGCCATGCACAACCGCCAACGCTTCTCGCGGGTGATCTGAAAAGCGAGGCGTTCGACCGCATGGACAAGCGCCTTTGGCCAGCACACTATGGGCACTCACAGGGCCTCGGCGCGCACCCGCCGAGGCCTGGCCAGCACGCACCACAATAGCGCCCGCTGGCCTACACCCACGCCGTGAGTTACCCTTACGTCTTATGTGTGCTTTCCCACAAGGATCGATTGAAAATGTCCGAGCCAGTTAAACTGCGCCCACATGCCCAGGCCCATTGCAAGGATTGCAGCCTGGCCCCCCTGTGCCTGCCTCTTTCGCTCAACCTGGAAGACATGGATGCACTGGATGAAATCGTCAAACGTGGCCGGCCGCTGAAAAAAGGCGAGTTCCTGTTCCGCCAGGGTGACAATTTCGGCTCGGTCTATGCAGTACGTTCCGGCGCCCTCAAGACCTTCAGCCTCAGTGACAGCGGCGAAGAGCAGATCACCGGCTTCCACCTGCCCAGCGAGCTGGTCGGCCTGTCCGGCATGGACACCGAGGCCTACCCGGTGTCGGCCCAGGCCCAGGAGACCACGTCGGTGTGCGAAATCCCCTTCGAGCGCCTCGACGAACTCTCGGTGCAACTGCCGCAGTTGCGCCGCCAGTTGATGCGGGTAATGAGCCGCGAGATCCGTGACGACCAGCAGATGATGCTGCTGCTGTCGAAGAAAACCGCCGACGAACGCATCGCCACCTTCCTGGTCAACCTGTCCGCGCGCTTCCGCGCCCGCGGCTATTCGGCCAACCAGTTCCGCCTGAGCATGTCGCGCAACGAAATCGGCAATTACCTGGGCCTGGCGGTGGAAACCGTGTCGCGGGTGTTCACCCGCTTCCAGCAAAACGGCCTGCTGCGCGCCGAAGGCAAGGAAGTGCATATCCTCGACCCGATCCAGCTGTGTGCACTGGCCGGCGGTGCAATGGACGCCTGAGCCTGGGTTAACGGGTATACTGGCGCAATCGTTTTTCCAGGATACCCGCACCAATGCACAGCGAAGCCTTCGACCTCAAAGCCCTGATCCGCCCGGTAGTGGACTTCCCCAAACCGGGCGTGATCTTTCGCGACATCACCCCGTTGTTCCAGTCCCCGCGCGGGCTGCGCTATGTCGCCGACCAGTTCATCGAGCGGTATGTCGAGGCTGAGTTCAGCCACATCGGCGCCATGGACGCGCGCGGCTTCCTGATCGGCTCGATCATCGCCCACCAGTTGAACAAGCCGCTGATCCTGTTCCGCAAACAAGGCAAGCTGCCGGCTGACGTGCTTTGCGAGGGTTACCAGACCGAGTATGGCGAGGCCTTCCTCGAAGTGCATGCCGACAGCCTGTGTGAAGGCGACTCGGTGCTGATTTTCGATGACCTGATTGCCACTGGCGGCACGCTGCTGGCGGCGGCGAACCTGGTGCGTCGTACCGGGGCCCAAGTGTTTGAGGCGGCGGCGATCATTGACCTGCCAGAGCTGGAAGGTTCGCGCCGGCTGCAGGCGGCGGGTGTGCCGACGTTCTGCCTGATCGAGTTTTCGCTGAACGAAAATTGAGTTACATACCGGGGCTGCTTTGCAGCCCCAAGATCTGAAATCAGAGTGAAATCGGCCTGCGCCCTGCAAAGGCATGCGCCAGCGTCCCGCCATCCACCAACTCCAGCTCGCCCCCCAGCGGCACGCCATGGGCAATCCGCGACGCCACCAGGCCTTTCTCGTTCAGCAACTGGGCGATGTAATGCGCCGTCGCCTCCCCTTCCACCGTCGGGTTGGTCGCCAGGATCACCTCGGTAAAGGTGCCCTGCGCTTCGATCCGCGCCATCAGCTGCGGCACACCGATCGCCTCAGGCCCCAGGCCATCGAGTGGCGACAGGTGCCCCTTGAGCACGAAATAGCGGCCGCGGTAACCGGTCTGCTCCACTGCATACACATCAACCGGCCCCTCGACCACACACAATTGCGTGTCGTCACGGCGCGGGTCGGCACACTGCGGGCACAGTTCCTGCTCGGTCAGGGTGCGGCATTGGCGGCAATGGCCCACCCCTTCCATGGCCTGGGTCAGCGCCTGAGCCAGGCGCAGGCCGCCGCTGCGGTCGCGTTCGAGCAACTGCAGGGCCATGCGCTGGGCGGTTTTCTGGCCGACACCCGGCAGGGTGCGCAAAGCGTCGATCAGTTGGCGGATCAGTGGGCTGAAGCTCATGTAGACAGGCCTGCAAGTCGGGGGAACAGAATGAACAAGGGAGCAACGACCCTACGGCCGTTACTCCCCATTTGACGCAAAAGGTCGATCAGAACGGCATCTTGAAGCCCGGTGGCAACTGCATGCCAGCGGTCATGCCGCCCATTTTTTCCTGGCTGCTCTGCTCCACCTTGCGTACCGCGTCGTTCAGTGCGGCAGCGATCAGGTCTTCGAGCACTTCCTTGTCGTCTTCATCAGTCGACATCAGGCTTTGGTCGATGCTGACGCGCTTCACGTCGTGACGACCGGTCATCACCACACTCACCAAGCCACCACCGGATTGGCCGGTCACTTCGGCGTTGGCCAGTTCTTCCTGCATCTTGGCCATTTTTTCCTGCATCTGCTGAGCCTGCTTCATCAGGCCGGCCATGCCACCTTTCATCATGGGGGTATACCTCGATTGGGTCGTGTGATGCGGCCTGGCACCGGGCCGGCCGCATGGTTATCCGTTACTGGCCCTGATTGGCCAGGGCCTCTACAGGCTCAATAGTATCCTGTCGCACCTTGGCACCGAACTGCTTGATCATCTGCTGGATCAACGGATCCTGCTCGATCGACACCACCGCGTCTTGCTGGCGCTCGGCACGTTTGCGCGAGGCCGCCTGGGCCGGGGTTTCCTGCTCTGGGCGAATCAGCTCGATACGCAGGTTCAGGTTACGCCCAAGGTGCTGATTGAGCGCCTCGTTCAGACGCCGCTGCTGGGTGGCGTTGAACAGCGCGCCCTGGCCAGGGTCCAGGTGCAGCAGCCAGTCGTCGCCGTCGGCGGCCATCAACGTACAGTTTGCCGCGATGTTGCCTGTCATACCGGAGACAGGCAACTGTGGGAATAATTCCAGCCATTGCAGGGCCAGGCCGGTGGCCGGCTTGGCGGCCGGCAGCGGTTCGGCAGCGGGTTTGGCCTGCTCTTCCTGAACATGCTCGGCCAGTTCATCGAGGTAACTGAAGCCGACCGGGTCGCTGTCACCGATGTAATAGTCTTCGTCCGCCGGCGGCTCGTCATCACGGTCCATGCCCGCCGCTGCATAGGCGGACGGGTCGAACGGCGGCTCGTCGTAGGCCGGCTGATCACGCTGTGGCTCGGCCACGGCAGGCTGCGGCGCAACAACGTGCTCGGGGGCGGCAGCAACCGGCTGCACAGGCGCTATAGGCGCTACAGGCTCTTCCCAAGGCAGGTCGATGACCTCGGCGACGGGCTCCGGCGCCGGTGCTGCGGTCTCTACGGGCACCTCAACGACAGGCGCGGGCTGATCAACCGCAGGCGCCTGCTCGACGGCCGGCGCGGCCGGGGCCGGCACAGCTTGCGCGACGACCGGCACCACGGGCTCTGCGACTGGCGGCGCAGGGGCCACCAGCGCCGCTGCCACCGGGGTTGCAGGATCAGCTGTGGCTTGGCTGACCCCCACCGGCTTTAGCACCGGCTTCGGTGCATCGTCGGTATCGGCCGGGCGGAAGGCCAGCATCCGCAGCAGGACCATCTCGAAGCCGCCGCGCGGGTCGGGCGCCAAGGGCAGGTCGCGACGGCCGATCAGGCCCATCTGGTAATAGAACTGCACGTCCTCGGCCGGTAGCGCCTGGGCCAGCGCCAACACGCGGTCACGGTCGCCCTGGCCGTTGTCCACCGCCTCTGGCAGCGCCTGGGCGATGGCGACACGGTGCAGCACATTGAGCATCTCGGCCAGCACACCGCTCCAGTCCGGGCCTTGCTCGGCAAGGTTGCGCACGGCCTCCAGCAGCGCCCGCGCATCGCCTTCGAGCAGTGCCTGCAACACCCCGTAGACCTGGCCGTGGTCGAGGCTGCCCAGCATGGCGCGCACATCGGCGGCGAGCACCTTGCCTTCACCGAAGGCGATGGCCTGGTCGGTCAAGCTCATGGCATCGCGCATCGAGCCATCGGCGGCGCGGCCAAGCAACCACAGGGCATCGGGCTCGAACGGCACGCTTTCGGCGGTGAGCACATGGCTGAGGTGTTCGACCACCCGCTCCGGGCTCATGTTCTTCAGCGAGAACTGCAGGCAGCGCGAGAGGATGGTCGCCGGCAATTTCTGCGGGTCGGTGGTGGCGAGGATGAACTTGACGTAGGGCGGCGGCTCTTCCAGCGTCTTGAGCAAGGCGTTGAACGAGTGGGTCGAGAGCATGTGCACTTCGTCGATCAGGTAGACCTTGAAGCGCCCACGGCTCGGGGCATATTGCACGTTATCCAGCAGCTCGCGGGTGTCTTCGACCTTGGTGCGGCTGGCGGCGTCGATCTCGATCAGGTCGACGAAGCGGCCTTCGTCGATCTCCCGGCACACCGAACAGGTGCCGCAGGGCGTGGAGGTGATGCCGGTTTCGCAGTTCAGGCATTTGGCGATGATGCGGGCAATGGTAGTCTTGCCCACGCCACGGGTGCCGGTAAACAGGTAGGCATGGTGCAGGCGCTGGTTGTCCAAGGCATTGATCAAGGCCTTGAGCACATGGGCCTGGCCGACCATTTCGCGGAACGAGCGCGGACGCCATTTTCGTGCAAGAACCTGATAACTCATCGAAAAACCATCGTAGCCTGATCGAGCGGAAGATCGCTAATGCTAGCGGAGCGGGGCCGAAATTGCACCCTGCGCGACTGGTCTAAGCTATGAAACTGGCGCGCTATCCAGGGAGGATGTGCCTTGCGAAGACTGTTGCCCCTGCTATTGCTCTGGGCCACCCACAGCCTGGCCGAACAACCGGTGCTGCGTTTTTCCGTCGCCGAGAGCTGGAGCATGCCGCTGATGCGCGTCGAAGGCGACAAACCGGTGGAGGGTTTGCTGTTCGACCTGATGCAGGCCATTGCCCGGGAAGCAGGTGTACGCCCGGAGTATCACGTACTGGCACGCCTGCGCCTGCAGGAGGCCATAGAGAGCGGCGATATCGACGTGCGCTGTTATGTCAGCCCCCAATGGTTTCATGATCGGCCGGGCAATTATGTCTGGAGCATCCCGTTGATTCATCAGCGCGACGTGCTGGTTGGCGGCGCTGGCGAAGCCGGCCCCACCCGCCCGGAACAACTGGCGCCGCAAGCCATCGGCACCGTGCTGGGTTATGCCTATTCAACCCTGCAGCCGTTGTTCGAACAGGGCCGGCTGCACCGCGAAGACAGCCGCAGCCAACTTTTGGCCCTGCAGAAGCTGCACGCGGGGCGATACCTGCATGCGGTGAGCAATGAACTGTCGTTGCAGTGGTTCAACCACAGCTTGCCGGCGGGGCAGCAGTTGCAGGTGCTGGCGGTGCTGGAGGAGCAGGAGCTGGGGTGCATGGTGCGCAGCGACCCGGCGGTACCGACGCAGGGGGTTCTCAGGGCGCTGGTGCGCATGAAGCAGACGGGGGAGATCGAGCGGATCAGCCAGCGGTATCGGGCTGCGGGGTATGCCGGGAATGCCGCAGCGCCAAGGCCGTGATGATGTGATAGCGGCCTTGCGCCCTACGCGACAATCGGTCAGTGCTGACGCTCAACTCGGCGGCTGTCGCTGTAGGCGAACATCAGGTAGTGGGAGACATTCATCAGCGCGAAGTGCATTGGCACGATGCCTTCGCTGATGGCGCGGGAAAGGGACTTGCCCGGGGGCAAGTCGAAGGTATGGAGTGGGTCGGGGACGATTTTTTTCATGCAGGCTCCATGTGGGTGAGCTGCACCCTTTTGCTTCCACGCATTAGGGTGACAACTGTACGCGGGGTGGAAGACCAGGCACATGGAAAACCCGGCAGGTATGAATACCTCCCGCGCACAGCTGCCATAACAGACAACTGCTCCAAGTCTTTCCCGGGCTTCCACACCCGATCGCTGGACCGACAGCGACCGCAAAAGCCTATGGGGTGGGGTTCCCCAGGACAATCAGACGCGAGTCGACGGGATGCGTAGGATATTTCTGCGAGCCTTACAGATACAGCAGGAAGTCGCCTATACGAATGTAGGAAACTTCTTTGCTGGTGATTGGACTACAAGATCTGGTGTAGAGAGCGATATCGACCCTTAACAGTGATGCCGCATAATTACCGCTACCCCTCAAAAAGACAGCCTCATGCTCCAAGATGATCGAGACAATCTGGAACTCGACAAACTACAGATCGAGAATCGCAAGCTAGCTGCAGAAGCACTTAAATTCATGGCAGAAGAGCGCAAGCTTAGACAAGAAGCGTTCTGGCACCCCTTCGCAACCGGCTCGGTCATTTTGACTGCCATTGCGGGTATCATGACCCTGCTGGTTAAACTCTAAGCACGCTCGTTTTGGCAAGAGGAAAGATCATGCCGCGTTCCACTCAAGATAGGGTTGAGCAATCCCATCGCGAAGTAGAGGCCCTGGCCGAAGACATGCGCAAGGCCAGATCGTTTTCTCCTTGGTCAGCGCTATTGCCGTTCAGCCTCGGTGCGGGCTTTGCTTTGGCGTTGTTTCTTGCGGGCCTCTTGATCTTGCGACTGCTGTAAGCCTGAGCACTGTCTTCACACAACCGCAATCAAACCGGCACTCAAAAACAACCCAACCCCAAACACCGAATGCGTCACCAGACTCTTCAGGCAGTTACGCCCAGGCGTCGGCGTTCTGGAGGCAAAGAACCCTGCCCCCATCAACGGCTGCATGAAGCACAGCGGCGCCGCCACTGTCACCACACCCCACGCCAGCGCAGGCCACAGCGTCGGCGCACTCAGCCAGCCCTCCCCGACCATCCCCACCAACATCACCGCAAACAGCACACCGATGCCATAGTGAATCAGCCAACCCCAGGCCACCTCGTTGGCCACAGGCTCCGCCTTGGCAATCGCCTCATGCCGCGCTCGCCCCTTCATCAAATGCCCCGCCCAACGCCCGACCATGGCGAAATTCAAGGTGGCGATGCCCAAGCGCCGCAGCAACACGCCCCATAGGTCCATGATCACGGTGGCGCCGACCCCGATCAGCAAAGCGGCTTGTAGCATGGCAAGCGTCATTGATTCAGCCCCCTAGGATTGACGTTCAGTTACCTGCCGCGCAGCATAGAAGTTGAAGTCAACTTCAAGTCAAGGACCTCGATGGACATTGCCGATGTCGCCAAACGCACAGGCGTCCCTGCGTCGACCCTGCGTTACTACGAAAAGAAAGGCCTGCTCACGTCGCTCGCCGGGCGTGGCCAGCGACGCCAGTTCGCCGCCGACATTGCGGATAGGCTGGCACTGATCGCCTTGGGGCAAGCATCAGGGTTTTCCCTGGATGAGATCGGGGCGATGCTGGTGGACCTTCAGGTCGATCGACAGATGCTGATAGCCAAGGCGGACGAAATCGACACCCGGGTCAAACGCTTGCGGGCCATGAGCAAGGGGCTGCGGCATGCAGCGCAGTGCCCTGAGGTAGATCACCTGGCCTGTCCGAAATTTCAGCGTTTGATGAAGCTGTCAGCAGCAGGCGCCCTTGGGGAAAAACACCTACACCAGAGCAGGCCTGGAAAAGCGCGAAGCCAGCCACCTGGCCGTACTTAGCCCTACGACCAGGAACGCCACGCCTTCAATGCTCAGCATCATCGCGTTGATCCCAAGCTGCGTGATCAATTGGCTGGCGACGTAGGGGAAGCCGAACACACCGATGAAATACGACAAGCTGAACAGCAGCAGCGCTTGTGCCGTAAGCCCTGCCGGTGCCTCGTTGGCAGCCAGCCCGTTGATCACCGAGTAATTCAGGCCGTAACCCACGCCCAGAAGAACGGCCATGGCCAGATAACTTTCCGTGCTGTGCACCCACTGGTCGAACCCCAGCACGGCCGTTGCCATGATCAAGGTTAAAACCCAGGAGGTCGCCAGCGGGTGTTGCTTCACGACCCAGCCGGCCAGCAGGAGCCTGCAGGAGATCGCAGCGCCCATGAAGCCAATGAAGAAGGTCGAGTAATCAAGCCCCAGGCGGGCGGCATAGCTGGTCTGGAAACTGCCCATGGTGCCGAAGATTGCCCCGCCTAGCCCTACCATCAGGATCGACAGCCCAGAGCGCGAGCTCATCACTTTGAGCGCGGACGCCAACCCGATTTGCACCTTCTCAGCAGGTCGCTGCCCCTGAGAAGTCGAAGCGAGCCAAGCAAAGTACAACCCCGCCAACCCTGCAGCGCACGCCGCCACCCAGAACGCGAGCTGGGTAGGCAGTGCAACAAAAGCGGCGAACTTGCCCAGCAAGGGCCCGGTGCCAATGCCGGTCAGCATGCTGCCAGAGAGCAGTGCAAAACAATGGGTACGGCGCGTGGGCTCGACCATTTGCGTCACCATGATGGGGCCAATGGTGTAGAACACCCCCCAGCCGATGCCAAGCATCAAGCCGCATGCCAACAAAGCGATGCCCAGGCTTGAGACCATGGCAAAGCCCACTGATGACCCGACCAGGCAGAGCGCCCCCACAGCGATGCTGCGAGCAGCGCCAAAGCGCTGCAGCAGGTGCCCCGAGCCGAGCACAGAGAGCAACGTACTTAGCATGGCAACAGCGAATACCTGCCCGGCATCGCTTGCAGTCCCGCCCAGCGTCTGTACCAGCATCGAGAGCAGGAACGTCGTGCCATAGCTGATGGACAGCAGGAAGCACGCGATGCAGAACACCGTGAATGGCTGAAACCTCATGAAAGCAGTCCTTGCGGGTAGGTGCTGTTTTTTATCACGGCAAGGCACAGGCAAAGGCAAGCATTTGCTTACGTTGAGATCGTCACTTCATTACCTAAACGCCCGCCCCGTCGACGCCACTGCTCACGGCTCAACTCCCAGATCTGCTTGAGCACGGGGCCACAGACGAAATGGCCCTCTTCAGTTCCCACCAGCCGCATGCCTTCGTGCACGGAAACACTGCGCGATCGGTCATTGCTCGCGGCCTTGGGCACCTGCATGACGCAACGCCCAAGCGTTTCGAACCAGTAGTGGTTGATGACCCCGCAGGCCTCCCGCATGTAGCCGTTTTTCTGCCATGCCTGTGCAAGCCAGAAGCCACGGTTGTTGCCCGGCTGGTCATAGAGACTGATGCTTCCGATGATCTGCGCAGGCTCCGTCTTCAGGCGAATCATCCAATGCCATTCACACCCGGCGTTCATGGCGGGTAATGCGATGTCTCGGACGTAGACCAGCGCGCCGTCTTCTGGGTAAGGCCAAGGTACGCGGCTGTCCAGGTAGCGAACAATGTCCCAGTGTGGGAACAGTTGCTGAATGGCGTCCGCGTCACCGAGCTGCAGCGGCGTAAGTATGAGGCGCGGAGTTTCGAGGATCGGTAGGCTGTGCATTTTCGCGGAGTCCATTCATGTAGGCGATCTGGGATGCAGGCGCAGCCCAACCCTTACATAGCGTCCGGATATTCTCAACTGCCCAGCGGCTACAACGTGCATGAGGGCAACCCGAGCGCGGCAACGTGTCCGAAAGTGGCAGTCTTGAATTTCAGCGATTGCAGAAGTTGGCAACAGCAGGAGCGCAGAACAGGCCAGAGGGAAGGCCTTAGTCTGAAAGGCTGAGGTTTTAGGACCCCAAAAATGGAGGCGGCCCCACCAGCCACACCCCGGCACTCGATGTTCCCGCTATGGCTGCTCCCTTCCGGGCCTGACCAGGTTAACGGGTAATCAATGCGGGGGGACCGATGGGGCCACCACTAACGCGACTCGCTAAGCAGCGAGCCGCGCCATTGTACCGGTCTGAGGCGAAGTTACAACCTCTGGCCGGAGAAAAAGTCATCATTTCTCAATGACTTGTTTGAATTCGGAGGTACCTTGGCGAACGACGGCCTTTGTAGGAGCGGCCTTGCGTCGCGAAAGGGTCGCGCAGCGGCCCCTGGATTTCAGCTTCGCCGCAGAGATTGCTGGGGCCGCTTCGCGCCCCTTTCGCGACGCAAGGCCGCTCCTACGAGGTCCGCGCAGGGTCAGAGGGTGATGCCTTGCTCGCCGAGGAAGGCAATGAACGCGTCTTCGTCCAGCACCTTCACCCCCAGCTCACTGGCCTTGGCCAGCTTGGAGCCCGCGCCTGGGCCGGCGACCACGCAGTGGGTCTTGCCGGAAACGGAACCGGCAACCTTGGCGCCAAGGCTTTCCAGCTTCTCCTTGGCAATGTCGCGGCTCATGCGCTCCAGGGTGCCGGTCAACACCCAGGTCTGCCCCGCAAGCGGCAGCCCTTCGGCGACTTTCTTCTCGCTGTGCCAGTGCATGCCGAACGCCAGCAACTGGGCCTCGATGGCCCGCGCCAACTTCTGGTTCGCTTCGTCCTTGAAGAACTCGCGCACCGCCTCGGCCTGCTTGGCAGCCAAGGCCTGGCGCAAGTCGATGCCATCGGCAGCGATAATCTTGTCCAGGCTATCGAGCTTGGCCACCAGCTTTTCAGCGCCGGTCGGGCCGACCGAGGGAATGTCGAGCTTGGCGATCATCCCAGCCAAGGTGGTGCTGGCAGCAAACTCGGCGGCCAGGTCGCCTTCGTCCTGCAATTGCATGCCACACGCGAGCAACTGTTCGATGACCTTGCAGTTGTGTTCGTCTTCAAAGAAGTTGTGGATCTCGTAAGCCACTTCAAGGCCGATGTCCGGCAGGTAGGTCAGCACCTGCGGCAGGGCCTGCTGCACCCGCTCCAGCGTACCCAGCGAGCGCGCCAGCACCTTGGCAGTCTCTTCACCCACATCTGGAATACCCAGGGCATAGATGAAACGCGCCAGGCTCGGGCGCTTGCTGGCTTCGATGGCATCCAGCAGCTTCTTGCTGGACACCTCGGCAAACCCTTCCAGGCCAACGATCTGGTCGAATTCCAACTTGTACAGGTCCGCCGGCGAGCCGATCAACCCTTCGTCCACCAACTGCTCGACACTCTTCTCGCCCAGGCCGTCGATATCCATCGCGCGGCGCGAAACGTAGTGGATGATCGCCTGCTTGAGCTGAGCGCCACAGGCCAGCCGGCCGACGCAACGGTACACCGCGCCTTCGCTGGTGGTTTCCTTGCCCTTGCTGCGTTTGACCAGCTGGGTACGCTCGACCTGCGAGCCACACACCGGGCACTCGCTCGGCACTTCGACCGGGCGGGCATCTTCGGGACGGCGCTCGAGCACCACTTGCATGACTTGCGGGATGACATCACCGGCGCGGCGAATGATGACCGTATCGCCGATGCGCAGGCCCAGGCGGGCGATTTCGTCCATGTTGTGCAGGGTGGCGTTAGACACGGTCACACCAGCCACCTTGACCGGCTTCAGACGCGCCACAGGGGTTACCGCCCCCGTGCGGCCGACCTGGAATTCGACATCCAGCACTTCGGTCAGCTCTTCCATGGCCGGGAACTTGTGGGCAATCGCCCAGCGCGGCTCGCGGGCGCGGAAGCCCAGCTCACGCTGGGACGCCAGGCTGTTGACCTTGAACACCACACCGTCGATTTCGTAAGGCAGGCTGTTGCGGCGCTCGCCGATGTCGCGGTAGTACGCCAGGCACTCTTCGATGCCGGCGGCATGCCTGAGCTCACGGCTGACCGGCAGGCCCCAGGCCTTGAGCTGTTCGAGGATGCCAATGTGGCTGTCGCCGATGCTTTCGGACACCTGACCTACGCCGTAGCAGCAGAACTCCAGCGGGCGACTGGCGGTGATTTTCGAGTCCAGCTGGCGCAGGCTACCGGCCGCAGCGTTACGCGGGTTGGCGAAGGTCTTGCCGCCCGCCTCTGCCTGGGCCGCATTGAGCCGGTCGAAACCGGCCTTGCTCATGTACACCTCGCCACGCACTTCCAGCACCGCCGGCCAGCCTTCGCCCTGGAGCTTTAGCGGGATGTTGCGCACGGTGCGCACGTTGGCACTGATGTCTTCACCGGTCGTGCCGTCGCCGCGGGTAGCGCCCTGCACCAATTGGCCGTCACGGTACAGCAGGCTCACAGCCAGGCCATCGAGCTTGGGTTCGCAGCTGAAGTCGACCGCACCTGGCTGGTCGAGGCCGTCGACCACACGACGGCCGAATTCACGCAGGTCGGCTTCTTCGAAGGCGTTGCCCAGGCTGAGCATGGGCACTTCATGACGCACCTGGCTGAACGCGGCCAAGGCCTGGCCGCCGACGCGCTGGGTTGGCGAGTCGGGCGTCACCAGGTGCGGGTGCTCAGCCTCTAGCGCCTTGAGTTCGTTGAACAGGCGGTCGTATTCGGCATCGGGCACGCTGGGCTCATCGAGCACGTAGTAGCGGTAGTTATGCTGGTCGAGTGCGGCGCGCAGGGCGTGGATTCGGGATTCGGCGGTCATGGGTCAGGGTCTCTTGCAAAGCAAAAAGCAGCCTTGGGGCACCGTGCCAGAACAGGGTTTGAGGTTGTCAATGCCGACCCTTTCGCGGGTCAAGCCCGCTCCCACAGGTACACCACTGCCTGCAAGGCTTACGGTGTACCTGTGGGAGCGGGCTTGACCCGCGAAAGGGTCAGTACAGGCACACTCAAAACCTGAACCGACCAGCGCGCCCGCAGGCTGCTCTTTGTCTGGATCTATCAGCGCTTCTGGGTCAGCGCGCGGCGCTCGAACTCGACGATGCGCTGGCGGTAATGCTCGATGGTCTGGGCGGTCAGCACGCTGCGCTGATCATCCTTGAGTTCACCATTGAGCTCATGGGCCAACTTGCGCGCCGCTGCAACCATCACGTCGAACGCCTGCTTCGGATGACGCGGGCCCGGCAGGCCCAGGAAGAAGCTCACCGCACGGGTGCTGAAGTGGTCGATATCGTCCAGGTCGAAAATACCGGGCTTCACCGCGTTGGCCATGGAGAACAGTACTTCGCCGTGGCCGGCCATGCTCTCGTGGCGGTGGAAGATGTCCATCTCGCCAAAACGCAGGCCGCTCTCGAGAATGTTCTGCAGCAACGCCGGCCCTTTGAAGCCACCCTCGTCGCGGGAGATAACGCTGATCACCAGCACTTCTTCAGCGGGGGGCAATTCCTTGACCGTGTTGTTGGCGGACGACGCACCGCTGTTGCGGTTGTTGTCGGCAGCAAAGTCATCATCGGCATCGGCAAACAGGTCAGGCTCGCGCGACTCGGCCACCAGGTTCAAGTCACCCTGCGGCACTTCTGCGGCACGTTTGCCACGTTTGCTGGCCTTGACCGGCTTGGGCTCGCGCTCGCGATCACGCGACGACGCACTGAGCGAGGGCAGGTCGCTCTCGTCCAGTTCTGGTTCCTTGTGGTTATCCAACACCCGCGACGGGCCGAGCACTTCGGCGCCGCCCTCTTCGTCGGGGGCGTTGGTATAACTGCGATCCAGGCGGAATTTCAACTTGCCTTTTCCGCCGCGCATGCGGCGCCAGCCGTCGAAAAGAATACCGGCAATGACAATGATGCCGATGAGGATCAGCCACTCGCGCAGACCGATTTCCATGTAATCCCGTGCCTCTATAAAAATATGCTTGAAAACAAAGGGTTCAAAGCCCTTTAACACGTGGCGCCAACTCTATGTTCTGACAGGCGTTTTACCCACGCAAAAAACGAGTGACATTAAGCTAGCACGACCAAAGAGAACTTTACACCGTCTGTCGCACATGACGGGGCCATTTCACTACAGAATGTGCCGTATCTTCGCTCATCAGGCGTCGACCATTGCCATCGCCTCCTCCACATCCACCGCCACCAGGCGGGAGCAGCCGGGCTCGTGCATGGTTACCCCCATCAATTGATCCGCCATCTCCATGGCAATCTTGTTATGGGTGATGTAGATGAACTGCACGCTCTCACTCATTTCCTTCACCAGCCGCGCGTAACGCCCGACGTTGGCATCGTCCAGCGGCGCATCGACCTCGTCGAGCATGCAGAACGGTGCGGGGTTCAACTTGAAAATGGCAAACACCAGCGCCAGGGCGGTCAGTGCCTTCTCGCCACCGGACAGCAAATGGATGGTGCTGTTCTTCTTGCCCGGTGGTCGCGCCATGATCGTCACCCCTGTATCGAGTAGATCTTCGCCCGTCAGTTCCAGATAAGCGCTGCCACCACCGAAAACTTTTGGAAAAAGTGCCTGTAATCCAGCATTTATCTGATCAAAGGTATCTTTGAAGCGGTTGCGGGTTTCCTTGTCGATCTTGCGGATGACGTTTTCGAGGGTCTCCAGCGCTTCGACCAGGTCGGCGTTCTGCGCGTCCAGGTAGCGCTTGCGCTCGGACTGTTGCTCGTATTCTTCGATCGCTGCCAGGTTGATCGCGCCCAGGCGCTGGATACGCGCCTCGGTCTGTTCCAGCGCCTGCTCGGTGCCCTGTTCGCTGTCGTCGGCTTCGAGCGTGGCAAGCACGCCTTGCAGGTCGTAACCGTCGGCCAGCAATTGCTCTTGCAGGGTCTTGCGCCGCACATCCAGGCCCTGGCACTCCAAACGCAGCTGCTCCAGCTGGCCGCGCAGCAGTTGGGCTTGCTGCTCGGCCTGGCTGCGCCGTTTTTCGGCGTCGCGCAGTGCACGGTCGGCCTCGTCCATGTGCAGGCGGGCCTGGCGCATTTCCTCGTCGACGCTCATGCGCCGCTCCAGCAGCTCTTCGAGCTTCAGGCGCAACTCTTCGAGGGGTGCTTCGCCCTCCTCCAGGTTCAGGCTCAGTTGCTCCTGGCGCTCGGTCAGGCGTGCGGCCTGCTGCTCCAAGCGCTCCAGGGCCTGACGGGTGGAGTCATGCTGGGCCCGCAGCGAGCCCAGGCGCACGGCCAGCTGGTGGGCATGGTCCTTGTGCTGGCGCGCCTCCTGGCGAACGCGATCGAGGCCTTCGCGCAAGGTATCGCGACGGGCCATCAACTGCTCGCGCTGTTCGGTGTCCTGGGCCATGAGGTCCAGGGCTTCCTGCAGCACCAGCCGCGCCTCGCCCAGTTGCTCGTGTTCCAGGGCGCGCTGCTCCTGCAGTTCGGTCAGTTCTTCCTGCAGACGGCGGCGGCGCAATTCGACTTGCTCGGCACGGGCACGGCTGGCCGACAGGCTGGCCTTGAACTCGCCATGCTGGCGGCTCTCTTCCTGGGTACGGCGGCGCAACTGCTCGCGCTGCTCTTCAAAGCCCAACTGCTGCTCGCGCAGGCCTTGAAGCTGTTGCTCAAGATGCTCCAGGGCGGCTTGCTGCTCCAACTGCTCCTGGCCCAGGCGTTCGATTTCCTGGCCGCGGGCCAACACCCCGCCTTCGGCTTCGCCACCTCGGCTGACCCGCAAAAAATGCCGGCCCACCCAGTAACCGTCACGGCTGACCAGGCTTTGCCCTTCATTCAGGGTGGCCCGCAGCGCCAGCGCCTGGGCCAGGTCATCGACCGGCTTTACCTGCCCCAGCCAGGGCGTCAGGTCGGTACGCCCTTCGACCTTGTCCAGCAGGCTGCCCGCCAGCCGCGCACCCTCGCCGCCGGCCAGCAGCAAGCGCAACTCGCCTTGCTCCAGGTCGGCGAAATCGAGGTTGTTGAAGTCATCGACCAGCACCGCCTGCAGGTCGGCGCCAAGCACCGTTTCTACTGCCAGCTCCCAGCCCGGCTCGACCCGCAGCCCTTCCGCCAGGCGGGGGCGCTGCGCCAGGCCTTGCTCGCGCAACCAGTCTGCGGCGCCTACGCCAGGCTCCAGCGCAGCCTGCTGCAAGGCCTCCAACGATGCCAGGCGACCACCCAGACGTTGCAGGTCGCCCTGCGCCTGCTGTTGCGCCTGGGTGGCCTGCTGCAACTGCTCGCGCGTGCCTTCGAGGCGCTCGACCACTTGCTCTTCGGACACCTGCAACTCGTCCAGCAGCATTTCGCTACTGGCCAACTGTTCGGCCAGTTCGAGCAGGGCGGCATCCTGTGGCTCAGCGCCCAACAGGTCGCGCTCTTCACCCAGCTTGCGCTGGCGCTCTGCCAGGCGCTCCAGGCTGGTTTCCAGCTGCTGCAGGCGCGCCTGCTGCACTTCCGCCTGGCGCCGGGGCTCGGCGGAGCGGGTGTTGAAGCTGTCCCACTGCTCTTGCCAGCCGTGCATGCCCAGCTCGGCTTCTTCGAGGGTGGCGGCGGCCTCTTCGGCGGCTGCCAGGGTCATTTCCTGCTCAGGCACCAGCATGGCCAGTTCTTCGCCAAGGGTAGCCAGCAGGGTGCGGTCATGGCCCAGGTGCGACTCGGTCTCCAGGCGCGTGCGCTCGGCTTCCTTGAAGTCGTCCTGCAATTGGCGCAGGCGCTGTTGGCCGTGCTGGATGCTCTGCTCGACCCGGGCGATATCGCCTGCCACCGAATAGAAGCGGCCTTGGACCTGGTTGAAGCGTTCGGACAATTCGTGATGGCCATCGCGCAGGCGCTCGATGCTGGCGTCGGCGTTACGCTGCTCGGCCACCAAGGCCTCGTGGGACACATCCTGGTCGCCGATCACCGCTTCGCGCTGGCGTACGCGTTCGTCCAGGTCGCGCCAGCGCAGGGCCGACAGGCGCGCCTTGAGCTGGCGTTCCTGGGCCTTGTACTCGCGGTACTTCTCGGCGGCCTGGGCCTGGCGGTGCAGGCGTTCGAGCTGGCGCTCCAGCTCGTCGCGCAGGTCGGTCAGGCGCGCCAGGTTTTCCTGGGTGCGGCGGATGCGGTTTTCGGTTTCGCGACGGCGCTCCTTGTACTTGGAGATGCCCGCCGCCTCCTCGATGAAGTTGCGCAGCTCCTCGGGCTTGGCTTCGATCAGTTTGGAGATCATGCCCTGCTCGATGATCGAGTAGCTGCGCGGCCCAAGGCCGGTGCCGAGGAAGATATCGGTGATATCGCGGCGACGGCATTTGGCGCCGTTGAGGTAGTAGCTGTTCTGCGCGTCGCGGGTCACCTTGCGGCGGATGGAAATCTCGGCGTAGGCCGCGTATTCACCTACCAGGGTGTTGTCGCTGTTGTCGAACACCAGCTCGATGCTGGCCTGGCTGACCGGCTTGCGGCTGGTGGAACCGTTGAAGATGACGTCGGTCATCGACTCGCCGCGCAGGTTTTTCGCCGAGCTCTCGCCCATCACCCAGCGCACCGCGTCGATGATGTTGGACTTGCCGCAACCGTTGGGGCCGACCACGGCCGCCATGTTGCTGGGGAAGTTGACCGTGGTCGGGTCGACGAACGACTTGAACCCGGCCAGGCGAATGCATTTGAGGCGCATGGTCAGGCCCGGGCCAACGCCGCCAGCACCAGTTCACAGCTGCGCTGGCAGTAAGCGGTGAGCACCTCGCGGATGCGCGGCAGGTCGCGCGAGACCACGGCCTCGAGCAGGCAGGCGAACAGCTGCAAGTAGTCGTCGGTGCTGGCCTGGCGCTGGTCCAGGGCCAAGTAGTAGGCGCGGCTCATGGCCGGCTGCAGGTTTTCTACGGTTTCCTGCAGGTAAGGGTTGTCGGCGAACGGATAGGCCGCCCGCATCACCGCGAAGCTTTCGGCAACGAACACCTTGATGTCCCGTTTGTCGCGGGCTAGCTGCAGACGCTGCTGGATCTCCAGAAACGGGCGCAGATCAGCCTCAAGGCGCCATTTTTGTGCAACGGCGTTGCCCAGCAGGATGTAGAACTCGCCCATCAGGTTGCACAGGCTGCGCACGCTGCGCTCGTCCAGCTTGGTCACATGGGCGCCACGGCGCGGCAAAATCGCGACCAGATGCCGACGTTCGAGGATCAATAGTGCCTCACGCACCGAACCGCGGCTGACATTCAGCGCCTGGGTGACCTTTTGCTCCTGGATGCGCTCGCCTGGCGCCAGCTCGCCGCGGATGATGCGTTCGGCCAGGTAATCGGCAATCTGCTCGGAGAGGCTGTCCGGGGCCTTGAACGTCATGGTTTTCCTTCAAAATCATTGAACTGGGCACAAGGGGCGGATTGTAGCGTACTTGACCGGCACGCGCGCAGAGGGGCCTTGCGCTTTATTTGGCCTGCCAGACAGCCGCCTGCCCGGCGCGATCTATGCTTGTAGTAAAGGCCATGTGTAGGGCCGGGTGTAGAGATGCGTATTTTCCTGACCTTTGAGTCAGAAAAATATTGACCAGTTCGTCAGGTCTGCTTATTGTCCGCCCAACAACAATAAAACCATTGCGAGGCCACCCCCGTGATCCAGTTTCTCGTCAACCAGGAGCTGCGTAATGAGCACGCCCTGGACCCAAACATGACGGTGCTGCAATACCTGCGCGAGCACCTGGGCAAACCCGGCACCAAGGAAGGCTGTGCCAGTGGTGACTGCGGTGCATGCACCGTGGTGGTCGGCGAACTGACCCAGGACGACCAGGGCCAGGACACCCTGCGCTACCGCAGCCTCAATTCGTGCCTGACCTTCGTGTCTTCGCTGCATGGCAAGCAGTTGATCAGCGTCGAAGGCCTCAAGCACCAGGGCGAACTGCACAGCGTGCAAAAAGCCATGGCCGACTGCCATGGTTCGCAATGCGGCTTCTGCACCCCAGGCTTCGTCATGTCGCTGTTCGCCCTGCAGAAAAACAGCCAAGGCCCCGACCTGCACCTGGCCCAGGAAGCCCTGGCCGGCAACCTATGCCGCTGCACCGGCTACCGGCCGATCCTCGATGCTGCCGAGCAAAGCTGCCGCCAGCCTTGCCGCGACCAGTTCGACGCCCAGCAAGCCCAGACCATCAGCCGCCTCAAGGCCATCGCGCCGACCCAGACCGGCGAGCTCAACAGTGGCGACAAGCGCTGCCTGGTGCCGTTGACCGTGGCCGACCTGGCCGACCTGTACAGCTCGCACCCCGAAGCACGCCTGCTGGCCGGTGGTACCGACCTGGCACTGGAAGTGACCCAGTTCCACAAAACGCTCCCGGTGATGATCTATGTCGGCCACGTGGCCGAGCTCAAGCGCATCGACAAGACCGCCAGCCACCTGGAAATCGGCGCGGCTACCCCGCTCACCGACTGCTATGAAGCGCTCAATGCCGAGTACCCCGACTTTGGCGACCTGCTGCACCGGTTTGCCTCGCTGCAGATCCGCAACCAGGGCACCTTGGGCGGCAATATCGGCAACGCCTCGCCGATTGGCGACTCGCCGCCCCTGCTGATTGCCTTGGATGCCCAGGTGGTGCTGCGCCAGGGCGAACGCCAGCGCACCCTGGCGCTGGAAGACTACTTCATCGATTACCGCATCACCGCGCGCCAGGACAGCGAGTTCATCGAGAAGATCATCGTGCCGCGCGCCAGCGATGACTGGGCCTTCCGCGCCTATAAAGTGTCCAAGCGCCTGGACGACGACATTTCCGCCGTGTGCGCAGCGTTCAACCTGAGCATCGAGAACGGTGTGGTCAGCGGCGTGCGGATCGCCTTCGGCGGCATGGCCGCCATTCCAAAGCGTGCACGTGCCTGCGAAGCAGCCCTGCGCGGCAAAGCGTGGAACCAGGCCAGCATCGAGCGCGCCTGCCAGGCGCTGGCCGAAGACTTCACCCCGCTCAGCGACTTCCGCGCCAGCAAAGAGTACCGCCTGCTGACCGCACAGAACCTGTTGCGCAAGTACTTCATCGAACAGCAAACACCGCACATCGAAACCCGGGTGACCGCTTATGTCTAACCATCACGTAGCCAAGAGCCAGGCCGAGATGGCCGAACTGTTCAGCCAGGACCTGACCACCGGGGTCGGCCGCAGCGTCAAGCACGACAGTGCCGACAAGCACGTGGCTGGCGAAGCGGTGTACATCGATGACCGCCTGGAATTCCCCAACCAGTTGCACGTCTATGCGCGCACCGCCGACCGCGCCCATGCGCGCATCCTGCGTGTCGACACCACGCCGTGCTATGCCTTCGAGGGTGTACGCATCGCCATCACCCACGAAGACATCCCCGGCCTCAAGGACATCGGCCCGGTGGTGGCCGGCGACCCGCTGCTGGCCATCGACAAGGTCGAATTCTTCGGCCAGCCGGTGCTCGCCGTGGCTGCCCGCGACTTGGAAACCGCCCGCCGCGCAGCGATGGCGGCCATCATCGAGTACGAAGACCTGGAGCCGGTACTGGATGTGGTCGAAGCGTTTCGCAAGAAGCACTTCGTGCTCGACAGCCACACCCACCAGCGCGGTGACTCCGCCGCCGCCCTGGCCAGCGCCCCGCACCGCCTGCAAGGCACCCTGCATATCGGCGGCCAGGAGCACTTCTACCTGGAAACCAACATCTCCTCGGTGATGCCGACCGAGGACGGCGGCATGATCGTCTACTGCTCCACGCAAAACCCCACCGAGGTGCAGAAGCTGGTCGCCGAAGTGCTGGACGTGCCGATGAACAAGATCGTCCTCGACATGCGCCGCATGGGCGGTGGTTTCGGCGGCAAGGAAACCCAAGCCGCCAGCCCGGCGTGCCTGTGTGCGGTGGTTGCGCGCCTGACCGGCCAGCCAACCAAGATGCGCCTGCCGCGCGTCGAAGACATGATGATGACCGGCAAGCGCCACCCGTTCTATGTTGAGTACGACGTGGGCTTCGATGACACTGGCCGCCTGCACGGCATCAATTTCGACCTGGCCGGCAACTGCGGCTACTCGCCCGACCTGTCCGGTTCGATCGTCGACCGCGCCATGTTCCACTCCGACAACGCCTACTACCTGGGCGATGCCACCGTGCACGGCCACCGCTGCAAGACCAACACCGCCTCCAACACCGCCTACCGCGGCTTTGGCGGCCCGCAGGGCATGGTCGCCATCGAGCAGGTGATGGACCATATCGCCCGCCACCTGGGCCGCGACCCGCTGGCGGTGCGCAAGGCCAACTACTACGGCAAGACCGACCGCAACGTCACCCACTACTACCAGACCGTCGAGCACAACATGCTCGAAGAGATGACCGCCGAGCTTGAGGCCAGCAGCGATTACGCCGAGCGGCGCGAGTCGATTCGCCGCTTCAATGGCAACAGCCCGATTCTCAAGAAGGGCCTGGCGCTGACCCCGGTCAAGTTCGGTATCTCGTTCACCGCCACCTTCCTCAACCAGGCCGGTGCGCTGATCCACATCTACACCGACGGCAGTATCCACCTGAACCACGGCGGCACCGAGATGGGCCAGGGCCTGAACACCAAGGTGGCGCAGGTGGTGGCGCAGATCTTCCAGGTCGACATCGACCGCATCCAGATCACCGCCACCAACACCGACAAGGTCCCCAACACCTCGCCTACCGCAGCTTCCAGCGGCGCCGACCTGAACGGCAAGGCCGCGCAGAACGCCGCCGAAATCCTCAAGAAGCGCCTGACCGAGTTCGCCGCACGGCATTACCAGGTGACCGAGGAAGACGTCGAGTTCCGCAACGGCCATGTGCGCGTGCGTGAGCAGATCGTCAGCTTCGAGCAACTGGTGCAGCAGGCGTACTTTGCCCAGGTGTCGCTGTCGAGCACCGGCTTCTACCGTACGCCGAAGATTTTCTACGACCGCAGCCAGGCTCGCGGCCGGCCGTTCTACTACTTCGCCTTCGGTGCAGCCTGCGTGGAAGTGGTCGTCGACACCCTGACGGGCGAATACAAGATGCTGCGCGCCGACATCCTGCATGACGTCGGCGCCTCGCTGAACCCGGCCATCGATATCGGCCAGGTGGAAGGCGGTTTCATCCAGGGCATGGGCTGGCTGACCACCGAAGAGCTGGTGTGGAATGCCAAGGGCAAGTTGATGACCAACGGCCCGGCCAGCTACAAAGTGCCGGCGGTGGCCGACATGCCGCTGGACCTGCGCGTGAAGCTGGTGGAAAACCGCAAGAACCCGGAAGACACGGTGTTCCATTCCAAGGCCGTGGGCGAGCCGCCATTCATGCTTGGCATCGCCGCCTGGTGCGCGATCAAGGACGCCGTGGCCAGCATTGCCGACTATCGCCTGCAACCCCAGGTTGATGCCCCGGCAACGCCAGAGCGGGTGTTGTGGGGTTGCGAGCAGATGCGCAAGGCGGTGGCCGCCGCGCAGCCTGCATCGCAGGAACTGGAAACCGTTAGCCACTGAGCCTGCGCTCCGTTGTGTGTGTGTGTGTAGGAGCGGCCTTGCGTCGCGAACGGGGCGCGAAGCGGCCCCAGCCAGCTCAGCAGCGAAGCTGAAATCCTGGGGCCGCTGCGCAGCCCTTTCGCGACGCAAGGCCGCTCCTACACAAGGCCCGCGTAGACAGAAGAGAGGTTGGATCATGCACCAATGGATCAACGCCCTCGCCGACCACCAGTCCCGCGGTGAACCCTGCGTGCTGGTGACCATCATCGAGGAGCGCGGCTCTACCCCGCGTAACGCCGGCTCGAAAATGGTCGTCAGCGCCACCGCGCTGTTCGATACCATCGGCGGCGGCCACCTGGAATACAAGGCCCTGCATATCGCCCGGCAAATGCTCGAAGACCAGCGCACCACCCCGCACCTGGAGCGCTTCAGCCTGGGTGCAAGCCTCGGCCAGTGCTGCGGCGGCGTGACCGTGCTGCTGTTCGAGCCAATGGCCGCCGTGCAGGCGCAGATCGCGGTGTTCGGCGCGGGCCATGTCGGCCGCGCTCTGGTACCCTTGCTCGCCGCGTTGCCCTGCCGGGTGCGCTGGATCGATTCGCGCGAACAGGAGTTTCCCGAGCTCATCCCCAACGGGGTGACCAAGGTGGTCAACGAGGAGCCCGTCGACGAAGTGGCCGACCTGCCAGCCGGCAGCTACTGCATCGTCATGACCCACAACCACCAGCTCGACCTGGAACTGACCGCCGCCATTCTCAAACGCAATGATTTCACCTGGTTCGGCCTGATCGGCTCGAAGACCAAACGGGCCAAGTTCGAGCACCGCCTGCGCGAGCGCGGCTTCGATGATGCCGTCATGGCGCGCATGCGCTGCCCGATGGGCATTGCCGAGGTCAAGGGCAAGCTGCCGATCGAGATCGCCGTGTCCATCGCCGGTGAAATCATTGCCACCTACAACGCCTGCTTCGGCCAGCATGACGCTGCCGCCA
Organism: Pseudomonas sp. SWRI77; assembly: GCF_014269105.1. Lineage (NCBI taxonomy): Bacteria > Pseudomonadati > Pseudomonadota > Gammaproteobacteria > Pseudomonadales > Pseudomonadaceae > Pseudomonas > Pseudomonas sp. SWRI77. The sequence continues at coordinate 146,693 of NZ_JABWRV010000008.1, read as the reverse complement.
ACGCCGGCCCCATTGCCCAGTTGCTGCCGCCCTCCCGGCGCAGCCAAGCCATTTGACGAGCGCTTTATGACCGCAACCCGCAAAGCCTACCGTGCCGCCATCCTGCACAGCATCGCCGACCCGGCCGAGGTCGGCCTGGACGCCTCCCACGCCTACTACGAAGACGGCCTGCTGGTGGTCGACGATGGCCGCATCAGCGCCCTCGGCCACGCCAGCGACCTGCTGCCGACCCTGGATGCTGGCATCGAAGTGGTGCATTACCAGGATGCGCTGATCACCCCAGGCTTCATCGATACCCACATCCACTTCCCACAGACCGGCATGATCGGCTCGTACGGCGAACAGCTGCTGGACTGGCTCAACACCTACACCTTCCCGTGCGAGAAACAGTTCGCCGACAAGGGCCATGCCGACCAGGTCGCGAAAATCTTCCTCAAGGAACTGCTGCGCAACGGCACTACCACCGCCCTGGTGTTTGGCAGCGTGCACCCGGAGTCGGTCAACGCCCTGTTCGAAGAAGCCGAGCGCCTCGACCTGCGGATGATCGCCGGCAAGGTGATGATGGACCGCAATGCCCCTGACTACCTGACTGACACGGCCGAGTCCGGTTACAGCGAAAGCAAGGCATTGATCGAACGCTGGCACGGCAAGGGCCGCCTGCACTACGCGGTGACCCCACGTTTCGCACCGACCAGCACGCCAGAGCAACTGACACTCGCTGGCCAGTTGCTCAAAGAGCACCCAGGCGTGTACATGCACACGCACCTGTCGGAAAACCTCAAGGAAATAGACTGGGTCAAGTCACTGTTCCCGGAGCAGAAGGGCTACCTGGACGTGTACGACCACTTCGAGCTGCTCGGCGAGCGCTCGGTGTTCGCCCATGGCGTGCACCTGTGCGACGACGAGTGCCAGCGCCTGGCCGAAACCGGTTCGGCCGTGGCCTTCTGCCCGACGTCCAACCTGTTCCTCGGTAGCGGCCTGTTCAACCTGCCCCAGGCCGAGCGCTTCAAGGTCAACGTGGGCCTGGGCACCGACGTGGGCGCTGGCACCAGCTTCTCGCTGCTCAACACCCTCAACGAGGCGTACAAGGTCATGCAGTTGCAGGGCGCGCGCCTGCACCCCTACAAGTCGCTGTACCTGGCCACCCTCGGCGGCGCCCGCGCACTGCGCCTGGACGATCGCATCGGCAGCCTGCGCCCCGGCAACGATGCCGACTTCGTCGTGCTCGACTACAAGGCCACGCCGCTGCTGGACTACCGTATCCAGCAGTCCAACAGCATCGAAGAGACCCTGTTCGTGCTCACCACCCTGGGCGATGACCGCACCGTGCGGGAAACCTACGCCGCCGGGCGTTGCGTGCACCAGCGCTAAGGTTCTTTCGCCAGGCCCCGGTACAACGCGCCGCCGATCGCAGCCCCGATCAGCGGCGCCAGCCAGAACAGCCACAGTTGCTGCAGGGCCCAACCGCCGACGAACAGTGCCGGCCCCGTGCTACGCGCGGGGTTGACCGAAGTATTGGTCACCGGAATGGAGATCAGGTGGATCAGGGTCAGGGCCAGGCCGATGGCAATCGGCGCGAAACCTGCTGGGGCGCGGGAGTCGGTGGCGCCCATGATTACCACCAGGAACATCGCCGTCATCACCACTTCACTGATGAAACCCGCACCCAGTGTGTAGCCGCCGGGCGAGTGGTCGGCGTAGCCGTTTGAAGCCAATCCCGAAGACAACTCGAAACCGGCCTTGCCGCTGGCGATGAGGTAGATCACACCCGCAGCCAGGATGGCGCCGATTACCTGTGCGATCACGTAGGGCAGCAGCTCTTTGGCCGGGAAACGCCCGCCCACCACCAGCCCGAACGATACGGCAGGGTTTAGATGACAGCCGGAAATGTGGCCGATGGCGAAGGCCATGGTCAGCACTGTAAGGCCGAAGGCGAAAGCAACACCGAGAACGCCGATACCGAGGGGGGAACTGGCTGCGAGTACCGCACTGCCACAGCCACCAAGGACCAGCCAGAAGGTGCCGATCAATTCGGCACCCATGCGTTTACCGAGGGACATGCTCATGAATCCATTCCTCAAGAAGTTGAACGCAACGAATGCGCAAGCCCAACTGCTTGATGAAGGTTTGCTCACAAGAATTTAGCAGACCTTTGGCTGATGTGTAGGAGCGGGCAAGCCCGCGCCTGCAAAACCCCACATCTACCGAGGCAAACGATCAACCCTTGGCCGAAACCTTTGGCTTTTTCAGCAGGTGCGAGAACACCGCATGCAGATCGTCCGAGGCACTCTCCTCGTCCAGGTTCAGCTTGCTGTCGATGTGGTCCATATGGTGCATCATCAAGCTCACCGCCTGCTCGGCGTCACGCGCTTCGATGGCATCGATCAGTTGCATGTGCTCGTCATAGGAGCAATGCGAGCGGTTGCCGCTTTCGTACTGGGCAATGATCAGCGAGGTCTGCGACACCAGGCTGCGCTGGAAGCTGACCAAGGGCGCATTGCCCGCCGCTTCGGCCAGCTTGAGGTGGAATTCGCCAGAAAGACGGATACCCGCCCCCCGATCGCCGCGCGAGAAGCTGTCGCGCTCCTCGCGCACCATCTGCCGCAGCTCGTTGAGCTGGTCGAGGGTGGCGTGCTGCACGGCCAGTTCGGTGATGGCGCGTTCGACCATGCGCCGCGAGAAGAACACCTGGCGCGCCTCTTCAACCGTCGGGCTGGCCACCACCGCACCACGGTTGGGCCGCAACAGCACCACGCTTTCGTGGGCCAGGCGCGACAGGGCGCGACGGATGATGGTGCGGCTGACGCCGAAGATCTCGCCCAGCGCTTCCTCGCTCAACTTGGTGCCCGGAGCCAGACGCTGTTCGAGGATCGCCTCGAAAATATGCGCGTAGACGATGTCGTCCTGGGTACCACTGCGCCCGGCTTTGCCAGTGCGCACAGGTTTTTTCAGAGGTTGCAGCTGTTCGTTCATGGGCACTCGAGCACGTGGATCCACCAGTCGGACCTTGACTGTAACGCGTGTCAGAGGGTGGCTGGCAAGTCCTGAAAAGGGATGAAGGACCAAGGTATGGCGCCATTGTACACAGGCTGACCCGTTTCTGCAGGTGGCCTTTCACATATATAGCCGTTGTACGCGCATTTGTGCGCACAAAAGATAAAACATTATTTGCATTCTTTGTACACAAAAGCATAATCCACCGTGCGACTTCCTGACCCATAAGTCAACAAAATGGTCAGGCGTCTGCCTTCCCCTCGCGGAGCCGCCAAGTGCATGCGCAGGACAATGGCTCCGACACAACAAGAAAGACTTGAGGAGTACCCGCTGTGGAAAGCCGCAAATCCGAAGCCCCTACGCTGGATCTCGCCCCACCGCTCGAAACGAGCTGGCTGGAACGGATTTTTAAACTCAAGCAACACGGCAGCACCGTCAAAACTGAAATGATCGCCGGGGTGACCACCTTCATCACCATGGCCTACATCATCTTCGTCAACCCCAACATCATGGCCGACGCCGGCATCGATCACGGCGCGGCCTTCGTCGCCACCTGCATCGCCGCAGCGCTGGGCTGCCTGCTGATGGGCCTGTATGCCAACTGGCCGGTGGGCCTGGCGCCCGGCATGGGCCTGAACGCCTTCTTCACCTACACCGTGGTCGGCACCATGGGCTACAACTGGGAAACGGCACTGGGCGCGGTATTCGTCTCGGGTGTGCTGTTCATGTTCCTCACCTTGTCGAAGGTGCGCGAGTGGCTGCTCAACAGCATCCCGTTGAGCCTGCGCCATGCGATGGGGGCCGGCGTCGGATTGTTTCTCGGACTGATCGGCCTGAAGACCGCAGGCATCATCGTCGACAGCCCGGCCACGCTGATCAAGCTGGGCTCGCTGCATGAACCCGGCCCTCTGCTGGCGGCAGTGTGCTTCCTGTCGATTGCCATCCTCAGCTACAAACGGGTATTCGGCGCGATCCTGATCAGCATCATCGGCGTCACCCTCGCCGGCTGGGGGCTGGGCCTGGTGAAGTTTGGCGGGGTGGTATCGATGCCACCGAGCCTGGCGCCGACCTGGATGGCCATGGATGTCGCCGGCGTGTTCAACGTCAGCATGATCAGCGTGGTGCTGGCGTTTCTGTTCGTGCACATGTTCGACACCGCCGGCACCCTGATGGGCGTGGCACAACGGGCCAACCTGGTGGCGCCTGATGGGCGTATCGAAAACCTGTCACGGGCGCTGAAGGCAGACAGTGCGTCCAGCGTATTCGGCGCGGTGGTCGGTGTGCCGCCGGTAACCAGCTATGTAGAAAGTGCCGCAGGCGTGGCCGCCGGTGGCCGGACTGGCCTCACGGCTGTGGTGGTGGGGCTGCTGTTCATTGCGGCGATGTTCTTCGCGCCGCTGGCCGGGATGATTCCGGCTTATGCCACTGCGGGTGCATTGATCTACGTGGCCATGCTGATGATGGGCAGCATGGCGCATATCCACTGGGACGAAGCCACCGACAGCATTCCGGCGATCGTCACAGTGATCATGATGCCGCTGACCTTCTCGGTCGCCGACGGTATTGCCCTGGGCTTTATCACCTATGTGGCATTGAAGGCGGGCACTGGCAAGTACAAGGAAATCTCGGCCAGCCTCTGGGTGCTGTGCGCCATCTTCATTGCCAAGTTCGTGTTCCTTTAAGGCATTGCTTACCCGGCTTTAGAGTTTCAGTGCATTCAAGATCAAGCGCCGCCCCCGCGGCGCTCGATCTCATGGCCACTACAACATCCAAGCCGCCCCCCATCACTTTCCGCCAGACGAAAAAAAGCCCGCCAGTGTGAGAGCGGGCCAAAGGACCTACGAAGATTCTTCTAGCGACCAACTAGCTTCCGCGATAGGTCGAATAGCTATACGGCGAGATCAGCAGCGGCACGTGGTAGTGCTCCTGCTGCTCGTCGATGCCAAAACGCAGCACAACAACATCCAGAAACGCCGTGTCCGGCAGCTGTACGCCGCGAGCACGGTAGTAGGCGCCAGCACTGAACTGCAGCTGGTAAACGCCGGTACGGTAATCGTCACCCTGCAGCAGCGGCGCATCGACGCGGCCATCGCTGTTGGTCAGGGCGGTGTTAACCAGCTCCAACTGCTGGCCTTCGACGCGGTACAGCTCGACCTTGATCGAGCTGCCCGGGCAGCCATGCGCGGCATCCAGTACGTGTGTGGTCAAACGTCCCATTGCTTGTCGCCTCTTGTTCAATCTGTGGGCAAAAAATACACGGCCATCATCACGCCAAACGGCCTGCGATGTGCGGGAATGGCGTTATTAAGACATTCCATCGCCAAATTGTACACAATTTTTTGAACCCATCCGTCGCCGCCTCCCTAAAGCCGCCATACAGTCGCAAATACAGACGCCATGCCGACACCCACGTCATTAGCTGACCAACCAGGCAGGTTTATTGCAAGGGATTCTCAGGCGACAAAAGGGAAGAAATGCGGAAAAACAGGCTTACAAAAGATTTCAGAAGTTGTATACAATCAGCCCATCCGGTGGTGCGACATCCCGACGCGGCCCGCCCACCCCCGCACTAACGCACAAGAAGGAAGACTGCAGTGAGCGCTGACTATCCTCGCGACCTGATCGGTTACGGCAACAACCCACCTCACCCGCAATGGCCGGGCAACGCCCGCATTGCACTGTCCTTCGTCCTGAACTACGAAGAAGGTGGCGAGCGCAACATCCTGCACGGTGACAAAGAGTCCGAAGCCTTCCTGTCCGAGATGGTGGCTGCCCAGCCGTTGCAGGGCCAGCGCAACATGAGCATGGAATCGCTGTATGAGTACGGCAGCCGTGCCGGCGTGTGGCGCCTGCTCAAGCTGTTCAAGGACAGCGGCGTGCCGCTGACCGTGTTCGCCGTGGCCATGGCCGCCCAGCGCCACCCGGACGTGATCCGCGCCATGGCTGAAGCCGGCCACGAGATCTGCAGCCACGGCTACCGCTGGATCGACTACCAGAACATGGATGAAGCGCAGGAGCGCGAGCACATGCTCGAGGCCATCCGCATCCTCACCGAACTGACCGGCGAGCGCCCGGTGGGCTGGTACACCGGCCGCACCGGCCCGAACACCCGCCGCCTGGTGATGGAGGAAGGTGGCTTCCTCTATGACAGCGACACCTACGACGACGACCTGCCCTACTGGGAGCCGAACAACCCGACCGGCAAGCCGCACCTGGTGATCCCCTACACCCTGGACACCAACGACATGCGCTTCACCCAGGTACAGGGCTTCAACTGCGGCGAGCAGTTCTTCCAGTACCTCAAGGACGCCTTCGATGTGCTCTACGCCGAAGGCGCCGAAGCACCGAAGATGCTCTCCATCGGCCTGCACTGCCGCCTGGTCGGCCGCCCGGCGCGCCTGGCCGCGCTGAAGCGCTTCGTCGACTACGCCAAGAGCCATGACCAGGTCTGGTTCGCCCGTCGCGCGGACATCGCCCGCCACTGGCACGCCACCCACCCGTACAAGAAAGAGAACGCCTGATGACCGCCTTCAAGACCCTCAAGCCCTCCACCCTGGGCCGTGACGCATTCGTCGCCGCCTTCGCCGACATCTACGAGCACTCGCCGTGGGTCGCTGAAAAAGCCTATGGCCTGGGCAACCTGATCGAGTTGGACGAGGTCGAGGCGCTGCACCAGCGTATGAGCGACATCCTGCTCAGCGCCAGCCACGCCGACCAGTTGGCGCTGATCAACGCTCACCCGGACCTGGCTGGCAAAGCGGCCATCCAGGGCGAGCTGACCGAATCGAGCACCAACGAGCAGGCCGGCGCCGGTATCCACCAGTGCACCGCCGAAGAGTTCGCCCGTTTCACCGAGCTCAACGACGCCTACAAGGCCAAGTTCCAGTTCCCGTTCATCATGGCGGTCAAGGGCAGCAACCGGCACCAGATCCTCGCCGCTTTCGAAAAACGCATCCACAACGACAGCGATGCCGAATTCAAGGAAGCCCTGGCGCAGATCAACCTGATCGCCCTGTTCCGTCTGCTGCAGCTGTAATTACCGCTGCAACGAACGTTAGAGCCCTTTCAAGAATAACGAACATAGAAGAGATAACCGCATGCGCACCCTGATGATCGAGCCCCTGACCAAAGAAGCCTTCGCCCCGTTCGGTGACGTGATCGAAACCGATGGCAGTGACCACTTCATGATCAACAACGGCTCGACCATGCGCTTTCACAAGCTCGCCACGGTCGAGACCGCCGAGCCTGAAGACAAAGCGATCATCAGCATCTTCCGCGCCGACGCGCTGGACATGCCGCTGACCGTACGCATGCTGGAACGCCATCCGCTGGGCAGCCAGGCTTTCATCCCGCTGCTCGGCAACCCCTTTCTGATCGTGGTCGCGCCCGTTGGCGATGCACCTGTATCAGGTTTGGTCCGCGCCTTCCGCAGTAACGGCAGGCAGGGCATCAATTACCATCGCGGCGTCTGGCACCACCCGGTGCTGACGATCGAAAAGCGGGATGATTTCCTGGTGGTTGATCGCAGTGGTTCTGGCAACAACTGCGATGAGCATTACTTCACCGAGGAACAGATGCTGATCCTCAATCCCCACCAATAAGAAAAGGTCGATCATCGCAAGGTGATTGGCAGAGGTACATACTGTGGAAGCACACCTTCACGAATGGCTGAACCTGAGCATTCGCTGGGTTCACATGATCACCGGTGTCGCCTGGATCGGTGCATCGTTCTACTTCGTCTGGCTGGAGAACCACCTGAACCGAAGCAACCCGCGCGATGGGTTGTCGGGTGATCTCTGGGCGATTCACGGCGGTGGTATCTACCACCTGGAGAAATACAAACTCGCACCCCCGAAAATGCCCGAGAACCTGCACTGGTTCAAATGGGAAGCCTACTTCACCTGGATGTCCGGTATCGCCCTGCTGTGCGTGGTGTTCTACTGGAACCCGGCCCTGTACCTGCTGGCCCCTGGCAGCACCCTGAGCGGTGCCGAAGGCGTGGCCATCGGTATCGGTTCGCTGATCGCTGGCTGGTTCATCTACGACTTCCTGTGCGACTCGCCCCTGGGCAAGAAGCCAGCGCTGCTCGGTGGTGTGCTGTTCGTGCTGATCATCGCCGCCTGCTGGGGCTTCAGCCTGGTGTTCAGCGGCCGTGGCGCATACCTGCACACCGGCGCGATCATCGGCACCATCATGGTCGGCAACGTGTTCCGCATCATCATGCCGGCCCAGCGCCAGCTGGTGGCCGCGATCGAGAGCAACACCACCCCGGACCCGCGCCTGCCGGCCAAGGGGCTGCTGCGCTCGCGCCACAACAACTACTTCACCCTGCCGGTGCTGTTCATCATGATCAGCAACCATTTCCCGAGCACCTACGGTAGCCAGTACAACTGGCTGATCCTGGCCGGTATCGCAGTAGCCGCGGTTCTGATCCGCCACTACTTCAACACCCGCCACGACAGCAACAAGTACGCCTGGACCCTGCCGGTAGGCGCCCTGGCGATGATCTGCCTGGCCTACGTCACCGGCCCGAAACCGATGGCCGTAAGCCCTGAGCAAGCCGCAGCGAAGATCGAGTACCAGCCGCTGCCTGCAACTGCTGTCGGTGGCAAGACCGCTGCCGAGCAGCGCGCCGAGGACGCCGCCAAGGCTGCGCAAGCGCCAGCCGCACCTGCGCAAGCACCGGCCCAGGCCGCTGCCCAGGCCGGTGGTGGCGACTTTGACAAGATCCACAATGTCATCCAGGAACGCTGCACCGTGTGCCACTCGTCGAAACCGACCAGCCCACTGTTCAGCGCCGCCCCTGCCGGCGTGATGTTCGACACCCCGCAGCAGATCCAGGCCCAGGCCGCGCGCATCCAGGCGCAAGCGGTCGCCAGCCAGATCATGCCGCTGGGCAACATCACCCAGATGACCACCGAAGAGCGCAAGCTCGTTGGTGACTGGATCGCCAAAGGCGCCCAGGTCAACTGATAGAAGCCGCAAGCTTCAAGCCTCAAGCTGTAAGTCGTAGGTAACAAGCAAGCATCGAGCGTCAAGCTCCAACGCGGATCACCAAGCTTCTTCTTGAAGCTTGCCGCTTGGAGCTTGACGCTTGGATCCGAGAATAAAAACAAAACTCGAGGTGCTGCATGTCCGAGTCACGCAAGGCGTACATCCCTGTTGCGCCGCCGCGTCAGCCTCTGCCCCTGTTCCAACTGATTCTGGTAGGCCTGCAACATGTACTGCTGATGTACGGAGGCGCGATTGCCGTGCCTTTGATCATTGGCCAGGCTGCTGGATTGTCCCGTGAAGAAGTTGCCTTCCTGATCAACGCCGACCTGCTGGTTGCAGGCGTCGCCACCATCATCCAGTCGTTCGGTATCGGCCCGGTAGGGATCCGCATGCCGGTGATGATGGGTGCCAGCTTCGCTGCCGTCGGCAGCATGGTGGCCATGGCCGGCATGCCCGGCGTGGGCTTGCAGGGGATCTTCGGCGCGACCATCGCCGCCGGGTTCTTCGGCATGCTGATCGCGCCCTTCATGTCCAAGGTCGTGCGCTTCTTCCCGCCCCTGGTTACCGGTACCGTGATCACCTCGATCGGCCTGTCGCTGTTCCCGGTTGCGGTCAACTGGGCCGGTGGCGGCCATGAAGCAGAAGCCTTCGGTTCGCCCATCTACCTGATGGTCGCGGGCCTGGTGCTGGCCGTGATCCTGTTGATCAACCGCTTCATGCGCGGCTTCTGGGTCAACGTTTCGGTGCTGGTGGGCATGGGCCTGGGTTACATCCTGGCCGGCTCCATCGGCATGGTCGACCTGTCTGGCCTGAGCCAGGCACCGTGGCTGCAAGTGGTGACCCCACTGCACTTCGGCATGCCGACCTTCAGCCTGGCGCCGATCCTGTCGATGTGCCTGGTGGTGGTGATCATCTTCGTCGAGTCCACGGGCATGTTCCTCGCCCTGGGCAAGGTGACCGATCGTGAAGTCACCCCCGGCATGCTGCGTCGCGGCCTGCTGTGCGATGCCGGCGCGTCGTTCATCGCGGGCTTCTTCAACACCTTCACCCATTCCTCGTTCGCCCAGAACATCGGCCTGGTGCAGATGACCGGGGTACGCTGCCGCTACGTTACCGTGGTGGCCGGTGCGCTGTTGATCATGCTCAGCCTGCTGCCCAAGGCGGCCTACCTGATTGCCTCGATCCCGCCTGCGGTACTGGGCGGCGCGTCCATTGCCATGTTCGGCATGGTCACCGCCACCGGGATCAAGATTCTTCAGGAAGCGGACATCGGCGACCGTCGCAACCAGTTGCTGGTGGCGGTGAGCGTCGGTTTCGGGCTGATCCCCGTGGTGCGCCCGGATTTCTTCGCGCAGATGCCGCAGTGGATGGAACCGATCACCCACAGTGGCATCGCCATGGCCACGGTCAGCGCCCTGGTGTTGAACGTGTTGTTCAACATCCTCGGTGGCGCCGACCGCGCAGCGCATAACGACGCCTGTCACCAGCATTGAGCCCGAGGGGCGGCGCATTGGCCGCCCCTCACTCAAACCCGCAGTAACCGCTACACCGTCGGCCCGCCGGAATGGGCCGCTCGGGGCGCCCCTGCGCGCTAAAAACACCGCCAACAAAAACAATAAGTCCGGGAATCACAACATGAAGCGCATCACCTCGTCCCTGTTGTTGGGCAGCAGCCTGCTGGCCACCCTCCCCTCGCATGCAGGCGAATGGCTGCAATGGCACGGCGAAAGCCTGAGCTACCTGTACGGCAAGGACTTCAAGGTCAACCCTGGTATCCAGCAGACCATCACGTTCGAGCACGCCAACAAATGGAAGTACGGCGACACCTTCATGTTCGTCGACAAGATTTTCTACAATGGCAAGGCCGACCCCGGCAAAGGCGTGACCACCTACTACGGTGAATTCAGCCCGCGCCTGTCGCTTGGCAAGATGACCGGCCACAAATTCGAGTTCGGCCCGATCAAGGATGTGCTGATCGCCATGACCTACGAGCGTGGCGAAGGCGACAACGAGGCCTACCTGATCGGCCCCGGTTTCGATCTGGCCGTCCCCGGCTTCAACTATTTCACCTTGAACTTCTACGTGCGCAACACCGAGGGCAGCCGCCCTGGGGACAACGTCTGGCAGATCACCCCGGCGTGGTCCTACACCATCCCCGTGGGCCGCTCCGACATCCTGATCGACGGTTACATGGACTGGGTGGTGGACAACGACCAGACCCGCCGCGGCACCTACCACGCCAACCTGCAGTTCAACCCACAGGTCAAGTATGACCTGGGCAAGGCCCTGAACCTGGGCGCCAAGCAGTTGTACGTAGGCTTTGAATACAGCTACTGGAAGGACAAGTACGGCATCGACAGCCGTGGCAACGTGGACAGTAATCAGAGCGTCGCCAGCGCCCTGGTCAAAGTCCATTTCTAAGAAACTGACCAAACGCACAAGTTTGTTTCACAGCGCTCCAGGACGGGGCACTTGAGGACCGGCGCGCAAGCCAGTAATCTGCGCGCCCCCTCGCTCAGGGCAGAACGGATTCTGCCTGCGTTTACTGACCGCTCAGTCAATGAATTCGGGCGGTTGGCCAACGTGTTGCCAGCCTGAAAAACCCTTTTCATCCGTTCAGAACGTAGTCGAGCAGGAAGGTTGTGCCAGCCCCGAAAAGTTGGCGCAGCTCTTGCCAAACAGCTGTGGCCTATCGAAAAAAGCTGACTCAAAAGACAAAAAAGCGCCAACAACGAGCGCTGACAACAGATCAATCAAGGGAGCGACACTCGCAATGCGTACCATCAACAGCCTGATCCTCGCCGGCGGCCTGCTGGCCTGCGGCACCACCTTCGGCGGCGACCTGCTGCAGTGGCAGAACAACAGCCTCACCTACCTATGGGGCAAGAACTTCAAGGTCAACCCCGAGATCCAGCAGACGGTGACGTTCGAGCATGCCGATGGCTGGAAGTACGGCGACAACTTCATCTTCGTCGACAAGATCTTCTACCAGGGCAAGAAAGACGCCGGGAACGGCCCCAACACCTACTACGGTGAAATCAGCCCGCGCCTGTCGTTTGGCAAGATCTTCGACCAGAAGCTGGCGTTCGGCCCGGTCAAGGACGTGCTGTTGGCGATGACCTACGAGTTTGGCGAGGGGGATACCGAGTCTTACCTGATCGGCCCTGGCTTCGACCTGGACATTCCGGGCTTCGACTACTTCCAACTGAACTTCTACCAGCGCACCACCGACGGCAGCCGTGCGGGTGACAACGTCTGGCAGATTACCCCGGTGTGGTCGTACACCATCCCTGTGGGCTCGTCCGACATCCTCATCGACGGTTTCATGGACTGGGTGGTGGACAACGACGAGAACCGTCGCGGTACCTACCAGGCCAACCTGCACTTCAACCCGCAGGTCAAATATGACCTGGGCAAGGCGTTGCACCTGGGTGAGAAGCAGCTGTACGTAGGTTTTGAGTACGACTACTGGAAGAACAAGTACGGCATCAAGGACAGCGATGCATTCACGACCGACCAGAATACGGCGAGCTTCCTGGTCAAGGTTCACTTCTGACCTGAAAGACCACAGGGGCCGCATTGCGGCCCCTGTGTCACGGTCACTGAGCCGGGCGCATTACCCGCCACAACTTGCTCAAACCGCTTACGACCGCCAACACGGCAGCGCCCGCAACAATGCCCACACCCCCGTTGAGCAATGCGCCCGTCAGCGCCCCGCCGCGCCCTTCGCTGAACGCCTCGATCGCATGATGCAACGGCCCGATGCCATGCACCAGAATCCCGCCGCCGACCAAGAACATCGCCGCAGTGCCGATCACCGACAGGCTTTTCATCATGTAAGGCGCCGCGCGCAGGATGCCGTTACCCACCACCTGGGCCAGCTTCGATGCCTTCTGCGTCATCCACAGGCCCAGGTCATCGAGCTTGACGATGCCGCCCACCAGCCCGTAAACGCCGATGGTCATGACAATGGCGATACCCGACAGTACGATGATCTGCTGGGTCAACGGCGCATCGGCTACGGTGCCCAGGGTAATGGCGATGATTTCTGCCGAGAGAATGAAGTCGGTGCGCACCGCGCCTTTGATCTTGGTTTTCTCGAAGGCCACCAGGTCGACATTGGCGTCGGCCACGGCTTCCTTGCGCGCCTCATGCTGCGCCTCGTCCTCTTCCTTGCTGTGCAAGAACTTGTGCGCGAGCTTTTCGAAGCCCTCGTAGCACAGGTAAGCGCCGCCGATCATCAACAAGGGCGTTACCGCCCAAGGGATGAACGCACTGATCAGCAACGCCGCCGGCACCAGGATCGCCTTGTTGACGAACGAGCCCTTGGCCACCGCCCACACCACCGGGATCTCGCGCTCGGCGCGTACGCCAGTGACCTGCTGAGCATTGAGCGCCAGGTCGTCGCCCAATACGCCAGCAGTCTTCTTCGCCGCGACTTTGGTCATGAGTGACACGTCGTCGAGCACCGTGGCGATGTCGTCGATCAGTACCAGTAGACTGCTGCCTGCCATGTTTGCCTGTTTCCCGTGAAATGAATGCGCCGGAGTCTAGCCCAAAGTCGCTGCCTTGAGCGCCCGTCGAGCCCGGTGCTACCATGCCCGATCCCTCTTAGAGGTGGCCAGACACGAGGAAGATCCCTGACCATGAGCACCATTCGCGAGCGCAACAAGGAACTGATCCTGCGCGCGGCCAGCGAGGAATTCGCCGACAAGGGCTTCGCCGCCACCAAGACCAGCGATATCGCGGCCAAGGCCGGCCTGCCCAAGCCAAACGTGTACTACTACTTCAAATCCAAGGACAACCTCTACCGCGAGGTCCTGGAGAGCATCATCGCGCCGATCATGCAGGCCTCGACGCCGTTCAATGCCGACGGTGACCCCAAGGAAGTGTTGAGTTCGTACATTCGCTCGAAGATCCGCATCTCGCGCGACCTGCCGCATGCATCCAAGGTGTTTGCCAGCGAGATCATGCACGGTGCGCCGCATTTGTCGCCCAACCAGGTCGAGCAGCTCAACGAACAGGCGCGGCACAACATCGAGTGCATCCAGGGCTGGATCGAGCGCGGGCAGATTGCCAATGTGGATGCGCATCACCTGATGTTCAGCATCTGGGCGGCGACCCAGACCTATGCCGATTTCGATTGGCAGATCTCGGCGGTGACGGGCAAGGCCAAGCTGGCCGACAGTGATTATGACGCGGCGGCCGAGACCATCATCCGGCTGGTGCTCAAGGGCTGTGAGCCTGAGGCGGCCTGATCGGGCCAATGGGGCTGCTATGCAGCCCAGGCCGCTCCTGTAGGAGCGGCCTTGTGTCGCGATGGGCCGCAAAGCGGCCCCAACAATCTAAGTTATTACGCCACCACCCCCGCATCCGCCGTCAACCCAACCTCCTCGATCGCACTGATCGCGCACTGCTCGTCGATATCCGACGTATCGCCGCTGATCCCTACCGCACCCAGCACCTTGCCGTCCTGATCACGAATCAATACGCCACCCGGCGCCGGCACCACCGGCCGCTCCCCTAACCCATTCAGCGCGGCAAAGAACGCCGGCCGTTGCTGCGCATCCAGTGCCAGCAAACGCGAGCCCTTGCCCAAGGCAATCGCACCCCAGGCTTTACCGGTGGCCACTTCCGGGCGAATCAGGCTAGCGCCATCTTCCCGCTGCAGCGCCAGCAAGTGCCCGCCCGCATCCAGCACCGCCACGGTCAGTGGCGCCGCATTGATCTTGCGGCCTGCGGCCAGCGCGGCATTCACCAGGCTTACCGCGACTTTCAGGTTCAGAACGTTCATGAAAAGGTCCTCTTCTTGTTGTGAGAAGCCCTGAGGGCAGTTGAAAACCGATGACCTAAATAGAACACAACGAAAGATATTTTTGTATACAATATTTTTAAACGATCGTACCAGATCCGACAGAACCCAGTTTTCACGGGCTCTCCGACGAAAGCCACCTTCCCCGATGAAAATCCATTGACCTAGCCCGCCAGGCGTGAATACACTCTGTCGCAAAGCAAGTTGTATACAATTACAAAATCGATGAGGCACAACCCATGAGCAAAATGAGAGCAATCGATGCAGCCGTTCTGGTCATGCGCCGTGAAGGTGTAGATACCGCGTTCGGCATCCCAGGGGCTGCCATCAACCCGCTGTACTCAGCCCTGAAAAAAGTCGGTGGCATCGATCACGTCCTCGCTCGTCACGTCGAAGGTGCCTCGCACATGGCCGAGGGCTACACCCGTGCCAACCCGGGCAACATCGGCGTGTGCATCGGTACCTCCGGCCCTGCCGGCACCGACATGGTCACCGGCCTGTACAGCGCGTCGGCCGACTCCATTCCAATCCTCTGCATCACTGGCCAAGCCCCGCGTGCACGTCTGCACAAGGAAGACTTCCAGGCCGTCGACATCACCAGCATCGTCAAGCCGGTCACCAAGTGGGCCACCACCGTACTGGAGCCAGGCCAAGTGCCTTACGCGTTCCAGAAGGCCTTCTATGAAATGCGTACCGGCCGCCCAGGCCCGGTACTGATCGACCTGCCGTTCGATGTGCAGATGGCCGAAATCGAATTCGACATCGACGCCTACGAGCCACTGGCCGTCAACAAGCCATCCGCCACCCGCGTCCAGGCCGAAAAAGCCCTGGCCCTGCTCAACGATGCCGAACGCCCACTGCTGGTTGCAGGTGGCGGCATCATCAACGCCGACGCCAGCGACAAGCTGGTCGAGTTCGCCGAGCTGACCGGCGTACCGGTGATCCCGACCCTGATGGGCTGGGGCACCATCCCGGACGACCACGCCCTGATGGTCGGCATGGTCGGCCTGCAGACTTCGCACCGCTACGGCAACGCCACCCTGCTGAAATCCGACCTGGTGTTCGGTATCGGTAACCGTTGGGCCAACCGCCACACCGGCTCCGTCGATGTTTACACCGAAGGCCGCAAATTCGTGCACGTGGACATCGAGCCCACCCAGATCGGCCGCGTGTTCACTCCCGACCTGGGCATTGTCTCGGACGCCGGCAAGGCGCTGGACGTGTTCCTCGAAGTGGCCCGCGAGTGGAAAGCCGCCGGCAAGCTCAAGGACCGCAGCGCCTGGCTGGAAGACTGCCAGCAGCGCAAGGCCAGCCTGCAGCGCAAGACCCACTTCGACAACGTGCCGGTCAAGCCGCAGCGCGTGTACGAAGAGATGAACCAGGTATTCGGCAAGGACACCTGCTACGTCAGCACCATCGGCCTGTCGCAGATCGCCGGTGCGCAGTTCCTGCACGTGTACAAGCCACGCAACTGGATCAACTGCGGCCAGGCCGGCCCGCTGGGCTGGACCATCCCTGCCGCCCTGGGCGTGGTCAAGGCCGACCCATCGCGCAAGGTTGTCGCCCTGTCGGGTGACTACGACTTCCAGTTCATGATCGAAGAACTGGCTGTCGGTGCGCAGTTCAACCTGCCGTACGTTCACGTGCTGGTGAACAACGCCTACCTCGGCCTGATCCGCCAGGCGCAGCGTGGCTTCGACATGGATTACTGTGTACAACTGGCGTTCGAGAACATCAACTCGACCGACGCTGCCAGCTACGGTGTCGACCACGTTGCCGTGGTCGAAGGCCTGGGCTGCAAGGCCATCCGCGTATTCGAACCAGGCGAAATCGCCCCTGCCCTGCTCAAGGCGCAGAAGATGGCCGAAGAGTTCCGCGTGCCGGTTGTGGTCGAGGTGATCCTCGAGCGTGTCACCAACATTTCCATGGGTACCGAGATCAACGCCGTCAACGAGTTCGAAGACTTGGCCCTGGTCGGCAACGACGCGCCAACCGCGATCTCGATGCTCGACTGATTGCCTGACGCCCCCGTGCATCCCGCCTATGTGGCGCCGGGGGCTTTAATCTGCAAGGAGACAACCATGCCTCGCTTCGCTGCCAACCTGTCCATGCTGTTCACCGAACAGGACTTCCTGGCCCGCTTCAAGGCCGCCGCCGATGCTGGTTTCAGCGGTGTCGAATACCTCTTCCCGTACGATTTCAGCGCTGCCGAAATCAAGCAACAGCTCGACGCTCACGGCCTGACCCAGGTGCTGTTCAACCTGCCGGCCGGCGATTGGGGCAAAGGTGAACGCGGTATTGCCTGCCACCCGGACCGCGTCGAAGAATTCCGCGCCGGCGTCGACAAGGCCATCGAATACGCCAAGGTACTGGGCAACACCCAGGTCAACGCTTTGGCCGGCATTCGCCCGCAGGGCCTGCAGTGCGCCGACGTGCGCAAGACCTTCGTCGACAACCTGCGCTTTGCCGCCGACAAGCTCAAGGCCGCAGGCATTCGCCTGGTCATGGAAATGATCAACACCCGCGACATCCCGGGCTTCTACCTGAACACCACCCAGCAAGCGCTGGACATCCAGGCCGAAGTCGGCAGCGACAACCTGTTCCTGCAGTACGACATCTACCACATGCAGATCATGGAAGGTGACCTGGCCCGCACCATTGAGGGCAACCTGAAACTGATCAACCACATCCAGCTGGCCGACAACCCGGGCCGCAACGAACCAGGCACCGGCGAGATCAACTACCGCTTCCTGTTCGAGCACCTGGACCGCATCGGCTACCAGGGCTGGGTGGGCGCAGAATACAAGCCACTGACCACGACCGAAGCAGGTCTGGGCTGGCTGAAGACCCATAACGCAATTTAAGGGCGAATACGCACTTTGTAGGAGCGGCCTTGCGTCGCAATGGGCTGCGCAGCAGCCCCGGCAATCTTTGCTGTGGCCGAAATTCTGGGGGCGCTGCGCCCCCTTTCCGACCGGTCCGGCGCCCCGGCAAGGCCGCTCCTACAATGGGACGCGTCGCCTGCTCCATCGAGATTCAACAAATACAACGAGGTAATCTCTCATGGCTAAAATCGGTTTTATCGGCACCGGCATCATGGGCAAGCCCATGGCTCAGAACCTGCAAAAAGCAGGTCACAGCCTGTTCGTCTCCACCCACCACGATGCTGCCCCGGCCGACCTGATCGCCGCCGGCGCCGTGGCCCTGGCCAACCCGAAAGAAGTTGCCCAGGAAGCTGAGTTCATCATCGTCATGGTCCCCGACACCCCACAGGTCGAAGCCGTCCTGTTCGGTGAAAACGGCGTGGCCGAAGGTGTGGGCCCGAACAAGGTAGTGATCGACATGAGTTCGATCTCCCCTACCGCCACCAAGGCCTTCGCCGAGAAGATCAAGGCCACTGGCGCCGCCTACCTGGACGCCCCGGTGTCCGGCGGTGAAGTCGGTGCCAAGGCTGCGACCCTGAGCATCATGGTCGGCGGTTGCCCGAAAGCCTTCGAGCGCGCACTGCCGCTGTTCGAAGCCATGGGCAAGAACATCACCCGCGTGGGTGGCAACGGCGACGGCCAGACCGCCAAGGTCGCCAACCAGATCATCGTCGCCCTGAACATCCAGGCCGTCAGCGAAGCGCTGCTGTTCGCCGCCAAGAACGGCGCCGACCCTGCCAAGGTGCGTGAAGCACTGATGGGCGGCTTCGCTTCGTCGAAAATCCTCGAAGTACACGCCGAGCGCATGATCAAAGGCACCTTCGACCCAGGCTTCCGCATCAACCTGCACCAGAAGGACCTGAACCTGGCCCTGCAAGGCGCCAAGGAGCTGGGCATCAACCTGCCCAACACCTCCAACGCCCAGCAAGTGTTCAACACCTGCCAGGCCCTGGGCGGCGGCAACTGGGACCACTCGGCGCTGATCAAAGGCCTGGAGCACATGGCCAACTTCTCGATCCGCGACGAGAAATAAGCTTCAAGCTGTAAGCCTCGAGCGGCAAGCAAAAGCAGGTCTGCTTTTACTTGTGGCTTGTAGCTTGAAGCTTGCAGCTCTGGGGACCGCCCCTGGTTCGGCCTGCACGGAGGCAGTTCCAGGGGCGTTTTCGATTCTGCAGAACAACAATAATTGGGAGCCTGCCATGTCGGTCGATCCGCAAAAAATTCTTCGCGAGCTGTTCGACACAGCCATCGCCGCCGCCCACCCGCGCCAAGTCCTCGAACCCTACCTGCCCGCCGACCGTAGCGGTCGGGTCATCGTCATCGGCGCCGGCAAGGCCGCAGCCGCCATGGCCGAAGTGGTCGAGAAAAGCTGGCAGGGCGAAGTGTCCGGCCTCGTCGTCACCCGCTACGGCCACGGTGCCAACTGCCAGAAGATCGAGGTGGTCGAAGCCGCCCACCCGGTCCCCGATGCCGCCGGCCTGGCCGTGGCCAAACGCGTGCTGGAACTGGTCAGCAACCTGAACGAAGACGACCGCGTCATCTTCCTATTGTCTGGCGGCGGTTCCGCCCTGTTGGCCCTGCCTGCCGAGGGCCTGACCCTGGCCGACAAGCAGCACATCAACAAGGCACTGCTCAAGTCTGGCGCCACCATCGGCGAGATGAACTGCGTACGCAAGCACCTCTCGGCGATCAAGGGCGGCCGCCTGGCCAAAGCCTGCTGGCCGGCCACCGTCTACACCTATGCGATTTCCGATGTGCCTGGCGACCTGGCCACCGTCATCGCCTCCGGCCCCACCGTCGCCGACCCGAGCACCAGCGCCGACGCCCTGGCCATCCTCAAGCGCTACAGCATCGACGCGCCCAAGGCGGTTATCGACTGGCTCAACAACCCGGCTTCGGAAACCGTCAAGGCCGATGACCCGGCCCTGGCTCGCAGCCATTTCCAATTGATCGCCAAGCCCCAGCAGTCGCTGGAAGCCGCTGCGGTCAAAGCCCGCCAGGCCGGTTTCAGCCCGCTGATACTCGGCGACCTGGAAGGCGAATCGCGCGAAGTGGCCAAGGTGCACGCCGGTATTGCCCGGCAGATCGTGCTGCACGGCCAGCCGCTCAAGGCGCCCTGCGTGATCCTCTCTGGCGGCGAAACCACCGTCACCGTGCGCGGCAACGGCCGTGGCGGGCGCAACGCCGAGTTCCTGCTCAGCCTCACGGAGAACCTCAAGGGCCTGCCAGGCGTGTACGCCCTGGCCGGCGACACCGACGGCATCGATGGCTCCGAAGAAAACGCCGGTGCCTTCATGACCCCGGGCAGCTACGCCCGTGCCGAAGCCCTGGGCCTTTCGGCCAGCGACGAGTTGGACAACAACAACGGCTACGGCTACTTCGCCGCGCTCGATGCGTTGATCGTCACCGAGCCGACGCGCACCAACGTCAACGACTTCCGCGCCATCCTGATCCTCGAGACTCCGCAATCATGACGCCTGATAAAAAAGTCAAAATCCTCGCCACCCTCGGCCCTGCGACCCAGGGTATCGACGACATCCGCCAGCTGGTCGAAGCCGGGGTGAACATCTTCCGCCTCAACTTCAGCCACGGCGAGCACGCCGACCACGCCATGCGCTACCAGTGGATCCGCGAAGTCGAGCAGCAACTGAACTACCCGCTGGGCATCCTCATGGACTTGCAGGGGCCGAAGCTGCGCGTTGGCCGCTTTGCCGAAGGCAAGGTGCAACTGCAGCGCGGCCAGGCCCTGCGCCTGGACCTGGACAAAGCCCCGGGCGACAACCGCCGGGTCAACCTGCCACACCCGGAGATCATCGCCGCGTTAGAGCCAGGCATGGACCTGCTGCTCGACGACGGCAAGCTGCGCCTGCGGGTGACCGCCAAGCACAGCGATGCCATCGACACCGAAGTGCTGGCCGGTGGCGAGCTGTCCGACCGCAAGGGCGTCAACGTGCCGCAAGCAGTGCTGGCGCTCTCCCCGCTGACTGAAAAAGACCGTCTCGACCTGACCTTTGGCCTTGAACTGGGCGTGGACTGGGTAGCCCTGTCGTTCGTGCAGCGCCCGGAAGACATCACCGAAGCGCGCCAGTTGATCGGTGACCGCGCCTACCTGATGGCCAAGATCGAGAAGCCGTCCGCCGTCGAACAACTGCAAGCGATCGCCGAGCTGTCCGACGCGATCATGGTGGCCCGTGGCGACCTGGGCGTGGAAGTGCCGGCCGAAAGCGTGCCGCAGATCCAGAAACGCATCATCGACACCTGCCGCCAGCTGGGCAAACCGGTGGTGGTGGCCACGCAGATGCTTGAGTCGATGCGCTTCTCGCCAGCCCCGACCCGTGCCGAAGTCACCGACGTGGCCAACGCCGTGGCCGAAGGTGCCGATGCGGTGATGCTGTCGGCCGAGACTGCGTCGGGCGATTACCCGCTGGAAGCTGTGCAGATGATGAGCAAGATCATCCGCCAGGTGGAGAACGGCCCGGACTACCAGGCCCAGCTCGACGTTGGCCGGCCAAAAGCCGAGGCCACCGTGTCGGACGCCATCAGCTGCGCGATCCGCCGTATCAGCGGCATCCTGCCGGTGGCGGTGCTGGTCAACTACAGCGAGTCGGGCGCCTCGACCCTGCGCGCCGCCCGCGAGCGACCACGGGCACCGATCCTCAACCTGACGCCGAACTTGAACACCGCGCGCCGCCTGAGCGTGGCCTGGGGCGTGCACTCGGTGGTCAACGACCGCCTGCGCCAGGTTGACGAGATCTGCTCGACCGCGCTGGAGATTGCCCAGGCCCAAGGCATGGCCAGCCGCGGTGACACGCTGCTGATCACCGCTGGTGTGCCTTTCGGCAAGCCAGGCTCGACTAATACGCTACGGATCGAGACCTTGGTCTGATCCCGGGCCCTTTCGCGGGGCAAGCCCGCTCCCACAGGGACTGCATGGCATTCAATTGCCTTGCGCCTGTGGGAGCGGGCTTGCCTCGCGAATGGAGGGCAAAGCCCTCCCCGAACACCGTTACACCAGACCTGCGGAAAACCCGAGGCCCAAAGAGGCCCACCGCTCAACCCTCAACCTTACCGACTGCCCCATGTACACCAAAAATTTCGTCAACCCGTGCCCTGACTGGGCCACGGCGCTGCTCAACGGCTTCAGCCAAGTGCTGCTGCTGCGCAACCCCCTGTGCGGCCTGTGCTGCCTGCTGGCCATCCTGCTGACCGCCCCCAGCCTGGTCGGTGGCGCCCTGCTCGGCGCCCTCGCCGGCCTGCTCACTGCACAACGGCGCGGCTACGACCGCGCCGACCGCCAAGCCGGCTTGTACTGCTACAACGGCGTGCTGATCGGCATCCTGATCAGTGCGGTGCTGCCATGGTCGGCCATCCTGCCGCCGCTAATCATTGCCGCTGGCGGGCTGTCGAGCATCATCACCCACCAGTGGCGCAAGCGCGGCGGCAAGTTGCTGGTCGCCTACACCGCCCCCTTCGTCCTGCTCGGCTGGGGTACCCTGCTGCTGGCCGAGCCCTCGACCGCACTCCCTGTCGAAGCCGACCCGCTGTCTGCGCTGCTGCGTGGCGTGGGCCAGGTGTTCTTGCTCGACAAGCCAATGGCGGGCCTGCTGATCGTCATCGGCATGTACCTTGCCAATCCTTATGCAGCAACCTGGGCGGTGATCGGCTCTGCCATCGGCGGTGGCGTCGCATTACTGACCGACCAGACGCAGGTAGCCTGGATGGGTTTGTACGGCTTCAACGCCGCATTGGCAGCGTTGGCGTTCAGCAGGCAAGGCGAGCGACCAGGGGTGACACTGCTGGCGATTGCACTGGCCCTGCTGCTGCAACCCCTGTTCGCCTTGTTGCCGGTGGCCGGGCTGACCGCCCCCTTCGTCACAGCCTGCTGGCTCATGCACCTGGGCAACTACCTGGCTCAACTCAATCAGCGGCGCAATGCATCCCGCTTGCACAGCTGAAACGCAGCCCCTAGGCTCAGCCCATCGCTTTCTTTATCGCTTTGTGGACGAGCCAATGAACAACCCTGCGAGCCTGCGCGAGCGGCTCTACATCATCGTCTTCCAGACCGACACCGTGGCTGGAAGACGCTTCGACAAAACCCTCCTGCTGATCATCCTCGCCAGCCTGGTCACGGTGATCCTCGACAGCATCGACGCTGTCCATCAGGGCTACGCCGGCCTGCTGGCGGGCATCGAATGGGGTTTCACCGCGATCTTCCTGGCCGAATACCTGACGCGCCTGTACTGCTCGCCCAAACCCTTGCGCTACGCCTTCAGCTTCTACGGCCTGGTCGACCTGCTGGCGATCGTCCCTGGAGTCATCGCCCTCTATTACAGCGACGCGCAGTACCTGCTGATCATTCGCGTGATCCGCATGCTGCGGATCTTCCGCGTGCTCAAGCTCGGCCAGTACCTCAAGCAGGCCAACTACCTGATGGCGGCGCTGCGCGGCAGCAAGCAGAAGATCATCGTGTTCCTGGTCACCGTGTCGACCCTGGTGACCGTGTTCGGCACCTTGATGTACGTGATCGAAGGGCCGGAGCATGGCTTTACCAGCATTCCCAAAGGCATCTATTGGGCGATTGTCACCCTGACCACTGTAGGCTTTGGCGACATTGTGCCGAAGACCCCGCTGGGCCAGGTGCTGTCGTCGCTGGTGATGATTACCGGTTACTCGATCATTGCCGTGCCTACCGGCATCTTCACCGCAGAGCTGGCCAACGCCATGCGTGGTGAACAGTTGCAGCATGACTGCCCCACCTGCCGCAAGAACAGCCACGAACACGGCGCCGCATTCTGCTCGCGTTGTGGCAATGCGCTGTTTCCCAAGCGGGAATAACCAAAGCGTTTTTTGTTCTTTAAACAGCAGCAAGGCACCCGCTATAGTCGCTGGCACTCTGCCCAATACTGTTCAAGAACAAGGAATGCGTCGTGAAAAAACTGTTCACTGCTTCGCTGCTGGCCGCGGGCCTTGCCCTGGGCAACTTCGCCCAGGCGGCCCCGACCCTGCTCAACGTCTCCTACGACGTGATGCGTGACTTCTACAAGGACTACAACTCAGCGTTCCAGAAGCACTGGGAGGCCGAGCACAACGAGAAGGTCAACGTGCAGATGTCCTTCGGCGGTTCGAGCAAGCAGGCGCGTGCAGTCATCGATGGCCTGCCGGCCGATGTCATCACCATGAACATGGCCACCGACATCAATGCCTTGGTCGATCACGGCAAACTGGTGCCGGACAACTGGGTGACCCGCCTGCCGAACAACAGCGCGCCGTTCACCTCGGCCACCGTGTTCATCGTGCGCAAGGGCAACCCCAAGGCACTGAAAGACTGGCCCGACCTGCTCAAGGACGGCGTGCAGGTGATCGTGCCCAACCCCAAGACCTCGGGTAACGGCCGCTATACCTACCTGTCGGCGTGGGGCTATGTGCTCAAGCAAGGCGGTGACGAGGCCAAGGCCCGTGACTTCGTCGGCAAGCTGTTCAAGCAGGCGCCAGTCCTTGATACCGGTGGCCGCGCCGCCACCACCACCTTCATGACCAACCAGATCGGTGACGTGCTGGTGACCTTCGAGAACGAAGCCGAAATGATCGCCCGCGAGTTCGGCCGCGACCAGTTCGAAGTGGTCTACCCAAGTGTGTCCGCCGAAGCCGAGCCACCGGTGAGCGTGGTCGACAGGGTGGTGGCGAAGAAAGGTACCCAGGCAGTGGCCGAGGAGTACCTGAAGTACCTGTGGTCGCCAGAAGCCCAGGAAATCGCGGCCAACAACTACCTGCGCCCACGCGATGCGGCAGTGCTGGCCAAGTACACCGACCGCTTCCCGAAAGTGGACTTCCTGTCGGTGGAGAAGACCTTTGGCGACTGGCGCACCGTGCAAAAAACCCACTTCAACGACGGGGGCGTGTTCGACCAGATCTACACCAATCAGTAATTGACCCAGCCAGTGTCGGCCTCTGTGGCAGCGGGTTTACCCGCGCAGAGGCCAGTGCTGGCAACACACCCCATCGAACTTTCCCCACCCCCACCAATCAGTTCCTTGAGTAACCCTGCCCCGCTCACCCCGGCCGAAGGAGTACTCCAGTGCTGCGTTACCTCTCCACCCTGCTGCTCGGCTGCCTGCTGAGCACCCATCTGCTGGCTGCAGACCCTGCACCTGCCGGAGAACAACCCACCGAACCGGAACCGGTCCTGCAAGGCGGGCTGCTCGGCGCCCTGGCCGACGGCCTGGACAGCGCCGCCCAGGAGCTTGACCTCGATGCCCACCTGGTCGATGCCTGGCGCCTGCGCACCGACCGTGCCGCCAAGGAAATGGAACGCCTGGTCGACCGCCATTCGGCCAGCGATTCGCTGCAGTTGGCGGGCAACTTCATCTTGCTGACCCTCACCTGGGCCGCCAGCTTCGCGGTGCTTACCAGCCTCGGCCGCTGGCTCAGCAAGCGCGCTTCGGCCACCCCATGGCTGAACGAGCGCCAGCGCGCCAGCAGCCTGCTCGGCTACCTGCTGCCCTATACCCTGCCGGCGCTGGCCAGCCTGCCGCTGACCCTCTACATCAGCCGTTTCCTCGACCCCTCGGTAGCCCGTGCCCTGGGCCTGAGCCTGGCCTACGCCACCAGCAGCGGCCTGTTCTCGACCTCGATCATCCTGTGCTTGATTACGTTGTTTGATGCCGGCCACAAGCGCCCGGCCGTGGCCGTGATCAAGCGCCTGGCCCCGCGACCGCTGTTTCTGATCGGCTTCCTGGCGGCCTGGAGCGATGCCTTGACCAGCCCGCAGATCGCCCGCCAGTTGGGCGGTAACATCACCGCCAGCATCGCCGTGTTCACCGGCCTGGCCGCCACGTTCATCTTCGCCAGCCTGGTGATCCGCCTGCGCCGTCCGGTGGCCCATCTGATTCGCAACCGTGCGCTCAAGGACCGCGTGCAACACCGGGCCGTGCAGGAAACCCTGCGGATCTTCTCGGTGCTGTGGTACCTGCCGATCCTGTTGATGATCCTGGTCTCGGCGATTCACCTGATCGGCGCCGGCGAAGAAAGCCAGAAGGCGCTGCAAAAGGCTTTGCTGACTACCGTGCTGCTGGTGTCCTCGGTGTTTCTCAGCACCTTGCTACAGCACCTGCTGGCGCCCCGCGAAGCGGATGCCGGGCAACGGGTTCGGCCTTACAAGGAACTGCTGCGCAGCCTCGCCCACGCGCTGTTGCGCATCGCCATGGCGGTGGCTTTCATCGAGCTGCTCGGGCGCATCTGGGGCGTTTCGGTGATCGGCTTCGCCCTGAGCAACAGCCTGGGCCAGGCGATCAGCAATTCGCTGTCGAGCATCGGCCTGATTCTGCTGGTGACCTGGCTGCTGTGGGTGGTCCTCGACACCGCCATCCAGGAAGCGCTGAAACCCGCCGTCGGGCGCCGCGCGGCGCGCCAGCCGAGTACCCGGGTGCGGACCATCCTGCCGATGCTGCGCAATGCCGTAAAAGTGGTGCTGATCGTCATCTGCACCATCACCACCATGGCCAACCTGGGCATCAACGTCGCACCGCTGCTGGCCGGTGCCGGGGTAATCGGCCTGGCCATCGGCTTCGGCTCGCAGCAACTGGTGCAGGACGTGATCACGGGGCTGTTCATCTTGATCGAAGACACCATCTCGATCGGTGACTGGGTAGTGCTCGACTCAGGCCACGCCGGCACCGTCGAAAGCCTGACCATCCGCACCCTGCGCCTGCGCGACGGCAAGGGGTTCGTGCACTCGGTGCCGTTCGGCCAGATCAAGGCAGTCACCAACCAGTCGCGCCAGTTCGCCTATGCGTTCTTCTCGGTGCAGTTCACTTACGACAGCGACGTCGATGAATCGCTGGCGCTAATCCACGAGGTGGGGCAGTCAATCAGCCACGACCCGCTGCTGCGCATCAACCTGCAGGGGCCGCTGCAAGTGTTCGGGGTGGACCGCATGGACTTGAACGGGTTTGTCCTGACGGCGCAGTTCCGTACCATTTCCGGCGGGCAGTATGCGGTTAGCCGGGCGTTCAATGAACGACTCAAGAAACGTGTGGACCAGACCGAGAAGGTGAGCTTTGCCCAGGTGTACCCGCTGCCGGTGCGTGCCGTTACTGCTTGATGCAAGCAGGCCCGGCCCCTTCGCGGGGAAACCGCGAAGGGGCGCAACAGGAAGACTCAGGCCTGGCGGAATACCAAGGCCTTCAAGCCCCCCGCTGGGTCCGCATCAGGAAACTCCGGCGGGTTCTCCAGCCGCTCGACGAAGGCCAACGTTGGCGCCTGCTCGGCCATGCCCTCGATCAGAAATTCCGGGCCGATCGCCGGGTCGTTCACACACGCCAGCACCGTGCCTCCCTCGTTCAGCAACTCGGGCAAGCGCCGCAAGATCTTCGCGTAGTCCTGGGTCAACACAAAGCTGCCCTTCTGGAAGGTCGGCGGGTCGATGATGATCAGGTCATAAGGGCCGTACTTGCGCACCTTGCCCCACGATTTGAACAATTCATGCCCCAGGTACGCCACCCGCGACGCATCGTGGCCATTGAGCCGGTGATTGTCGCGCCCGCGGGACAACGCCGACTTGGCCATGTCCAGGTTCACCACCTGTTCGGCGCCCCCGGCGATGGCCGCCAGCGAAAAACCACAGGTATAGGCGAACAGGTTCAGCACCCGCTTGCCCGCCGCCTGCTCGCGCACCCAGCGCCGGCCATAGCGCATGTCCAGGAACAGGCCGTTGTTCTGGCGCACGCCCAGGTCCAGCAGGTAGGTCAGGCCATCCTCGACCACCTCGCGTTGCTGGCACGGCTCGCCCAGCAACCATTGGCCGGGGCTGTCCGGCAGGTAGCGGTGCTGGATGAGGATGGCCTGGCCGGCCCATTGCGGGCGCTGGGCCAGGCTCTGCAGCATGGCCTCCAGCTCGGCCAGTTGGCCCTCCGGCGGCTCGCGAAACAGCGCTACTGACAGCACGCCCTGGAGCCAGTCCACAGTCACTTGCTCAAGGCCCGGCCAGCAGCGGCCGCGGCCGTGGAACAGCCGGCGGGTTTCCTGCGGGGCGGGGTCGAGGGCGGTGAGCAGGTGTTGCTCGAGGGTCTGGATCGGCGAGGTCATGGCGGGTCGCAAGCTGGAAAAAGCGGCATTCTACCCTTGTCCGCCTCTTCAATGCTTGACTGCAACCCGTGCAGGGCGGAACCACCAGCCTTGCTGCATCCCTGCCGCCGCCAGCAGGATCAGCGCCACGCCGAGCCATTGCAGGGGTGCCAGCCGATGCCCGAAGGCCACCCAGTCGACCAGGATCGCGGCAATCGGGTAAACGAACGACAGCGCGCCGGTCAGTGCCGTAGGCAAGCGCTGGATGGCGCTGTACAGCAGCACATACATCACCCCGGTGTGCACGATACCCAGGGTCACCAGGCTGGCCAATGCCGAAGTTTCGCCAGGCAGACCGCCCAACTTGACCCACGGCGCCAGCAGCAGCACACCGGTTGCCACCTGGATCAAGGCGATGAGGTGCGGCGGCGTGCCTTTGAGGCGCTTGATGATCAACGCAGCGATTGCATACAAGAACGCCGCGCCCAGCGCCAGGCCGATGCCCAGCAAGTAATCCTCGCCACTGCCCTGCCCCGCACCGTGGGCACTGACGATAGCCAACATGCCAAGGAAGGCGACACTCAGCCAGGTGACCTTGGCCAGGGTGATCTTCTCCCCCAGAAACAACGCCGCCAGCCCCACCAGGATAAACGGCTGCACGTTGTACACCGCCGTGCCGATGGCAATCGAAGCGCGCGAATAGGAGGCGAACAGCAACACCCAGTTGCCAACGATGGCCACGCCGCTGGCAATCGCCAGCAAAAATGCGGTGCGGCCGATCACCCCCGGCTTGAGGAAGCCCAAGGCCGCACAGATCACCAGCAACGTACCGGTGCCGAACACACACCGCCAGAACACCACATCGAGCACCGGCTGGCCCGACACCAGCACGAACCAGCCGATGGTCCCGGAAATCAGCATGGCAGCGACCATTTCCAGCGAGCCACGGCGCAATGAACTGTCCATCTCACACCTCCCGTTGACGATGGCAACAGTATGCAAAGGCCGGAGGGTGACCTTCCAGCGGATATCAAAGGCGTATCAGCCAACCTGCCTTTACTATCAAGGCAAATCAATCGAACAGCCTGACGAGGTGAAGCATGACCGATGCAATCGACCAACTGCTGATCAATGCACTGATGGAAGACTCGCGGCGTTCGCTCAAGGCCCTGGCGCAGATCAGCGGGCTGTCCGCCCCCAGCGTCAGCGAACGCTTGCGCCGCCTGGAGGAGCGCGGTGTGTTGCGCGGCTACACGGTGGATGTCGACCCGCGCAGCTTCGGTTATCAACTGCAGGCGATCGTGCGTATCCGCCCGCTGCCGGGGCAACTGCAGGAAGTGGAGCGGCAAATCATTGCGCTGCCCGAATTCACTGAATGCGACAAGGTGACCGGCGAGGACTGCTTCATTGCCCGCCTGCATGTGCGCTCGATGGAACAGCTCGACACCCTGCTCGACCGGATCAATGTGCTGGCCGAGACCAATACCGCGATCATCAAGAAAAGCCCGGTGAAGCGACGCCTGCCGCCGATGGATTGAATCTGCGGCCTAAAGAAAGCCACAGTGGAAAGCTGACTATTTTTTGTACACAAGAATGTCACCTTAGGTGCCATTTTTGTGTGCACTTTTCTCAACCCTGCCCCAATACGTTACAACCTTTTCAGCGCCATTTCTGACCATTTGATCAACTAACAAGTGCACGCAAAAATAATAGCTGTTCAACTGGTCAACTTATATCGACGTTATTTCATTAACTTACCGTTCAACAAGACAGATTCATAATAGTGGCAACTTCGATGTCGCTATTCGCCTGGCATGGAACTCGCTTTTGTGTGTTCGTGTTTTGTATACAAGTTAAGCAAAACATAAATACACAAGAACTCGCGACGCCGACCAGAACCCGGCCGCCGCGCCCAGAACCCAGTGATGCCAACGCTGCACCGACGAGATGGCGAGCCCGTGCGCATTGCCCGCTCATCGCAGTCCACGTGCATCAGGAGCCTGCCGGAATGAGTACCAGCCTCAACCTTGCCCCTGACCTTTCCGTCGCCAGCAGCAACCCCGCGTCCACCCTTGCCGGGCCTGCGCCAGCACTCGACCTGAGCCCGCGCCTGCACAACCGCGACCTTGCCCCGACACGCCTCGAAGGCCGGCGCTGGGGCGGTTACAGCATCTTCGCGTTATGGACCAACGATGTGCACAACATCGCCAACTACTCCTTCGCCATGGGGCTGTTCGCCTTGGGGCTGGGCGGCTGGCAGATCCTCTTGTCGCTGGGCATCGGCGCTGCGCTGGTGTACTTCTTCATGAACCTTTCCGGCTACATGGGGCAGAAGACCGGCGTACCGTTCCCGGTCATCAGCCGCATCGCTTTCGGTATCCACGGCGCGCAGATACCGGCGCTGATCCGCGCAGTCATCGCCATTGCCTGGTTCGGTATCCAGACCTACTTGGCCTCGGTGGTGCTGCGCGTGCTGCTTACGGCCGTGTGGCCGCAACTGGCCGTGTACGACCATGACAGCATCCTTGGCCTGTCGAGCCTGGGCTGGGTGTGCTTCGTGGCGATCTGGCTGGTGCAGCTGGTGATCCTCGCCTACGGCATGGAGATGGTGCGCCGCTACGAGGCCTTTGCCGGCCCGGTGATTCTGCTGACCGTGGCCAGCCTGGCGGTGTTCATGTACTTCAAGGCCGACGCGCGCATCGCCTGGTCGGTGGCAGCGCCCCTGACCGGCTACGAGATGTGGCGCAACATCTTTGCCGGCGGTGCGCTGTGGTTGGCGATCTACGGCACTCTGGTGCTCAACTTCTGCGACTTCGCGCGTTCTTCGCCGTGCCGCAAGACCATCCGCGTCGGTAACTTCTGGGGCCTGCCGGTGAACATCCTGGTGTTCGCGATGATCACCGTGGTGCTGTGCGGCGCGCAGTTCCAGATCAACGGCCAGATCATCGACAGCCCGACCCAGATCGTCGCCAGCATTCCCAGCACACCGTTCCTGGTATTGGGCTGCCTGGCCTTCCTGATCGTCACGGTGGCGGTGAACATCATGGCCAACTTCGTCGCCCCGGCCTTCGTGCTCAGCAACCTGGCACCCCGCCACCTGAACTTCCGCCGTGCCGGCCTGATCAGCGCCACCCTTGCGGTGCTGATCCTGCCCTGGAACCTGTACAACAGCCCGCTGGTGATCGTGTACTTCCTGTCGGGCCTCGGTGCCCTGCTCGGCCCGCTGTACGGGGTGATCATGGCCGACTACTGGTTGCTGCGCAAAGGCTGCATCAACGTGCCGCAGCTGTACAGCGAAGACCCGGCTGGCGCCTACCACTACACCAAGGGCATCAACCTGCGCGCCGTGGCCGCCTTCGTGCCGGCCGCACTGCTGGCCATCGTCCTCGCCCTGGTGCCCAACTTCCACAGCGTGGCGCCGTTCTCCTGGTTGATCGGTGCCGGTATTGCTGCCGCCGTCTATTTGCTGATCGCGCCCCGCAACCGCCATTACCTGGATGTCAGCGGCGAGTGCATCGCCGTCGACCACAGCAGCCACTGATCAGGGAGAACCGTCCATGCGTATTCTGATTGCCAACGTCAACACCACTGAAGCCATCACCGAGGCCATCGCCGAGCAGGCACGCGCCGTTGCCGCGCCGGGTACCGAGATCATCGGGCTGACCCCGTGGTTTGGTGCCGAGTCGGTGGAGGGCAACTTCGAAAGCTACCTGGCCGCCATCGCGGTGATGGACCGGGTGCTGGCCTACGAGGGCCCCTACGATGCCGTGATCCAGGCCGGCTACGGCGAGCACGGCCGCGAAGGCCTGCAGGAGCTGCTGAACGTGCCCGTGGTGGACATCACCGATGCAGCCGCCAGCACTGCCCTGTACCTGGGCCATGCTTACTCGGTGGTGACCACACTGGACCGCACCGTGCCGCTGATCGAGGACCGCCTGAAGCTCTCTGGGCTGTATGACCGCTGCGCCTCGGTGCGCGCCAGTGGCCTGGCGGTGCTTGAGCTTGAAGCCGACCCGCAGCGTGCCGTGGAGGCCATTGTCGAACAGGCCGAACGCGCCGTGCGGGAGGACAAGGCCGAGGTCATCTGCCTGGGTTGCGGTGGCATGGCCGGGCTGGATGAGCAGATTCGCCAGCGTACCGGTGTGCCGGTGGTCGATGGTGTGAGTGCAGCGGTGACCATTGCCGAATCGCTGGTGCGCATGGGCTTGAGTACCTCCAAGGTACGCACCTATGCCACGCCGAGGGTAAAGAAGGTGGTGGGCTGGCCGATGCGCTTCGGGCGGTAAGGGGGCTTCGTCAAGACCAGCCACTTCGCGGGGCAAGCCCGCTTCCACAGGTGCGCGCTATTCTCCAACTCAGCGCAAATACCTGTGGGAGCGGGCTTGCCCCGCGAAGTGGCCGGTGCAGTCAGCGCAACATCCTGGCCAACCGCTCCCCACTGCCACAGGCCAAGGTAAAGCCTAGAGCCCCATGCCCCAGATTCAGCCACAGGTTTCGGTAAGCCGTAGCACCAATGATCGGCACCCCGGTAGGGGTCGCCGGCCGCATCCCCGCCCACTCTACCGCCCGCCCGTAGTCGGCGGCATCGGGCAACGTATTGAGTGCCAGACGGCGCATGCTGTTGAGCCTGCGCGCATCCACCAATTCGTCGAAGCCGACGATGTCCACCATCGCTGCAACCCGCAATTGCCGGTCCAGGCGGGCATAGACGATCTTGCGCTCGTAGTCGGTAAGGCTGAGTTCTGGCGCCCGATGTTCCGTGTTGATCGGCGCTGTCAGGCTGTAGCCCTTCAGCGGATAGACCGGCAGCCTCAAGCCCGGTAGCGCCAGCCCTGCACTGCGATGCCCCGCGCACAGCACCAGGCGCTGAACGTCAACCTGCTCGCCCCCCAGGTGCAGCGCAACGACCTGATCCTGATGGGCGACCAGCCGCGTCACGGGCCTGCCAAGCAGGAACCGGCACTGCCCGGATGCGCGCAAGCGCTCGGCCAGGCGTTCACAAAAACGGTGACAGTCGGCGACTTCCTCGTCAGGCGTCAGAACCCCGCCCACGAACGGCGCCTCGGCCAATGCCGGCTCCAAGGCGCGCAGTTCGGCGGCATCGAGTACCCGTTGGCTGCTCCGATCAAGCAGGCGCTCACGCCCATGGGCGAACGCCCGCTCGCTGCGGAAGGCGACCAGTTTGCCGTTACGCCGCCAGGCGAAATCGGTGAGCCCATCGGCCTCGCGCCAACGCGCCAGGGCGGCCTGGCTTTCCAGCGCCAACGTCAGCAGTTGTGCACCGTTGCGGCGGTTGACGCTGCGCCGGCAGGCCAGCATGAACGCCATCAACCAGCGCCACTGCGCCGGGTCCAGGCGCAACCGCAAGCGCAGCGGCGAGTCCCCCTGCAGCATCCAGCCCAACGCCTGCCAGAGCACACCGGCGTCGGCCAATGGCGCCACATAGCGGTAAGACAGCTGCCCGCCGTTGGCGAAACTGGTGGCAGACGCCAGGCGGTCCCGCGCCTCGATCAGGTCCACAGCCAGCCCCTCGCGCACCAGCGCATAGGCTGTCGCCAGGCCAATCACCCCGCCGCCAATGATCGTGACTTTTTGCATCTTGCAGTGCCCCTGTTTCGGCTTCCCTGCCAAGACAGTAACAGCGGATCAGGTCGGGCAGCTATGCGCGCCGTCGTTGAGGCCTTGGCGCACGTTACGGCTGAGCAGGCTGGCCTTGCCGTCGTGCCAGGTCAGGGTCAGCACGTACAGCGTGTCGAAATCATCGCCGTTCCAGTCCTCGGTGATCACCCGCTCTTCACCCAGGGCCTTGCCGGCCACGGTATTGATGAGTTCGGGAAGGTACCCGTGGGACCAGGCCGTGTAGACCGTCGCGTTGCGGTATTTGTCGCTCAGCAGTTCTTCGGCCAGCTCGTCGGTATCGTTGGCGCCGTAGTCGATGTTCACCGGCAGGCCCTGGCGGATGGCGCTGGGGGTGATGGTCATCAATGGGCGGATATAACTGTAGCTCTCGTCCTTGCTGCCTTCCTCGACATGCCGCGACGGGTTGGCGGCGAATACGTAGTCGGCATTGCCGAAACGCTCCGGCAGCAACGTGGCCAGGTCCAGTGCACGGTTGAGGCCTTGGCAGTTCAGTTGCCCCAGCCCTTCGCCGGGTTTCTCGGCATGGCGCAGAAACACCAGGGTCTGCGTGCCATCAGCCGGCTGGGCGCGGCTTTCGACAGCTTCCAACGCCAGCGGTATGGCTACGGCTGTGAGCACTAGGCTAAGCAGCAGGTGGCGACGACGGCGGAGAAACGTTGGCAACTTCATCAAGGCAGGCTCATGTGGCAGAGAGAATCGAGTTGACCCGCCACCTTGCCCGGCGCCGCAGCCGCGAGGCGTCCTTGTAGTGAGTGCCATCCTTGGCAACGAGTGAGAGTCAGAGTGCCTTCAACCCGTTTGGTTCCTCCCTGGCGTGTGATTGCCGATCCTTGAGCAAGGCTTAGGTTAGGGGATGGGTGTTGCTGAAATATGTATTCCTTGAGAATTTTTCGGGGGTGGTGTGCATGCCTTGAGGTTTGCACACCGAAAACCACATCAATCACTCAATCATCCCGCGTCAGCACTTCCAGCAGTTCGATCTCAAACGTCAGGTCCGAATGCGGCGGAATCGCACCCACACTGCGCTCGCCATAGCCCAACTGCGCAGGCACCTGCAATTTGCGCTTGCCGCCAACGCGCATGCCCATCAGGCCTTGGTCCCACCCTTTGATCACCCGACCGGTACCGATCACGCACTGGAAAGGCTTGCCGCGCGACCAGGACGAATCGAACTCGCTGCCGTCGGCCAACCAGCCGGTGTACTGAGTGGTGATGAGGGCGCCTTTGACGGCGGCCTTGCCGTCGCCTTCGACGAGGTCGATGATCTGCAGTTCGCTGCTCATGGCATGCTCCAACGCTGAAAAATCAAAGCCGCCCTTTTCTCAGGAATGCACAGGTTTGGCAAGCGCAGTCGGTGTTTCATGCTGGCGCATTGACTGCATATTCGCCCGAGAGACAATGACTGGGGATGGCTTTGGGGTTTATAGGTGCATGTCTGGGGTTTTGCAGCGCCTATGAGATCGAGCGCCGCCCGCGCGGCGCATCGCGACGCAAGGCCGCTCCTACATTTGTTTCGGGCCAGTTATTCCTGGGGGAATGGCGCGCGGCCTCTTGGTGCCCACCTCGATATCGCGTCGTACAAACAAGGCGGTCGCGCGCCAATGGCACAGGCCTCACTGGCCCGAAACAGATGTAGGAGCGGCCTTGCGTCGCGATGCGCCGCGCGGGCGGCGCTCGATCTCATAGGCGCTGCAAACCCCAAGGCCTACACCTTTAAACCCACACACCCAACTCAGATAAACACACTCCCCCGCAGGTACAACGCCCCCCGCCCGCTAATGATCACCCGGCCATTGCCCGGCACTTCGCAACGCAGTTGCCCCTTGCGCGCCCCACCCTGCTCACAGCTCAAAACACCCTTGCCCAACCGTTCGGCCCACAACGGCGCCAGCGAGGTATGCGCCGACCCCGTGACCGGGTCCTCATTCACACCAACCCGCGGACCAAACCAACGGGTGACAAAATCATACCCGCGCCCCGGCGCAGTCACGGCGATACCGCGCACGGCAAAAGCCGACAGCGCAACGAAGTCCGGCTTCAGCGGGTCAAGCAGCGAGGCGTCATCGATCATCACCACATAGTCGTCGGACTGATACACCGCCCGCGCACCGCTCAAGCCCAGCGCCTCCAGCAAGCCTGCCGGCACCTCCACCGCAACCGGCTGCTTGGCCGGAAAATCCATCGCCAAAAGCCCATCGACACCTCGGCTGACGCGCAATTCGCCACTGCGGGTATTGAAACGCAGCACTGGCGCCTGTTCACCCAACTGCTCGAACAGCACATACGCCGAGGCCAGGGTGGCATGGCCACACAGGTCGACTTCGACCGTCGGGGTGAACCAACGCAGGTCGTAACCCTCGCCGTTGCGCACGAAATAGGCGGTTTCGGACAAGTTGTTCTCTTCGGCGATACGTTGCAGCACATCGTCTGGCAACCAGCTTTCCAGCGGGATCACCGCCGCCGGGTTGCCACCGAAGGGTTCAGCGGAAAACGCATCGACCTGGAAGATCTCGAGTTGCATGCACACACTCCTTGTTGGCCGGGCCGCTGCCGGGCACCTGTATGAAAAGGGTCAGTCGCGTACCGGGGTCAGCACCGGCTCGCCGGCGAAGAACGCCTGCAGATTGCCCAGCACCAACATCACCGTGTCCCGCGCAGCCTCTGGCGACTGGCCAGCCACGTGCGGGGTCAATACGGTGTTGCCGAGGGCCTTGAGGGCATCGGGCACCTCGGGTTCGTCATCGAACACGTCCAGCGCAGCGCCGGCAAGCTGCCCGCCCGCCAGCGCCACCACCAGGGCCTGGGTGTCCACCACGCTGGCACGGGCGATATTCACCAGGTAACCCTCGGCACCCAGGGCTTCAAGCACCGCAGCATCGACCAGATGACGAGTAGTGGCGCCGCCAGGCGTGGCCACCACCAGGATGTCGACGGCATCGGCCAGGTGCAGCGGGCTGTCGTACCAGGTGTAAGGCACGCTCTGACGAGGGGTGCGGCTGTGGTAGCTGATGCTCATGTCGAAGCCGAGGTTGGCACGTTTGGCGATCGCCAGCCCCACTGCGCCCAGGCCGAGAATGCCCAGGCGCTTGCCGCTCACCGAAGGGCTGATTACCCGGTTCCACTCGCCGCGGCGGGTACTGGCGTCGGCACGGGGAATGTCGCGCAGCAGCGCCAGCAGCATGGCCAGGGTATGGTCGGCGACTGCGCTGGCATTGGCCCCGGCGCCGTTGGTGACGGTAATACCACGGGCGGCGGCGGCGGCCAGGTCGACCTGCTCGTAGCCGGCCCCGATCACGCAGATGATCTGCAATGCGGGCAGCGCATCGATCTCTGCGGCAGTCAGGCCCAGCGGGCCACGGGTGAGCACAGCATCGATTTCATGGGCGTGGCGCTGGATGGCATCGGCACGCAGTTGCGGCGAGGGGGCGCGAATCAGCCGATAACCCGCCTGTTCCAGCAAGGGCAGGTAATCGTCGACGGTTTCTACCAACACCAGGACTGTCTTGCTCATGCCACCTCCGCGTCTGATCGAAGGGGCATTATGCGGAGTCAGCGGTCGGTACAGTCAATCGGTAATTGAGCAGGCAACTGTACTGTACCGGGAGGGCATCTCTGAGCCTATTGGGCGAAGGCGCGCCCGAGGCCACCCGGCACACCGCTGCTGTCGGTGCCCTGCCATGGGCCATCCGGGCTCAGCGACCAGCTCCAGCCGCCGTCGTAGCGGTAATAGGTGCGCTGGCGATAGAAGGTGTTGGGCTTTTTCTCCAGCACGTATACGCCCAGTTTCGGGTCCCAGTGGCTGGCACCCCCTGGCGGCGGGGCGAAGCTGGCAGAGGTGCGTGGCATCGGCTTGGGGGTGGCCGCAGGTTTGCTTGGCGAGGTCGAAGGCTGCCCGCCCGGCAGCGGCTTGACCACCGGCCCCTGGTGCGGCGGCACCCGCTCGATCGGCGGCGCCGGCTGCTCGTAAGGCTCATGCACCGTACACGCGGACAAACCCAGGGCAAGGGTGATCAGGGTCAGGCGGACGGTGCTGTGCATGGCAATGCTCTCTTACGGGTCAGGGCTGTCGATGGTGAGGTGTTGCGTGGCTTGGGTGGCAGTGGCCAGTGGCGAACCCTGGCCGATCCACTCGCCGTGGGTCGGTTGGCCGGCACGCGAGACACGGGCAACCAGTTGGACTTCGGTAAAGTCCGACAGTTTCATCTGCGGCATCATGGCGTCGGCGTCAGACAACTCCACCTCGATCGGCAACTGCGCCACGGTCACCCGCTTGGCCGCCAGCGGCATGGGCGGGCCGTTGCTGGCACGGGCGAAGATGAACACCGTGTCGTCAGGCTTGACCTTGTCCTTGAGCGCCGCAGCCAGCTCCACCCGCACCGTCAGGCGGGCAGCCACCGGCGCCACGGCCGGGCCAGGCTCACTTCCCAGGCGCTCGGCAGCACGGTCGATACCCCCCTGCAAGGCGGCACGCGATGCATCGCCTTCGGGCAGTTGCGCCAGCAGGCGCTTCCAGTAGTCGATGGCTTCCTGGTAGCGTTCCCCCTCGAACGCGGCAATACCGCGCAGCCCCAGGCTGGTCACTTCGTTGGGGTCGGCCTTGAGGGCTTCGTCGGTCAGTGCCTGCAGCTGCGGGCTCCATTGCTTGTCGGCAGCGAAGTACTGCGCCTGGGCCCACTGCCCGAGCAACTCGGGCTGGCGCCCGGCCAAGGCCACCGCACGCTCGAACGTACGCGCCGCATCGGCGGGACGCTGCTCGGCCATGTAGGCACGGCCCAGGAAATACAGGGCCTCGGCCGAATCTGGCTGGGCCTTCACGACCCGTTCAAGGCGTGTGGTCATCTCCTCCATGGTCTTCGGCGCCTGGGCAAACTCCT
This sequence comes from Pseudomonas sp. SWRI77, assembly GCF_014269105.1. NCBI lineage: Bacteria > Pseudomonadati > Pseudomonadota > Gammaproteobacteria > Pseudomonadales > Pseudomonadaceae > Pseudomonas > Pseudomonas sp. SWRI77. The sequence goes on along the minus strand of NZ_JABWRV010000008.1, from coordinate 108,393 downwards.
GGGTCAGCTCAACCTTGTCGGCCGCGCCAAAATGCAGGTACAGCCCCAATGCCATCAGTGGCACCAGCACCGCCGCCAGCAGCGGCAGGGTTTTGCCCAGATGGCCCTGGCGTGGGGGCTCGCTGCCTTCGGTGTCGGCCAGCAGCTCGCGGGCCGCCTCGTCACGGCCCTTGGCCAGTTGCGCCTCGTCGAGCACGCCAGCGGCCTGCTGGGCCGCCAGTTCGGCAACGCGTTCCTGGTACAGGGCAACGTTCAGGGCGGTGCGGTCTTCCTCTTGCTGACGGCGACGGCCACGCAGGATCGGGATCAGCAGAAAGCTGAGGGCAGCGAGCAGCAGGAGGCCCGCGCTAAGCCAGAATTCAATCATGGGTCTGTTCTTTTTCCAGCAGTTTGGCGAGACGCTCGCGTTCTTCGACGGACAGCTCATTGGCACCGTGGGCCACCGTGGCGCGGCGGCGACGCACAATCACCGCCAGCACCACGAAGCCGCCGGCCAGCAAGACCCCCGGGCCGAACCACAACAGCCAGGTACGGGCGCTGAGCGCCGGCTTGTACCGCACGAAATCGCCGTAGCGGTCGACCATGAAGTCGACGATCTGCGCGTTGTTCTTGCCTTCGCCCAGCATGCGGAAGATCTCACGGCGCAGGTCGGCGGCAATCGGCGCGTTGGAATCGGCGATGTCCTGGTTCTGGCACTTGGGGCAGCGCAGTTCCTTGGTCAGTTGCTGGTAACGCTCACGTTCGGCGTCGTCACGGAACTGGTAGGTATCGATGGCCGCCCTGGCCACACCGGCCAGGCCCAGGCCAAGGGCCAACCCCAGCACCACGGCTGCCAGCCCCCGCCTCATGGCTTGGCCTCATCGACCAGGCCCTGGTACAGCGGCGCCAGCTGTTCGCGCCAGACGCTGGCATCGACGATACCCACGTGCTTGTAGCGGATGATGCCCTTGGCGTCGATCAGGAAGGTTTCCGGCGCGCCATACACGCCCAGGTCCAGGCCCAGGGTGCCCTGCTCGTCGCGGATGTCCAGCTGGTACGGGTTGTGGTATTCGGCCAACCACTTCAACGCGGCACCATTGTCGTCCTTGTAGTTGACCCCATGAATCACCACGCCTTGCTCGGCCAGCTGGTTCAGGTACGGGTGCTCGACCTTGCACGACGGGCACCAGGTGCCCCACACATTGACCAACGCCGGGCGGCCCAGCAGGTCGGCCTGGGTCAGGTTGCGGTCACCCTGCACCGAGGCCAGGGCAAACGCCGGGAAGGGCTTGCCGATCATCGCCGAGGGCAGCTCGTCGGGCTTGAGGAACAGCCCCTTGTAGAGGAAAACCGCCACCAGCAGAAACACCGCCAGTGGCACCACCATGATCCAACGCTTCATGCAGCTGCTCCAGACACGCCCAGGACATCACGCACCCGGGTCTTGACCTTGACGCGGTAACGCCGGTCGAGGGCCGCCAGCAACCCGCCCAGGCCGGTCAGCAGACCGCCCAGCCAGATCCAGCGGACGTATGGTTTGATATGCACGCGCACCGCCCAGGCACCGTTTTCCAGCGGCTCGCCCAGGGCGACGTACAGGTCGCGGGTGAAGCCTGCGTCGATGCCAGCTTCGGTCATCATCGACTGCTGCACGGTGTACAGCCGCTTCTCGGGGTGCAGCGTGGTCACTTCACGGCCATCGCGGGACACCACCACGGTGCCTTTGTCGGAGATGAAGTTCGGCCCCTCGAAGTGCTTGGCGCCCTGGAACAGGAAGTGATAACCACCCAGCTCGACACTTTCACCCGGCGCCATGCGCAGGTCGCGCTCGGCACTGTTGTTGCTCGACAGCACCACGCCCAGTGCGCACACTGCCAGGCCAAAGTGCGCCAGCTGCATGCCCCAGTAGCTGCGGGTGAGGCCGCGCATGCCCTTGGCCAGGCCCTTGTGACGGGTTTTTTCGAGCACATCACGCAGCCCGCTGAGCACCACCCAGGCCGCGAGGGCAAAGGCGGTCAGCGTGGGCCAGTCGAAGTCGTCGACGATAAAACCGGCGACCGGGGCCAGTACCGCACTGCCGATCAGCACCGGGGTCATCATGCTCGCCAGCCACTTGCCGGGGGTGTCCTTCCAGCGCACCACCACACCGAAGCCGAGCACGACCATCAACAGTGCCATCAGCGGCAGGAACAACGCATCGAAGTACGGCGGGCCGACCGACAGCTTGGCCCCGGTCAGGGCATCGAGCACCAGCGGGTACAGGGTGCCGAGCAAAATCATCGACGCCGCCACCACCAGCACCAGGTTGTTGGCCAGCAACAGCGTCTCGCGCGACCACAGGGCAAAGCCGACCTGGCTCTTGACCACTGGCGCGCGCAGGGCGAACAGGGTCAGCGAGCCGCCCACCACAAACAGCAGGAAGATCAGGATGAACACGCCGCGTGACGGGTCGGCGGCGAACGCATGCACCGAGGTCAGCACCCCGGATCGCACCAGGAAGGTGCCCAACAGGCTCAACGAGAAGGCTGCGATCGCCAACAGCACGGTCCAGCTCTTGAACACCCCGCGTTTCTCGGTCACCGCCAGCGAGTGGATCAATGCCGTGCCCACCAGCCAAGGCATGAACGAGGCGTTTTCCACCGGGTCCCAGAACCACCAGCCACCCCAGCCCAGCTCGTAGTAAGCCCACCATGAGCCCAGGGTGATGCCCACACCGAGGAAGGCCCAGGCGACGATGGTCCACGGCCGCGACCAGCGCGCCCAGGCAGCGTCAAGGCGCCCGCCGAGCAACGCGGCGATGGCGAAGGCGAAGGCCACCGAAAAACCGACATAGCCCATGTACAGCATCGGCGGGTGGACGATCAGGCCGATGTCCTGCAGCAGCGGATTGAGGTCGCGACCGTCGGTCGGCACTTGCGGCAGCAGGCGCTGGAAGGGGTTGGAGGTGATGATCAGGAAGCTCAGGAAGCCCACGCTGATCATGCCCATCACCGCCAGCACACGGGCCAGCATCACTTGCGGCAGCTGGCGCGAGAACACCGACACGGCGAAGGTCCAGCCCCCCAGGATCAACGCCCAGAGCAGCAGCGAGCCCTCGTGCGCGCCCCACACGGCACTGAACTTGAAGTACCAGGGCAAGGCGCTGTTGGAGTTGCTGGCCACATAGGCAACCGAGAAGTTGTCGGTCATGAAGGCATGGGTGAGGCAGGCGAAGGCAAAGCTGAGGAAGGCAAATTGCCCCCAGGCCGCCGGCCGCGCCAGGCTCATCCACAGGCTGTCACCGCGCCACGCGCCGAGCAGCGGCACGCTGGCCTGCACGGCGGCAAAACAGATGGCCAGGATCATCGCCAACTGGCCGAGTTCGGGAATCACCAGCGCCGCGTTCATGGCTTGGCCTCCGCGCCTGCAGCGGCCTGGCCGCTTTCCTTCAGGGCCTTGGTGACCTCGGGCGGCATGTACTTCTCGTCGTGCTTGGCCAGCACTTCATCGGCCACCACCACACCTTCACCATTGAGCTTGCCCAGGGCAACGATGCCCTGCCCTTCACGGAACAGGTCGGGGAGGATGCCGCGGTAGGTGATCGGCACCGACTTGCTGAAGTCAGTGACCACGAAGCGCACGTCGAGCGAGTCAGCCGAGCGCTGCACCGAACCTTTTTCGACCATGCCGCCAGCCCGAATACGGGTATCCAGGGGGGCTTCGCCATTGGCGATCTGAGTCGGCGTGTAGAACAGGTTGATGTTCTGCTGCAATGCGCTCAGGGCAAAGCCGACGGCAATCCCGACACCGACCAGCAGGCCGGCAATGAGCAACAGGCGTTTCTTGCGCTGCGGATTCACTGGTTGTTCTCCCGGCGCAAGCGGCGCGCCTCATCTTGCAGGTAGCGACGGCGGGCCAGCAGTGGGGTGGCGACGTTCAGCGCCAATACCGCCAGGCAAATGCCATAGGCCGTCCACACGTACAGGCCGTGGTGGCCCATGGCGAGGAAATCACCGAACGAGGCGAAACTCATTGCGCGGCCCTCCGCCCCAGGCTGTTCAACACTTCCTCCTTGACCCAACTGGCGCGTGCCTCGCGCTTGAGCACCTCAAGGCGCATGCGCAACAACAGCACCACGCCGAAGAAGCAGTAGAAGCCCAGTGCCGTGCACAGCAGCGGCAGCCACATCTCGGCAGGCATCGCAGGCTTTTCGGTGAGGGTGAAGGTGGCGCCCTGGTGCAGGGTGTTCCACCACTCCACCGAGTACTTGATGATCGGTATGTTGATCACCCCGACGATGGCCAGCACCGCGCAGGCCTTGGCCGCGCTGTCACGATTACTGATTGCCTGGCCCAGCGCAATAATGCCGAAGTACAAGAACAGCAGGATCAGCATCGACGTCAGCCGCGCATCCCACACCCACCAGCTACCCCAGGTCGGCTTGCCCCAGATGGCGCCGGTGACCAGCGCCACGGCGGTCATCCAGGCGCCGATGGGCGCGGCGCATTGCAGGGCGACGTCGGCCAGTTTCATCTTCCACACCAGGCCCACCACCCCGGCCACCGCCAGCAGCACGTAGCACGATTGCGCCAGCATCGCCGCCGGCACATGGATGTAGATGATGCGGAAACTATTGCCCTGTTGGTAATCCTGGGGCGCGAACGCCAGGCCCCAGGTGACGCCCACCAGCAACAGCACGATGGCGCAGACCGTCAGCCATGGCAGCATGCGGCCGCTGATGGCATAGAACCATTTGGGAGAACCGAGTTTGTGGAACCACGTCCAACTCATTTTCATCAGGGTACATCCAGGGTATTAGCCGGGCTTGAGAGCCCAGGACTCGTTATTCGCCGACGCTGATCTTCAGGCCGGCCGCTATCGCAAAGGGTGCCAGTGTCACCGCCAGGGCCGTGAGGCTGGCAAGCCAGAGCAGGTGGCCAGTGGCGGGCATATTCTGCAACGCCGCCTGCAACGCACCACTGCCCAGGATCAATACAGGGATATACAACGGCAGAATCAGCAACGCCAGCAGCAACCCACCACGTTTGAGACCGACCGTCAGCGCCGCACCCACTGCACCCAACAGGCTCAGTACCGGCGTGCCCAGCAGCAAGGAGGCGAGCAGCACCGGCAGGCAATGGCTCGGCAACCCCAGCATCAGCGCCAGCAGTGGCGCCAACAATACCAGCGCCAGGCCGGAAAAGATCCAGTGCGCCAGCACCTTGGCCAGCACCAGCAACGCCAGTGGATGCGGCGACAGCACCCATTGCTCCAGCGAGCCATCCTCGAAATCGCTGCGGAACAGGCCGTCCAGCGATAACAGCACGGCCAGCAAGGCCGCAACCCACACCAGGCCAGGTGACAAGGTTTGCAACAATTGGCTTTCAGGGCCGACCGCCAGCGGGAACAGGGCAACGACGATGGCGAAGAACACCAGCGGGTTGGCCAGTTCTGCGGGGCGGCGGAACAACAGACGCGCTTCGCGGCGCAGCAACAGGATGAATACGCTCATGCTGCCCATTGCCCCAGGTTCAGTTCACGGTAGCCCGACGGCTTGCGTTCAAGGCTGTGGTGGGTGGTCAGCACCACCGTGCCACCCTGCTCGCAATGCGCCGCCAAGTGCGCTTCGAGCTGCGCCACACCTTGCTTGTCGAGGGCGGTGAACGGTTCGTCGAGAATCCACAAGGGCGGGCTGTCCAGGTACAGCCGGGCCAGGGCTACACGGCGCTGCTGGCCGGCCGACAAGGTATGGCACGGCACGTCTTCGAAGCCGCGCAGGCCGACTGCCGCCAGCGCCGCCCAGATGCGCTCGGCGCTGGCGGGCTGGTGCAGGGCACAGAGCCAGGTGAGGTTCTCCTCGGCGGTGAGCAGGTCTTTGATGCCCGCAGCGTGGCCGATCCACAGCAGGATGCTGGCCAAGGCATGGCGCTGGTCGGCCAACGGCTTGCCGCCCAGCAGGATCTGCCCGGCGGTCGGCTGCATCAACCCAGCCAACAGGCGCAGCAAGCTGGTCTTGCCGCTGCCGTTGGGGCCGCTGATCTGCAGCATGTCGCCGGGCCGCAGCTCGAAATCGAGCTGCTCGAACAGCAGGCGCCAGTCGCGCTCGCAGGCCAGGCCTGCGGCTTGGAGATGAAGGGTCACGGTTTCGCCTTATCCAGTTTACGGCTCAAGTCGCCCCCCTCGCTGCCGTTATACTGGCAGTGGCGGGCGGGCGGCATTATTACATGCACGGCCTCGCTGCCAAGAGGCGGGTTCGACAGGTTGTATACAATCATGACTGAAATCAATAGTCTCGGCGCACAAACCGCGATCAGCGCCCAGGCCATCAAGGCGGGCATGACCGGCGAACTGCTGCGCCTGACCCAAGCACAGCCCGGCTTGCTCGCCCCTGGCGAAACGGCGCAAGCCGAGGTCGTGTCGCTACGCCAGCTGGGCCGGGAGTTCCAGGTCGTTCTGCGGCTGATCCAGGCCAACGGCGCCCAGACCCAATTGCAGGCCAGCGCCAGCCAGCCGTTACCCCCCGGCAGCCAAGTCACCGTCAGCCAGACCGAGGGCAATCGCCTGGCGATCATGCTGCAACAGGCCAGCGCCAGCAACATCGCCACCCTCACCCGCCTGGACACGGCCAAGGTGCCGGTCGGTACCCTGCTGCAAGGCAAGGTCCTGACCAACCAGCCCATCCTACAAGCGCCGGGCCAAACAGCCGGTTACCGGGCACTGGTGAGCCTGCTCAACAGCGCGCAGGCCGGTGCCACCCTGACCATCGACAGCCCGCGCCCGCTGCCCGTAGGCAGCCTGCTCAGCGCGCGGGTGCAAGGCGACCAGTCGCTGCAATTCGTGCCGCTCAGCGGCCGGCAAGACCAGCTCAGCATCGCCCAGCAACTGCTCACCCAGCAAAATCGCCAGGCCTCGTTAACCGGCCTGCTCAGTGCATTGCAGCAGGTCGCCCGCGACCCCGGCGCCGACGGTAGCCTGCGCAGCAGTGCCGAGCGTTTGCTGGCCGGGCTGCCGGACGTGCGCCAGCTCGGCGATGCCAAAGCCGTCGCCCAAGCCCTGAGCAACAGCGGTACCTTCCTCGAAGCGAAGCTGCTGGGTGGCTTCCCCGCCAGCGTGGCCACTGATCTCAAGGCCCACCTGCTCAGGTTGATCACCCAGGCCTCGGTCACCGCGCCCGGTGCACCGGCCCTGATGCCAAGCACCTTGGCCCTGACCCTGCCGGCCCTCGCCCGTGGCGCCCTGGGCATGCTCGACCGGGTCAGCCCGAAACCACAGCCAGGGGCGTTTCCGCTGCCTTCGCGGCTACTCAAGGCCATGGAAGACGAAGGCGACCTGCAACAGTTGCTGCGCCTGGCCGCGGCGGCCGTTTCACGCCTGCAGAGCCATGCCATGAGCAGCCTGCAGCAGAGCGGCAACCTTGAAAACGGCAACCTGCAGACCACCTGGCAGACTGAAGTGCCGATCCGCCATGGCCAGGAGTTCATCCCGCTGCAGGTCAAGCTGCAACGCGAAGAAACGCCGCAACAGCAAGCTGACCGCCAGCACCAAGAGCATGACCCGCTACAAGCGCTGTGGCGTATCGAGTTGGCCTTCGACCTCGCTCCGCTTGGCCCTTTGCAAGTGCAGGCACAACTGAGCCAGGGCCGCCTGAACGGGCAACTGTGGGCAGAACAGGAACAGACCGCGCGGCTGATCGACAGCCAGCTTGGCACCCTGCGCGAGCGCCTGCTGGCCAGGGGCCTGGACGTCGGCGACCTGGAATGCCACCCCGGCACCCCACCCCAAGGCCCCCGCACGCGGGTCGAACAACGCTGGGTGGACGAAAACGCATGAGTGGCAAAACACCGCGCCAGGCCATTGCCCTGAGCTACGACGGCCAACAGGCCCCCACGCTCAGCGCCAAGGGCGACGATGCCCTGGCCGAAGCCATTCTTGAACTTGCCCGCCAACACGAGGTGCCGATCTACGAAAACGCCGAGCTGGTAAGCCTGCTGGCACGGCTGGAGCTGGGCGAGCAGATACCCGAGGCGCTGTACCTGACCATTGCCGAAATCATTGCCTTTGCCTGGCAGTTGCGCGGCAAGGTGCCCGTTGGGTTCAGCGACGTACCGGCCGGCGAACGGGACATCACCCCCAACCCCGCTCGCCTGCCGTTTGGCAACAGCATCGAGTAACGCAGCAGCAGCTACCACCACCTGCCAGGCGAGGTGCCAGCCTCGCTACGCCAGCCATAGCACTATGTAGCCCCCACACGCACAACCCATCGCCATCCTGCGCTTCTCATTCCCCCAGGAACACAGTATGCACCCCATCCCCCTTTCCAACCTCAGCCTGGTGCGTCAGGCACTGCAGGACTTCCCTCGCCCCGATACCCTGGCCGTGGAACTGCTGAGCGGTTGGCTGCGCCAACACGGCATCACCGATTCGCCACTACTGATCGATGTGGTGACCCTTCACTACCAGGCTGCGCCTCGCGCCGACAGCCACACTGGCGCTGCGGACAATGCCGTCATTACCCAAAGAATGAACCTGGTCGAGGCATTGCTGGCCAACTGGCAAGGTGAAACCGCAGCCGGCTATGGCGGTTTCCATTACGGCAACTGGGCAGGGCTGCCACCGGCTGGTCAAGTGATATTGGTCGACCGCCTGGTACCGCTGAGTATGTTGTCCAATGCCGCGCCCTACCTTGTCTTCAACGGCCTCTACCGACGCACCCAACCCAGCCGCTACGCACCGGACAACTGCCTGCCGATTCGCGCCGAGAATTTCCAGAGCTTTCTGTGGAACCTGCATTTTCACAACAGTTTCAAGGCCCGCCTGGATACCTATTGGGACAAGCGACAAGGGCACTATCAGCGCGCCCTGAAGATTGCCTTCATCGCCGCCTGCAACAAGCAGGTGTTGCTCAACAGCCTGTCCGGGCCTGGCCGCCAACTGCTGTGGGAGGCGGCGCAGTTGATCGCCCGCAGCAACGCGCGGTTAAGCATGCTCAATATCTACGGCTACATTTCCACTAGCATCGTGCAGATCCGTCACGCCAGCCAGCCGTTGGTAGTGCTGTACTTGCCTGGCAATGCTTCGCCTTTCCATGAGTTCGCCGACTCTTCGGCGATGAAGCGCTGGCTGGCCAGGCAATGCCAGGACGCCGCCAAACGCGATGCACTGATGGCCTGTTTCGCCCGTACTGACTGGCCGGACGGCCTCGATTTCAGCGGCCTGCGCACCGCACTGACAGGCCTGGGCCTTTACCCCAAAGCGCACCGCCTGAGCCATGACCATCCAGGCTTTGCCACCAGTGGTTTCTGGGACCCGCAATACATTATCGATTTTCGCCCCGACAAGTACGACAGCACCCTGGAGGGCGACCTGTTCACCCACCTGACCTTGCTGCAAAAGCGCCGTGCCTACGCCGATGCCGATAGCCAGATCACCAGCAACCATGCCGTCAACAAGGCCAAATGGGCCAGCTACCTGAACCTTGCCACCAACCTGCTGCTACCCCTGATGGTGGTACTGCCCGAACTGGCCCCGTTGCTGGTAGCTGGCGGCCTGGCGCAGTTCAGCCTGGGCCTGGATGCCGCCATCAATGGCAAGACCCCCGAGGTAAAGGCACAAGGCGTGACAGACCAGGTGTTCGGCCTGTTCAATGCCCTACCCACCGGCACTGGCCAGGCGGTCAGGTACGCCGAGGTATTTCGCACGACCCGCCCAGGCTTCTTCCGTTCCCAACTGTTGGACACCTTGTTCAATGCCCGCGTCGGTGCGGCACCGCTGCTGGAGCAAACGGCACTGGAGCCCGCTGAACTCGCGTTCCGCGAGCCGTCGGTACAGGCGTCGACCCATGCCGCCGTGGTGACCACGATCGAGGAAAACCTTCGGCACCGTTTCGCCGCCTGGCTCAGCACCCGACAAGGCCTGGTCAACGAATGGGTTCAATACGAATTCGCCACCAACTGCTTCATCCGCACCCGGGATGCAAAGTTGATCAGCCCGCCGCGCTGGGCGCTGGGCACCGAAGGCGACCCTGCTTTGGTGCTGTCATCAAGCCAGAGCAGGGCCACCCCCACCCACCACCAGCGCATGGCCACGCTGCGCGCCTTGGGCATCAATATCGAGCTGCCGATCGACTACGAGCCTTACAACGGCCTGCAGCGCATGCCGCTGCCCAAGGTAGTCAGCAGTATCTGGGTGGGCGACCAGCCCTTGCAGGGCGAATACCTCGAGGCGCTGGTGCATAACGCACAGGTGATACGCAGCAGCGGCTATCGCTTCCAGATCCTGCTGTCGCGGCAAAACAACGCAGCCTACCTGCACAATCTGAAAACCCTGCGCGCGCGGAGTGAAAGCGCCCTGCTCATGCCCCTCGAAGACCAAGAGTTTTACCAGCATTTCACCCTGTCGCCCTACTACCCGCAGTATCGCGCCGCCCTTGACGGCAAACAGGGTCAGGGGCGCAACTTTGCCTCGGCCTGCGACATCCTGCGCTACCGACTGCTCGAACACTACGGTGGCCTGTACCTGGATGCCGATGACCGCTTGCTGGCGGCGAGCGGCGCGGAGGGCACCGCGCCGCTGGCCAGGCTCCAACTCAAGACCACAAGGGATGGCCTGCTGTTGTCACCGCCTGTTTCCAACGACCAGTTGGGCATGTACATCCAGTTCAACAGCAGCATGATCGGCAGCCACCCAGGCAATCCAAACCTGAGTGCCATCTCGGACGAAATCCTTCGCCGCTACCAGCTGGTGCCCGACTTCTATGCCAGCCGGCCGGACGCGCGCCTGGCGCCGCTACCTTTCCAGGCCTATGCAAGGCGGCTCAACCTGCTGACCGGCCCAGGCGTGCTCAACCATGTAATCGACGAGCGCCTGCCCTGGCTCAAGCAACTGCGCGAGCTCTGCACCCTGATGGTATCGCCGCTGTACGACCTCCATGCGACCCTGGAGTTGAGCGAGCTTCATCGGGTCATCCGTGACCATGTACCGCTGGATCAGGTAGCCGAGATGGGCCACGCCCACAGTTGGCAAGGCCCGTGAACTGGCCAATGACCGGGGCAGTGCAGCGCCGTACTACTCGCTGCGGTGCAGCTTGCTCATCAACTCCGCCTCGGCCCGGGTCAGGCCGCAGGTTTCAGTCAGCTCCGACACACTTGCGCCCATGCCGACCAGCTTGGCCGCCTGGCTGAAGGTGACGCTGCTGGGGTCGCGCTGCTCCAGGCGTTCCAGCCGGTCAGGCAGGGTGGCCAGGGTTTCGCGCAGGTCATGGATGGCCTCACCCATGCGCACCGTACCGTTCTGGTAGTCGTCCAGGCGCTTGCTCAGGTCTTTGATGCGTTGATCGCGCAGGGCATCGCCCTCGGCCTGTTGCGCGGCCAGCTCGCGCTGGCGCTTGCTGTGGTTGAGGAACATCCACAAGCTGAGCACCCACAGCAGCGCCAGGAAGATGACAGCAACCTCGAAGATCAACTCAGATGTTCTCAAGCTCGGACCACTCTTCCTCGGTCATCATCTTGTCCAGCTCGACCAGTATCAGCAGTTCGCCGTTCTTGTTGCACACGCCCTGGATGAACTTGGCCGACTCTTCGTTACCCACGTTCGGCGCCGTCTCGATCTCGGACTGACGCAGGTAGACCACCTCGGCGACGCTATCGACCAGGATGCCGACCACTTGCTTGTCCGCCTCGATGATGACGATACGGGTGTTGTCGGTCACCTCGGTCGGCATCAGGCCAAAACGCTGGCGGGTGTCGATCACTGTCACCACGTTGCCGCGCAGGTTGATGATGCCCAGCACATAGCTCGGTGCGCCCGGTACCGGGGCGATCTCGGTGTAGCGCAGCACTTCCTGCACCTGCATGACATTGATCCCGTAGGACTCGTTGTCCAGACGGAAGGTTACCCACTGCAGAATCGGATCTTCGGAACCTTGTGCAGACGACTTTTTCATTCCCCTACCCCTTAAAGTCCGCCATAGGCGGTGTGTGCGGTGTCATTGGTGTTTGGCGTGCATCTGCTTGACCGCGCCACTGGCGATCAGCTCGGCCAGTTCGGCGACGTCGAGCAGGGCACACATGTGTTCGATCACCGTGCCGGCCAGCCACGGGCGTTGGCCACGCTGGCTGCGCCACTTGATCTCGGACGGGTCCAGGCGCAATGAGCGGCTGACCTGGTGCACGGCCAGCCCCCATTCGTAGCCCTGCACGGAAATCACATACTGCAGGCCCTGGCGGAAGTCGTCACGGTAGCGGTCGGGCATCACCCAGCGCGCGGTGTCGAGGACTTTGAGGTTGCCGGCCTGGCAGGTCAGGATGCCGAGAAACCAGTCAGGTTGGCCGAACAGCGGCGTCAGTTCCTGGCCGGCCAGGTTGTAAATCGAGCCCAGGCATACCAAGGGCACCGCCAGGGTCAAGCCGGCGACATCGAACAGCAGGCACTCGAACGGCTCCGCCGCCCAGGCCGGGCGGCCGTCGATGCTTGCCGGGGGCACCGGCAGGTTCGGCGCGGGCAGGTGCACATCCACCAACGGCACTGCCGGTTCCACGCTCTGTTCTTCGGTCAGGACCGGGACGCTGGCCTCGGCCAGCACTTCGCTCTCGACTACCGTGACCACCGGTTCTTCCACCGGCAGCACGCTGGGCAACACCTTCAGCCGCGGCTCGGCAAAGGGCCGCTGCGCGACAGCGGCGGGCTGCGCTGGCTGGCGTGCTTCAGGTGCCTGTTCCACGCGCACCGCATCGGCGACGTCTGCCGCCGGCTCGATCAGATCGTCGGCCTCAGTGGCCTCCTGCAACAGGCCATCGAGGTAGGATTGCAGGGCCATCTGCGGCCGCGTGCCGGTTTGCCGGGTCTGGGTCATCAGGCCACCTGCACTGCGTTTTTGTAAGTGAGCAAGTGCTTGAGCAGCGCCCGGTAGGCAATCAGGCCACGGCTCTTGCCATCGAACTGCGACGGCGTGACGCCCTTGCGGCTGGCATCGCGCAAGCGGGTATCGACCGGGATGTAACCCTGCCAGACATTCTGCTCATAGGTGTCGCGCAACAGTTTGAGCGTGCCCAGGGAAGCCTGAGTACGGCGGTCGAACAGGGTCGGCACGATCTGGTAAGGCAAGGCCTGTTTACGCGAACGGTTGACCATGGCCAAGGTCCCAACCATGCGCTCCAGGCCCTTCACCGCCAGGAACTCGGTCTGTACCGGTATCACCAGCTGCTGGCTCGCGGCCAGGGCATTGACCATCAGCACGCCAAGCAAGGGTGGGCTGTCGATCAAGGCGAAGTCGAAGTCCTGCCACAGCTGCGCCAGACTCTTGGCGATCACCAGGCCCAGGCCGTTCTTGCCCGGCGACTGGCGCTCCAGCACCGCCAGCGCGGTGCTCGAAGGCAGCAGCGAGATACGCTCATCACTGGTCGGCAACAGCAACTGCCCAGGCAAACCCTCCGGCACGCTGCCCTGGTGCAGGAACAGGTCATAGCAGCTGTGCTCCAGCGCATCGGGGTTGTGCCCGAAATAACTGGTCATCGAACCGTGCGGGTCGAGGTCGACGACGACCACGCGCTTGCCCGCCTCAGCCAGCAGCCCAGCCAGGGCGATGGTCGTGGTGGTCTTGCCGACGCCACCTTTTTGATTGGCTACTGCCCAGACTCTCATCGTTCGTTGCTTCCTCCCGGTGTGGCCGCCTGCCCTGCCGGGAACGGTATGGTATTTGGTGACGGAGAATTGACGAGTTACTGCCCCGCCGCCATTGCTGGCGTAGCCGGTGCACTTTGTGTGCCAGCCCGGCGCAACGCAGCATCTGGCGTGGCATTGGCGCTGCCAGAGCCGGTCAGGCTGCGGCGCACTTCGAGGTTACGGGAAATCACCAGTACCACACGACGGTTGCGGGCACGGCCTTCGGCACTGTCGTTGCTGGCGACCGGCTGGTACTCGCCATAGCCCACCGATGCCATGCGCGCCGGGTTCACCCCCTCCATGGCCAGCAAGCGGACGATGCTGGCCGCCCGTGCCGACGACAACTCCCAGTTGGTCGGGTACTGCGCGGTGCGAATCGGCAGGTTGTCGGTAAAACCTTCGACATGCACCGGGTTGGCGAACGGCTTGAGGATGTTCGCCACCTTCTCGATGATCGCGAAGGCCTTGTCGCTAGGCATGGCATCGCCGCTGCCGAACAGCAGCGAGGAGTTGAGCTCGATTTCGATCCACAGCTCATTGCCGCGTACGGTCATCTGGTCGGTCTTGATCAGGTCGCCAAAGGCGTCGCGCACATCGTCACTGATGGTCTTCAGCGGGTCGACATTGGTTTGCGCAAGGCCCGCCTCGGTCTGCTCGCTTTCCCTCACCAAAGGCTCGGCCGGGCGCACGCTCAGGGGTTGCTCATCCCCGACCGGGATCGGCTTCATGCTCCGTTCAGGGTCGTTGAACACCCCGATCAAGGCCTGCGAGATGACCTTGTACTTGCCCTCGTTGATCGAGGAAATCGAATACATGACCACGAAAAACGCGAACAGCAAGGTGATGAAGTCGGCGTACGACACCAGCCAGCGTTCGTGATTCTCGTGTTCCTCGGTATGACGACGGCGACGCATGGGTTACTCCATGAAGCCTTGCAGCTTCAGTTCGATCGAGCGCGGGTTCTCACCCTCGGCAATCGACAACAGGCCCTCGAGCAGCATCTCGCGGTAGCGCGACTGGCGCATGACGATGGCCTTGAGCTTGTTGGCGATCGGCAACAGGATCAGGTTGGCGCTGGCCACACCGTAGATGGTGGCGACGAACGCCACGGCGATGCCGTTACCCAACTGCGACGGGTCGGCCAGGTTGCCCATGACATGGATCAGGCCCATGACCGCACCGATGATGCCGATGGTTGGCGCATAGCCGCCCATGCTCTCGAACACCTTGGCAGCCTGGATATCACGGCCCTCCTGGGTCAGGAAGTCGACTTCAAGGATGCTGCGGATGGCTTCTGGCTCGGCGCCGTCGACCAGCAGTTGCAAGCCCTTGCGCGCATACGGGTCGGGCTCGGCATCGGCCACCCCTTCCAGGCCCAGTAGGCCTTCCTTGCGCGCCGTCAGGCTCCAGCTGACCACCCGATCGATACCACCGGCCAGGTCGACGCGGGGCGGAAAGAGGATCCAGCGCAGGATCTGCAAGGCCCGCTTGAAAGCCGGCAATGGCGACTGCAGCAAGGCCGCCGCCAAGGTACCGCCCAACACGATCAAACCCGCCGGGCCGTTGATCAGCGCGCCGACATGCCCGCCTTCGAGGAAGTTGCCGCCGACAATCGCGACGAACGCCAGGATCAGGCCAATCAGGCTTAGTACATCCATCAGACGCAGGCCTCGACCAGGTGCTTGCCGATCTCGTCCAGGCTGTACACCGCGTCGGCCAGGTTAGCCTTGACGATGGCCATGGGCATGCCATAGATCACGCAGCTGGCTTCATCCTGGGCCCACACGGTACTGCCACCCTGCTTGAGCAGGCGCGCGCCTTCACGACCATCGGCGCCCATGCCGGTCAGCACCACCGACAGCACCTTGTCGCCGTACGACTTGGCCGCCGAGCCGAAAGTGATGTCCACGCACGGCTTGTAGTTCAGGCGCTCGTCGCCGGGCAGGATCTTCACCGTGCCGCGGCCATCGATCATCATCTGCTTGCCACCTGGGGCCAGCAGCGCCAGGCCTGGGCGCAGCACGTCACCGTCCTCGGCTTCCTTCACGCTGATCTTGCACAGCTTGTCCAGGCGCTCGGCAAAGGCCTTGGTAAAGGCCGCCGGCATGTGCTGGATCAGCACGATCGGCGCCGGGAAGTTGGCAGGCAGTTGCGTCAGTACCCGCTGCAGCGCCACCGGGCCACCCGTGGAGGTACCGATGGCCACCAGTTTGTAGGGTTTGCGCTTGGGTGCCGGGGCATGTGCCGCTGGCGCTGCCGCCGCGCGCACCGGCGCAGCAGTGCGCACCGGTGCGGGGCTGGCGAAGCTGCTGGTTGGCGCAGCGCTGCTCGCGGCGGCCGGTGCGGCGGCTGGCGCGGGGCTGTAGCTGCCGAAACGGCGGTTGCTGCGCGACAGGGTGTGCACCTTCTCGCACAGCAGTTGCTTGACCTTCTCCGGGTTGCGCGAGATGTCCTCGAAGTTCTTCGGCAGGTAATCCACCGCACCGGCATCCAGTGCGTCCAGGGTCACCCGGGCACCTTCGTGGGTCAGCGAAGAGAACATCAGTACCGGCGTCGGGCAGCGCTGCATGATGTGCCGCACCGCCGTGATGCCATCCATCATGGGCATCTCGTAGTCCATGGTGATGACATCGGGCTTGAGCGCCAGCGCCTGGTCGATTGCTTCCTTGCCATTGGTCGCGGTACCCACTACCTGGATCGTCGGGTCCGCCGAGAGGATTTCCGAGACGCGGCGGCGGAAGAAACCGGAATCATCCACCACCAGGACCTTGACTGCCATAAACACTCCATTAGGCGGCGCAACCCGCCAGGGTGCGCCACCGAAATCAAATACGCCGCGCGGCGTAACGCTTGAGCATGCTCGGGACGTCGAGGATCAACGCGATGCGACCGTCGCCGGTGATAGTGGCCCCGGACATACCCGGCGTGCCCTGCAGCATCTTGCCCAGCGGCTTGATTACCACTTCTTCCTGGCCCACCAGTTGATCGACGACAAAGCCAATGCGTTGGGTACCAACCGAGAGGATCACCACGTGGCCCTCATGCTGCTCTTCGTGCACCTGGCCCTGCACCAGCCAGCGCTTGAGGTAGAACAGTGGCAGCGCCTTGTCGCGCACGATCACCACTTCCTGGCCATCGACCACATTGGTGCGCGACAGGTCGAGGTGGAAGATCTCGTTGACGTTGACCAGCGGGAAGGCGAAGGCCTGGTTGGCCAGCATCACCATCAGGGTCGGCATGATCGCCAGGGTCAGCGGCACCTTGATGACGATCTTCGATCCCTGGCCCTTGGCCGAGTAGATGTTGATCGAGCCATTGAGCTGGGAAATCTTGGTCTTCACCACATCCATGCCGACACCACGGCCGGACACGTCGGAAATCTCGGTCTTGGTCGAGAAGCCCGGGGCGAAGATCAGGTTGTAGCAGTCCGACTCGCTCAGACGCTCAGCGGCGTCCTTGTCCATCAAGCCCTTCTCCACGGCCTTGGCGCGCAGGATGTTGGGGTCCATGCCCTTGCCGTCATCGGAGATCGACAGCAGGATATGGTCGCCTTCCTGCTCGGCTGACAACACCACCCGGCCGGTCCGCGCCTTGCCGGACGCTTCACGCTCGTCGGGCATTTCCACGCCATGGTCGACCGCGTTGCGCACCAAGTGCACCAGCGGGTCAGCCAGGGCCTCGACGAGGTTCTTGTCGAGGTCGGTCTCTTCACCGACCAGCTCCAGGTTGATCTCTTTCTTGAGCTGGCGGGCCAGGTCGCGAACCAGACGCGGGAAGCGGCCGAAGACTTTCTTGATCGGCTGCATGCGGGTCTTCATGACCGCGGTCTGCAGGTCGGCGGTGACCACGTCGAGGTTCGACACGGCCTTGGACATGGCCTCGTCGCCGCTGTTCAGGCCCAGGCGGACCAAGCGGTTACGCACCAGCACCAGTTCGCCGACCATGTTCATGATCTCGTCCAGGCGCGCGGTGTCGACGCGCACGGTGGTTTCGGCCTCGCTGACGGCATGCTTTTCTGCCGCAGGGGCCGGCGCCCGTGGTGCAGGCGCAGGCTTGCTGACAGGCGCCGGTGCGGGCTTGGCCACTGGCTTGCTTTCGACCTTGGCAGCGACAGGCGCTTCGACCGCGACGGCGTCGCCAGAGAACTTGCCCTTGCCGTGCAACTGGTCGAGCAAGGCTTCGAATTCGTGCTCGCTGATAGCGTCACTGGCCGTGGCGGCCGGTGCAGTGCTCACGGGCGCAACTGCAGCGGCGGCGGGCAAGGCGTCGGCCTGGAACGTGCCCTTGCCATGCAGTTGATCGAGCAACGACTCGAACTCTTCATCGGTGATTTCGTCGCTGACCGGCGCCGGGGCGCTGGCCACTGGCTCAGCGACGACTTCGGCGCTGAACTGGCCTTTGCCATGCAACTGGTCGAGCAGCGATTCGAACTCGGCGTCGGTGATCTCGTCACTGGCACCGCTGATGCTCTCGCCTTGCAACTGCTCATCGGCAGCGGCCTGGGCCTTGACCGCGTCAAGCGAGTCGAGCAACTGCTCGAATTCGCTGTCGGTGATGTCCGGCTCTTCGGCAGGCGCCGCGGCCAGCGGTTCAGCGGCCGCAGGCTCGGCAGCGGCGACTTCGTCAGCAGCGGCAGGCTCGGCCAGGCGCGACAACGCGGCCAGCAGCTCCGGGGTGGCCGGGATGACTTCGCTGCGCTCGCGGACCTGGCCAAACATATTGTTGACCGTGTCCAGCGCTTCGAGCACCACGTCCATCAACTCGGCGTCGACCCGGCGCTCACCTTTGCGCAGGATGTCGAACACGTTCTCGGCGATATGGCAGCACTCCACCAGCTCGTTGAGCTGGAGGAAGCCGGCGCCCCCTTTTACAGTGTGGAAACCGCGAAAAATGGCATTGAGCAGGTCGGCATCATCCGGTCGGCTTTCCAGCTCGACCAATTGCTCGGACAGTTGCTCAAGAATTTCGCCGGCTTCTACCAGGAAATCCTGAAGGATTTCTTCATCGGCGCCGAAGCTCATTAAACGTGCTCCTTAAAAACCCAGACTGGACAGCAGATCATCGACATCGTCCTGACCGGACACGACGTCTTCACGCTTATCGGCATGAATCTGCGGACCTTCACCCCGAGTCGGATGTTTTTCTTGATCTTTTTCAGCGCGAAGCTGCTGGTGGTCATGTTCGATGCCGGCAAAACGGTCGACCTGACTGGCCATCAGCACGAGCTTGAGCAGGTTGCTTTCCACCTCGGTGACCAACGCGGTGACCCGCTTGATCACCTGGCCGGTCAGGTCTTGGTAGTCCTGAGCCAGCAGAATGTCGTTGAGGTGGCCGGAAACCTTGCGGTTGCCTTCGGCACTGTGCGTCAGGAAACTGTCGACCCGTTTGACCAGGTCACGGAATTCTGGCGCAGCGACTTCGCGGCGCATGAAGCGCTGCCAGTCCACGCTCAGGGCCTTGGCCTCACCCGCCAGGTCGTTGAGTACCGGCGTGCTTTCCTCGACCAGGTCCATGGTGCGGTTGGCCGCACCCTCGGTCAACTTGACCACATAGGACAGGCGCTCGGTGGCGTCGGTGATCTGCGAGACTTCCTCGGCCTGCGGCATGTTCGGGTCGATCTGGAAGCTGACGATGGCGCTGTGCAGCTCTCGGGTCAGCTTGCCGACTTCCTGGTACAGGCCACGGTCGCGGGTCTGGTTCAGCTGATGAATCAGCTGCACCGCCTCGCCGAAGCGACCCCGCTCCAGGCTCTCGACCAATTCCTGGGCATGTTTCTTCAGGGTCGTTTCGAACTCCCCCAAAGACGTTTGTGATGAATCCATGGCGCGCCCCCTGACGTGACTCAGCCGTTGACGCGTTCGAAGATCTTCTCGATCTTTTCTTTGAGCACCTGAGCGGTGAACGGCTTGACCACGTAACCATTGACGCCGGCCTGGGCCGCTTCGATGATCTGGTCGCGCTTGGCTTCGGCGGTCACCATCAGTACCGGCATGGTTTTCAGCTTCTCGCTGGCGCGGACTTTACGCAGCAGGTCGATACCGGACATGCCCGGCATGTTCCAGTCGGTCACCAGGAAGTCGTAGTGGCCGTTTTCCAGCATCGGCAACGCCGTGGTGCCGTCATCGGCTTCTTCGGTATTGGTGAAGCCCAGATCACGTAGCAGGTTCTTGATGATCCGCCGCATCGTCGAAAAGTCGTCAACGATGAGGATTTTCATGTTCTTGTCCAATTAGACCTCCAAGCAGTCTCAAACGCGCTCGGCCCCCGAGCACGCATTCATTCAATTCGGCACAACGTGAAACGACTGCAGCGTCTTCAAAGGCGAACGGTTGGCACTCAGCGCGCCCGCCATTCACCCAGACGGCTGCGCAAACGTGCGGCGCACTGGCTGTGCAGCTGGCTTACGCGCGACTCGCTGACCCCCAGCACCTCACCGATTTCCTTGAGGTTCAGCTCTTCGTCGTAGTACAGCGCCAGCACCAGCCGCTCGCGCTCTGGCAGGTTGGCAATGGCATCGGTCAGGGCAGCCTGGAAGCGCTCGTCTTCAAGATCGCGCGACGGCTCGACCTGGCCACTGGCGCCGTCCTCGTGCAGCCCTTCGTGCTCGCCGTCCTGCAACAGGTCGTCGAAGCTGAACAGCCGGCTGCCCAAGGTATCGTTCAAAATCCCGTAGTAATCGTCGAGACTCAATTGGAGTTCGGCCGCAACCTCGTGATCTTTAGCGTCGCGACCGGTTCTTGCTTCAACAGCGCGCATTGCGTCACTGACCATGCGTGTGTTGCGGTGCACCGAACGCGGTGCCCAATCGCCTTTGCGCACCTCATCGAGCATCGCGCCGCGGATGCGGATACCGGCGTAGGTTTCGAAGCTGGCGCCCTTGCTGGCGTCGTACTTGTTGGCCACTTCCAGCAGGCCGATCATGCCGGCCTGGATCAGGTCTTCGACCTGGACGTTGGCCGGCAGCCGCGCCAGCAGGTGGTAGGCAATGCGCTTGACCAGCGGGGCGTAGCGTTCGATCAGCTCGTACTGGGCGTCTTTCGACGCCCTGCTGTACATCTTGAAGCCGCTCGCACTCATAGTACCGGTCCTGCGCTGGTGGGCTGCACCAGACGCTCGACGAAGAACTCCAGGTGCCCGCGCGGGTTGGCCGGCAACGGCCAGCTGTCGACCTTCTGCGCAATGGCCTTGAAGGCCAGCGCGCACTTGGAGCGCGGGAACGCTTCGTAAACTGCCCGCTGCTTCTGCACCGCCTTGCGCACGCACTCGTCGTACGGCACGGCGCCGACATACTGCAGGGCCACGTCGAGGAAGCGGTCGGTGACCTTGGTCAACTTGGCGAAGAGGTTGCGCCCTTCCTGCGGGCTCTGGGCCATGTTGGCCAGCACGCGGAAGCGGTTCATGCCGTAATCGCGGTTGAGCAGCTTGATCAGCGCATAGGCGTCGGTGATCGAGGTGGGCTCGTCGCAGACCACCAGCAGCACTTCCTGGGCCGCGCGAACGAAGCTGACCACCGAATCACCAATACCTGCAGCGGTGTCGATCACCAGCACGTCGAGGTTGTCGCCGACATCGCTGAAGGCCTGGATCAGGCCGGCGTGCTGGGCCGGCGCCAGGTGCACCATACTCTGGGTGCCGGAGGCCGCCGGCACGATGCGCACTCCGCCCGGCCCCTGCAGCATCACATCGCGCAGCTCGCAGCGCCCTTCGATGACATCGGCCAGGGTGCGTTTGGGGGTAAGCCCAAGCAATACGTCGACATTGGCCAGGCCCAGGTCGGCGTCCAGCAACATGACCCTGCGGCCAAGCTCGGCCAGCGCCAGAGACAGGTTCACTGAAACGTTAGTTTTGCCGACGCCACCTTTGCCACCGGTCACGGCGATCACCTGTACGGGATGCATGCTACCCATGTCTGTTCTTTACCTTGTCTCGCTGGGACTCAGGCCACACGTGAGGCAATTCTGCGTGCCCCTTGGCATAGCTACTTTGCACACGCTTCATCATCAACCCGCTCGCCGTGGGTTGTGGTAGAGATCAGCGAACATGTCGGCCATGGCCTCTTCGCTGGGCTCATCCTGCTGTTGCACATTGACCGCGCGCGTTACCAGTTGGTGCGCCCGTGGCAAGTGCAAATCGTCAGGAATACGTGGCCCATCGGTCAGGTAGGCCACCGGCAATTCATGACTGATCGCAAGGCTCAGCACATCGCCGAGGCTTGCCGTTTCATCGAGTTTGGTCAGGATGCAACCGGCCAGGCCACACCGCTTGTAGCTGTGGTAGGCGGCCGTCAGCACCTGCTTCTGGCTGGTGGTTGCCAGCACCAGGTAGTTCTTCGAGGCGATGCCGCGGCTCGCCAGGGTTTCGAGCTGCATGCGCAGGGCCGGGTCGCTGGCCTGCAGGCCGGCGGTATCGATCAGCACCACGCGTTTGCGCAGCAGCGGCTCCAGCGCTTGGGCCAGCGACTGGCCCGGGTCGACGTAGGTCACCGGCACGTTGAGGATACGCCCCAGGGTCTTGAGCTGCTCTTGGGCACCGATGCGGAAGCTGTCCATGCTCACCAACGCCAGCTGCGGGGCGCCGTACTTGAGCACGTAACGCGCGGCCAGCTTGGCCAGGGTGGTGGTCTTGCCCATGCCGGCCGGGCCGACCATGGCGATCACCCCGCCCTCTTCGATCGGCTCGACCTCGGGAATCTCGATCATCCGCGCCAGGTGCGCCAGCAGCATGCGCCAGGCCTGGCGCGGCTCTTCGATCTCGGTGGTGAGTTCGAGCAGCTCGCGGGCAATCGGGCCGGACAGGCCGATGCGCTGCAGGCGGCGCCAGAGGTTGGCTTGCTGGGGCTTGCTGCCTTGCAGCTGGCTCCAGGCCAGCGAGCCGAGTTGCACTTCTAGCAGCTCGCGCAGGCCCGACAGCTCCGAGCGCATGGCATCGAACAGCCGTGGGTCGACCGGCGCCGGGCTGGGTGCAGCGGCAGGCGCCGGCGCATCCACGTGCGGCTCGACCAAGGGTTCCGAGGCGGTCAGCGACTGCCCGGCGAACAATTGGCGGTTGTTGTCGCTGCTGTCGCTGCGCTGGTCCAGTTCGGCCTGGGCCGTGGCGATACGCGTGTGGGTCTTGCGCAGCTCTTCTTCAAGCTCGGCGTTGGGTACGCGCGGGGCCAGTGCGGACAGCTTGTAGTCCAGCGCCGCCGTCAATTCGACACCACCGGCAATGCGGCGGTTACCGATGATGGCGGCATCGGAGCCAAGCTCATCCCGGACCAGCTTCATGGCCTGACGCATATCGGCGGCGAAAAATCGCTTAACTTGCATTATCCACTACCTCAGCCGTTAGGGCCCACGGTGGCAACGATGGTGACTTGCTTGTTGTCAGGTATTTCCTGATACGCCAGAACATGCAAATTCGGTACAGCCAGGCGACCGAAGCGCGACAGCATGGCGCGGATCGGGCCGGCGACCAGAAGAATGGCCGGCTGGCCCTGCATCTCTTGGCGCTGGGCCGCGTCAATCAGCGAACGCTGCAGCTTTTCGGCCATGCTCGGTTCCAGAAGAACACCGTCTTCCTGACCCTGCCCGGCCCTTTGCAGACTATTGAGCAAAATCTGTTCCAACCTTGGCTCCAGGGTAATCACCGGCAGCTCCGACTCAACGCCGACAATGCTTTGCACGATGGCGCGACACAATCCGACGCGCACCGCCGCGACCAGCGCGGCGGTATCTTGACTCTTGCCGGCGTTGTTGGCGATAGCCTCGGCGATGCTGCGGATGTCGCGCACCGGCACCTGCTCGGACAACAACGCCTGCAAGACCTTGAGCAAGCCCGACAAGGAAATGACACCCGGCACCAGCTCTTCTGCAAGTTTAGGCGAAGCCTTGCCCAGCACCTGCAGCAGTTGCTGGACCTCTTCGTGGCCGATCAGTTCGTGACAGTGCTTTTGCAGGATCTGGTTGAGGTGGGTGGCCACCACGGTACTGGCGTCCACCACGGTGTAGCCCAGCGACTGCGCCTGGGAGCGCTGGCCAACGTCGATCCACACCGCCTCCAGGCCAAACGCGGGGTCGCGCGCGGCAATGCCGTTGAGGGTGCCAAATACCTGGCCAGGGTTGATCGCCAGCTCGCGGTCCGGGTAGATCTCCGCTTCGGCCAGAATCACCCCCATCAAGGTCAGGCGGTAGGCACTGGGCTGCAGGTCGAGGTTGTCGCGAATGTGCACGGTGGGCATGAGGAAGCCCAGGTCCTGGGACAGCTTCTTGCGCACGCCCTTGATCCGCGCCAGCAACTGGCCACCTTGGTTGCGGTCGACCAGCGGGATCAGCCGATAGCCCACTTCCAGGCCGATCATGTCGATCGGGGTAACGTCGTCCCAGCCCAGCTCCTTGGTTTCCAGCGCACGCTGCGGCGAGGGCAGCAGGTCCTGCTGGCGCTGCACCTCTGCCTGGGCCTTGGCCTTGACCTGCTGCTGTTTCTTCCACACCAGGTAGGCGCCGCCGCAGGCCATCAGGCCGAGGCTGAGGAAAGCCACGTGCGGCATGCCCGGCACCAGGCCCATGACGATCATCAGGCCGCCGGACACCGCCAGCGCCTTTGGCGAATCGAACATCTGCCGGTTGATCAGCTTGCCCATGTCTTCCGAGCCCGAGGCGCGGGTGACCATGATGGCTGCGGCGGTGGACAACAGCAGTGATGGCAATTGCGCCACCAAACCGTCACCGATGGTCAGCAGGGCATACACCTTGCCGGCTTCGCTGAACGGCATGCCGTGCTGGAGCATGCCGATGAGCATGCCGCCGATGAGGTTGATGAACAGGATCAACAGGCCGGCGATGGCATCGCCGCGCACGAACTTGCTGGCACCGTCCATCGAGCCGTAGAACTCGGCCTCCTGGGCCACCTCGGTACGGCGCGCCTTGGCCTGGGCCTGGTCGATCAGGCCAGCGTTGAGGTCGGCGTCGATGGCCATCTGTTTGCCCGGCATCGCATCGAGGGTAAAGCGTGCGCTTACCTCGGAAATACGCCCGGCGCCCTTGGTGACCACCACGAAGTTGATGATCATGAGGATGGCAAACACCACCGCACCGACCACGTAATTGCCGCCGATGACCACTTCACCGAAGGCCTGGATCACCTTGCCTGCGGCGCCGTGGCCCTCCTGACCATGGAGCATGACCACCCGGGTGGACGCCACGTTCAGCGCCAGGCGCAGCAAGGTCGCCACCAGCAGGATGGTGGGGAATGCGGCGAAGTCGAGCGGGCGCAGGGCGTACACGCAGACCAGCAGCACCACGATCGACAGGGCGATGTTGAAGGTGAAGAACACGTCGAGCAAGAACGGCGGTATCGGCAACATCATCATTGCCAACATCACCAGCAGCAACAACGGCACGCCCAGGTTGCCCCGACCGAGACCGGCCAGGTTGTGGCGGGCGTTGCTGATTAACTGAGTGCGATCCACCGCGAGTCCTCTTGATGCAAAACTTTGACGCCCAGGGGGCGCCTGGGCGTGGCTCTGCAAGAAGCCTTCCAACTTTGCTATTTGGATGTACGCCGGGGATTTGGATGTATGCCGTGGGATTTTCGAATGCAGTTAGATCGAGCGCCGCCCGCGCGGCGCATCGCGACGCAAGGCCGCTCCTACATTTGTTTCGGGCCAGTTATTCCTGGGGTATTGGCGTGCGACCCTTTGGCGCCCGCCTAAATATCGCGTCGTACTAACAAGGCGGTCGCGCGCAAATGCCACAGACCTCACTGGCCCGAAACAAACGTAGGAGCGGCCTTGCGTCGCGATGCGCCGCGCGGGCGGCGCTCGATCTCACAGGCGCCAAAACCCCATCGCCTGGCGCCTGTCAGCCATCACGCCGCAAATCCGGCGGAATCGGCAAATCGTCTTTCAAAGGCTCCGGCCGCTTGCCCTTGCCCGACCGGTACTGACGTATCTGGAACACATACGCCAGCACCTGCGCCACCGCCAGGTACAACCCCGCCGGGATCTCATGCTCAAGCTCGGTGGAGTAATAGATCGCCCGCGCCAGCGCCGGCGACTCAAGAATCTGCACCTTGTGCGCAACG
Organism: Pseudomonas sp. SWRI77; assembly: GCF_014269105.1. Taxonomy (NCBI): domain Bacteria; kingdom Pseudomonadati; phylum Pseudomonadota; class Gammaproteobacteria; order Pseudomonadales; family Pseudomonadaceae; genus Pseudomonas; species Pseudomonas sp. SWRI77. The sequence continues at coordinate 82,713 of NZ_JABWRV010000008.1, read as the reverse complement.
CCGATTTCGCGAATTTTCAATGCCATGAAATCAGTACCCTTGGCCAGCAACAGCGGCGCCGCCCCGCCCTTCTCCGGGTCGTATTGCAGCGCCACCGCATAGTGCGTCGGGTTCGTGATGATCACGTCCGCCTGCGGCACCGCGGCCATCATGCGCCGTTGCGATGCTTCGCGCTGCAACTGGCGAATACGCTGCTTGACCTCAGGCTTGCCCTCCGAGTCCTTGTACTCGTCACGCACTTCCTGCTTGGTCATCTTCATTTTCTTGTGCGTCTGCCACAGCTGGAACGGCACGTCCGCTGCCGCGATCAACAGCAACCCCGCCGACATCCACAACGCACTCCAACCCACCACCTGCAAACTGTGGATGATCGCCTGCTCCAGCGGCTCGTTGGCAATCGACAACAACGCCTGGCGGTCACTGACCAGCACCACCACCGCCACAATCAGGATCGCGAAGAACTTGACCAGTGCCTTGAGCAATTCGGTCAGGGAATTCATCGAGAACATCCGTTTGATCCCCGACAGCGGGCTCATACGGCTGAATTTCGGCTGTAGCAGGCTGCCGGAAAATACAAAACCGCCCAGCGCGATCGGGGCAACGAACGAGATCACGAACAGCAAAATCAGCACCGGCTGCACCGCCCAGATCGCCATCTTGCCGGAGGCCAGCAGGAATGCGCCCATCGACCGCTCGTCGACGATGATCTCGCGGGTCAGGCTGAAGTTCATGCGCATCAGGTTCAGCAGCGTCTCGGCCAGGTGCCCGCCAAACATCAGCAGGCCACCGGCACCGGCCAGGGTCACCGCCACGGTGTTCAGCTCCTTGGAGCGGGCAACCTCGCCTTTTTCACGCGCGTCGCGTTTGCGCTTTTCGGTGGGGTCTTCTGTTTTGTCCTGACCGCTCTCGCTTTCAGCCATGCTCAGCGCGCCCTCGCCAGATCACGCAGCCATTGCAGCGCATCGCTGGCCAATGCCTGGTAGTGGGAAAGAATATCGGCCAGGCCTATCCAGAAAATCCCCATGCCCATGACCAGGGTCAGCGGGAAGCCGATAGAGAAGATGTTCAACTGCGGCGCCGCCCTCGTCATCACGCCAAAGGCGATGTTCACCACCAGCAAGGCTGCGATCACCGGCAAGATCAGCAATAGCCCGGCGCCAAACACCCAGCCCAGGCGCCCGGCCATTTCCCAGAACTGATTGACCACCAGCGCGTTGCCCACCGGCAAGGTGGTGAAGCTTTCGGTGAGCACCTCGAACACTACCAGGTGCCCGTTCATCAACAGGAACAGCACGCTGATCAGCATGGTCATGAACTGGCTGATCACCGTGACGTTGACACCGTTGGCCGGGTCGACCATCGAGGCGAAGGCCATGCCCATCTGCACCGCGACGATCTGGCCGGCGATGACGAAGGCCTGGAACAGCAACTGCAACGAGAAACCGAACAACGCCCCGACGATGACCTGCTCACCACACAGCAGCAGCCCCTGCAGGCTCAACGGGTCGAATTCGGGCAACGGCGGCAGCGCCGGTACGATCACCACGGTGATGGCCACCGCCACGTACAGGCGCACCCGCGCCGGCAGCATGCGCGTGCCGAAGATCGGCATGGTCATCAGCACCGCCGTCACCCGGAACAACGGCAGGATGAAGGTGGCGACCCAGGTGCCGATCTGCGCGTCGGTCAGCTCCAGCATGGCCGTGTCAACCGATCAGCTGCGGGATGCTGGTGTAGAGGGTGGTGATGTACTCCATGAACTTCTGCACTAACCACGGCCCGGCGACGATCAGCGTAACCAGCATCACCAGCAGGCGCGGCAGAAAGCTCAGGGTCTGTTCGTTGATCTGCGTGGCAGCCTGGAACATCGCCACCATCAGGCCCACCAGCAGGCTCGGCACCACCAGGATGGCGACCATCAGCGTGGTCATCCAGAGGGCATCGCGGAACAGGTCGACAGCAACTTCAGGGGTCATGCGTGGCTCTCCTTGGCAGCGTCAGACGCCGCCGAAACTACTGGCCAGGGTGCCCATGATCAGCGCCCAGCCATCGACCAGGACGAACAGCATGATCTTGAACGGCAGCGAAATGATCAGCGGTGACAGCATCATCATACCCATCGCCATCAGCACGCTGGCGACCACCATGTCGATGATCAGGAACGGGATGAAGATCATGAAACCGATCTGGAACGCGGTCTTGAGCTCTGAGGTGACGAAGGCCGGTACCAGGATGGTCAGCGGCACCTGGTCGGGGCCGGCGATGTCGGTGCGCTTGGACAGGCGCATGAACAGGTCCAGGTCGCTCTGCCGGGTTTGCGCCAGCATGAAGTCCTTGAGTGGCCCCTGGGCTTTGTCGATGGCCTGCTGGGCGGTCATCTGTTCCTTCAGGTACGGCTGCAGGGCATCCTGGTTCACCCGGTCGAACACCGGCGCCATGATGAACATGGTCAAGAACAGCGCCATGCCGGTCAGGATCTGGTTCGAAGGCGTCTGCTGCAAACCCAGGGCCTGACGCAAAATCGAGAAGACGATGATGATGCGGGTGAAGCTGGTCATCAGGATGACGAACGCCGGGATGAAACTCAGCGCCGTCATGATCAGCAGGATCTGCAGGCTGACCGAATACTCCTGCTGCCCGTCCGCCCCATTGGACAGGGTAATGGCCGGGATCGACAGCGGGTCGGCGGCCAGGGCCAACGGCGCGGCCAGCAGCAGCGCCAGAGTCAACATCATGCGCAGCACGCCGATCATCACTTGTTGTCCTTAGGGTCCTTGCCCATCAGCTCCATCAGCCGCTGGGCGAACTCCGGCGTCGCCTGACGAGCAGTGGCGGGCACTTCCACGGGTTCGGCCAGCACATGCAAAGCCTCGATACTGCCTGGGGTATGGCCGATCAGGATCTGCTCCTTGCCGACCTGCACCAGCAACAGCCGGTCACGCGGGCCGATGGCCCGGCTGCCGACGATCTCGATCACCTGCCCACCCTTGACCGCCGTGCCTTGCATACGGCGCAACAACCAGGCCAGGAAGAAGATCAGGCCCACCACCAGCAGCAGGCCAAAGACCATCTGCGCCAGTTGCCCACTCAGGCTGCCGGGTGCGGCGGCGGTGGTCGCCGCAGGGCTGGCCGCCGCACAGGCCAACTGGCTGGCGAACAGCCCGGCAAAGGCGGCGCTGGCGCGCATCGAGCCCTTCACTCAGCGCAGCTTCTTGATACGTTCGCTAGGGCTGATCACGTCGGTCAGGCGGATGCCGAACTTCTCGTTGACCACCACCACTTCGCCATGGGCGATCAAGGTGCCGTTGACCAGCACGTCGAGCGGCTCACCGGCCAGGCGATCGAGCTCGATCACCGAACCCTGGTTGAGCTGCAGCAGGTTGCGGATGTTGATCTCGGTGCTGCCCACTTCCATGGAAATGTTCACCGGGATATCCAGGATCACGTCCAGGTTGGGGCCTTCCAGGCTGACATTTTCGTTCGGCCGCGGCGAGCTGGCGAACTCTTCCATCGGCAGGCGGCCCGCGCCGCTGTTGCCGGTGTCACCGCCCAGCAGCGCATCGATATCGGCTTGGCCGGCGTCACCGGTTTCCTCCAGCGCCGCGGCCCATTCGTCGGCCAGGGCCTGATCCTCTGGGGAGGTGATCTCGTTTTCGTTAGCCATGATTTCCTCGACAGGCATTCAATTCGTAGTGAGCGACCGGCACGCCGTCAGCGGCGTTCGATCGGGTCGATGATCTGCAGCGCCAGGTTGCCCTTGTGCGAGCCCAGGCGCGCCTTGAACGACGGCACGCCGTTGGCGCGCAACACCAGGTGTTCGGGCAGCTCCACCGGGATCACATCGCCCGGCTGCATGTGCAGGATGTCGCGCAGCTTCAGCTGGCGGCGGGCGACGGTGGCGGTCAAGGGCACGGCAACGTCCAGCACGTCCTCGCGCAGGGCCTTGACCCAGCGCTCGTCCTGGTCGTCCAGGTCAGACTGGAAGCCGGCATCGAGCATCTCGCGCACCGGCTCGATCATCGAGTACGGCATGGTCACGTGCAGGTCGCCGCCACCGCCGTCCAGCTCGATGTGGAAGGTCGACACCACCACCGCCTCACTGGGACCGACGATGTTGGCCATGGCCGGGTTGACCTCAGAGTTCATGTACTCGAAGTTGACCGGCATGATCGCCTGCCAGGCTTCCTTGAGGTCGACGAAGCACTGGTCAAGGACCATGCGCACCACCCGCAGCTCGGTCGGGGTGAACTCACGGCCTTCGATCTTGGCGTGACGGCCGTCACCCCCGAAGAAGTTGTCCACCAGCTTGAACACCAGCTTGGCGTCGAGGATGAACAGCGAAGTGCCACGCAGCGGCTTGATCTTGACCAGGTTGAGGCTGGTCGGCACATACAGCGAATGCACGTACTCGCCGAACTTCATCACCTGCACGCCGCCCACCGCCACGTCGGCGGAGCGGCGCAGCAGGTTGAACATGCTGATGCGGGTGTAGCGGGCAAAGCGCTCGTTGATCATTTCCAGGGTCGGCATGCGACCGCGCACGATCCGATCCTGGCTGGTCAGGTCGTAGCTTTTGATACTGCCTGGCTCGGAAGCGCTTTCGGTCTGCACCAGACCGTCGTCGACACCGTGCAACAGCGCATCGATTTCATCCTGGGACAGCAGGTCCTGTACGGCCATTGCGGACTCCTACTGCAATACGAAATTGGTGAACAGCAACTGGTCGATGACCGGCTTGCCGACTTCCTTCTGTGCGACTTCCTGGACCACGGCGGTGGCTTTCTGACGCAGCATTTCCTGCCCGACCGGGCTGCTGGCCAAGGTATCGAAGCCTTGCCCGGAGAACATCATCACCAGGTTGTTGCGAATCACCGGCATGTGCACCTTGAGGGCGTCCAGGTCGGCCTGGTTGCGGCCTTGCAAGGTGATGCTCAGTTGCATGTAGCGCTGGCGACCGTTCTGGTTGAAATTGACCACGAAGGCTGGGGTGAGGGCTTCGTAGAGGGCCGCGGGCTTGGCGTTGGCCGCGGCCGGGTCGGCTGCGGGGGCCGGCTCGCTCTTGTGCATGATGAACCAGGTGGCGCCCACCGAAAGGCCGATTGCCAGTACCAGGCCCAGCACCAACAGCAGGATCAGCTTGAGTTTGCCTTTTGTGGCGGGGTCTTTTACTGCTTCGGTTTTCGCCATGCCAATAATCCGTCGTCCATCGGGGGTTCACAGGAGGATGACGTGGCTTGAGCAAGTGTTATGCCAGGTTTTGGGGAGGGGGATGGAATGAGGTTCGGAGGGGTTTGTCGTTGGGCTTGTCGTTGGATGTGCAGCGCCTGTGAGATCGAGCGCCGCCCGCGCGGCGCTCGATCTCACAGGCGCTAAAAACCTAACGACATGCACCCTGCTCTCACGCGTAATAATCAACCGCACTGTCGCCAATCACCACCTGCTGCTCAACCGCGCCAGCACTCTCGCCCTGTTCTACGCCGCCCTGCCCGACGCCCTGCCGCGCCGCAACCCCCGACAGATTACTGCCCTGCTCCTGCGCCTGCTGGTGTTGCTGCTGCCCCCGCGACTGGTCAGCAACGTTGACATCCGGCTGCGCCAAGCCCTGCTGGGCAAACAACTCCCGCAGCCGGTGCAGCTGGCTGTCGAGCGCATCACGCACGCCGGCGTGGCCGCTGATGAACGTCACCTGGGTCGACTGGTCCGTCGCCACATTGACGCGAATGTCCAGCCGCCCCAACTCCGCCGGCTCCAACTGGATATCCGCCGATTTGAGGTTCTGGCTGGACAAGTACATGACCCGATTGACCAGGCCCTCGGTCCAGGCGCTCTGGTTCATTGGCAGCGGCTGGTGCAATGGGCTGGCATTCGCCGGCACGGCATTGGCGGTCTTCGCCGTGGCCGCCTGGGTCAGGCTGGCCAGGCGATCGGCAAAATCGTCGATGCGCGTGTCGCTGCTGGCAGCCTTGGTGTCTTTCAAGCCATCTTCGAGCAGCGCGCCAAAGGCCTTGCCACCCGGCTCGCCCGCCTCACCCTCGGCGTTGTCGATCAGGTTCGCCAAGGTATTGACGCTAGCCTCGTCGCCCTGGGCCTGCGAAGGGTCCACAGCGTGTGCCGAGGTGGTGCCCTTGGCCTGAGCGCTCTGCTCCAGCGCCAGGCGCAAGGTCGGCAGGTTGGCCAAGGGGTCGGCGTCAGGGTCGAAGGCTTCTTCGGCGGGCGCCTCTTCTGGCAGCGCGGCGCTCGCCAGCGACTGCGCAGCGGCAGCTTGCAGCACCGGCGCGACCGCCTCGGCCTGGGCTTGAATCAATTGCGCACCGGGTTGCGCATCGGTGACCTGGCCGGCCACCAGGTTGGCGTCGCTCAGCCCCGTATCGGCCTGATCATCGCTTGGCAATTTGTTGCCGTCATCGGCAACCGCTGGCTTGTCGGCAGCCTCTTTTTTGCCGCCTTGCGCCGGCTCTGGCTTGTCCTTGGGCTTGGCCTGGGCGACCTTGTCGTCCTGCCCGAAGGTTTTCTGTTTGGCCATGACCTGATCGAAGCCGCCGCCCGCGCCGCCCAGCGCCTGTAACGGCTTGTCCGCCATCGAGCTAGCCGCTCGCGACGACTTGCCTACGGCATTTGCTTGCAACAAAGGATTGGGTGCGACAGGCATTGAGCGGTCTCCGCGCCAGAAACTGAGTAATCATCCGGGCAAAGACAGGCAAGACTCAGGCCAAGTGTGCATCAGCCTGCCGAGATGCGGTGTTCCTCACCGCGGTAGAAGCGCCGAACCTCCACATATTCAAGGTCGATGCGGTTGATCAGGTCCTCGATGCCATACAAGGGTGGCTGCCGTACGCGGTCTTCCAGTTGCTGACACAAACCGGCCAGGGCGACAGCCCCCATGTTGCTGCTGCTGCCCTTGAAACTATGCGCGGCCGAACCCAGCTCGTCGGCACTCTTGGCGGCGTGCAGTTCGCTCAGGCGCCGCTCGGAGTCATCCAGGAATGTCTGCACCAGATGCAGGTAGCCATCCTCCATGACCTCACGCAGATCACTGAGCACCTTGTGGTCGATATGAATCTCAGTCACTTGTTCACTCCTTGATCAAGCCAGATTATGCCTGAGCCAGGGCGTGGCCCTCTACAAAACCGCTCACCCCAAGCACTCACCAGACAAACTCGACCTGCGCACAGCGGCCACCTTCGCACCACTGAGCGTCGCTGCCGAGCCGCCGCACCAGGTTCACACCCCGGCCACTCAAACACTGCTCCTGCGCTGGCCGCGACAATACCTGCTGTACATCGAACCCTGCGCCACTGTCACGGACCTCAATCATCAGACGCCCGCCTTGGGCATGGGGTTCAACCTTGAGGTCGATGCGCACGAAGCCGTCAGCCAAAGCCCCCAATCGTCGGGCACGCTCTCGATAGTAGTCGGCAAAGCCCTCAACATCGCGCTTGAGCCGCGAATCCAGGCCCAGCACCCCATGCTCCAAGGCATTGGAAAACAGCTCGCTGAGCACACTGTGCAGGCTGCCGGTGCGCGAGCGCAGCGGGTGTATCTCTTGCAACAGTTGCACCAGGTACGGCACCGGGTTGAACCACCTCAGGCTTTCGCCGCGCAGTTCGAAGCCGAGCGACCAGTCGAGCGGGCTGGGCCGGCCGCGTTCAGCGTAGATCATTGGCGCCGGCACCCGCTCATCCGCCGTGAACATGCGGATGTCACACAAGCTGATGTCGTCCCGAGGCCGCCCACCGAAACGCTCAAGGGCCTGCATCACCTCATCGAACAGGCGCACAGGGTCTCGGTTGCCGGCCAACACCTCATGCAGGCGCTCGACGCCGAACAAGCGTTCTTGGTCATCGGCCGTGTCGAGCACCCCGTCCGACAACAACAGCAAGCGCTCCCCTGCCGCCAACGGCAGCACTTCGGTGCTGTCATCGAAGCGCTCGGGCGCAAGAACGCCCAGCGGCAGATGGCGCGAGACCAACGCCGACAGCACCTCACCGCCCGCCGACAAGCGATAGCCGTCAGGCATGCCGCCGTTCCACACCTCCACCGAACCGCGCTGCACGCTGAGGTTGAGCATCAACGCACAGCAGAACATGTCCACCGGCAGGATGCGCTTGAGCTTGGCGTTCATCTCGCGCAGGGTCTGCGCCAGGCCATAGCCCTTGGCCGTCATGCCGTAGAACACCTCGGCCAGGGGCATGGCGCCGACGGCGGCAGGCAGGCCGTGGCCGGTGAAATCGCCCAGTAGCACCTGCATGTCCCCAGACGGCGTGAACGCTGCCAGCAGCAGGTCACCGTTGAACAGCGCATAGGGCGATTGCAGGTAGCGGATATTGGGCGCGACCAGGCAACCGGCATGGGCCACCTTGTCGAACACGGCCTTGGCCACCCGCTGCTCGTTGAGCAAGTACTGATGGTGGCGAGTGATCTCGTCGCGCTGGGCCAGCACGGTCGCCTGCAACCGGCGCAGGCGGTCCATGGCGCGTATCTTGGCGGCGAGGATCACCGCACGGTAAGGCTTGGCCATGAAATCATCGCCGCCAGCCTCCAGGCAGCGCACCAGGGCGTCTTCCTCGTTCAGCGAGGTCAGGAAAATGATCGGCACCAGCGCTTCGCCGGCCAGGGCCTTGATCTGCCGAGCCGCCTCGAACCCGTCCATCACCGGCATCAACGCATCGAGCAGTACCAGTTGCGGCCGCCGCTCGACAAACAGCGCCACCGCCTGCTCGCCGTTTTCGGCCGTGAACACCTGGTGCCCTTGGCGCCGGACGATCTGCGCAAGCAGCAGGCGGTCGGCCGCCCCGTCTTCGGCAACCAGCACGGTCAATGCCTGTTCGGCAGCCATCACACGGCTCAACTGATATCGAACAGTTTGTCGAAATTGGAGATGGCGAGGATCTTGCGAACGTCGGAGCTGGCATGAATGACGCTCACGTCGGCCTCGTCGCCGCCTGCATGGTCACGCAATAGCAACAGCATGCCGAGCGCGGAGCTATCGAGGTAGGTGGCGTCCTTCAGGTCGACCACCACCGAGTCAGGCTGGTCGTTCTGGCGCTCGTAGGCATCACGAAACTCCTGATGCTTGCCGAAATCGAAGCGCCCTGTGATCTTGATCGTCAGCTTTTTCCCATCCTGCGAAAAATCAGTTTCGACTGCCATGCTAGCGATTCCTTCGATGATGGCGGATGCAACTCTTCTAAGGTTTAGCAGGCGATGGCATGGGTGGCAAGCACACGGCCCCGCCAGCGGCGCGCAGGCCGGTGCAAGTTAAAAGTGGCTTTGCCGCGGCAGGCGCTGGGACAGTTCGTCGAGCAGTCGCTGTTCGCGTTTGTCTTCGGCCCGCCGTGCTTCGTCCAGATAACGTTGCACCAACTTGCGCAACCCCTCCACCCGGGAGTAGGCCTGTTGCCAGGCGCCGCGGGCGTTGTTCAGGTTGTTCTGGTGCCAGGTAAGGCTCTGGCGCTGCTGGGTCATGGCCGTTTCCAATTGCCCGAGGAAGCGCTGGTAGTTGACCAGCCAGTTGCCATCGACGCCCTGCCCGCCGCGGTTGATCCACTGCAGTTGGTAGTCTTCACGAAAGCGCTCGAGCTCGGCCAGCTTGACCTGCGCCTGGGCCACCTGCAGCTGGAAGTGCCCAAGGCGCTGGGCAGCCTTGCGCTCGGCCTCTTCGGCCATGGTCACCACCGGCGCCAGGCGCGCAGCACGTCCAGGCAGCGCCATGGCCTATCAGCCCGCCGCCGGAGGCGTGAAGATCGCCCCCAGCTGCTCGCGGCTCTGCGCCATGCCGACGTTCTCGTCCAGGCCTTGGCGCAAAAAGTCCACCAGCCGCGATTGCAAGGCGATGGCCAGGTCCGTCTCCGGGTCGCCACCCGGCACATAGGCACCCACGCTGATCAGGTCGCGGCTCTGCGACAGGCGCGACCACAGTTGCTTGAATTTTTGCGCCTGGCGCAAATGGTCGCTATCGACCACCTGAGGCATGACCCGGCTGATCGAGGCTTCGATGTCGATCGCCGGGTAGTGGCCTTCCTCGGCCAGGCGGCGCGACAGCACGAAGTGGCCGTCGAGCACACCCCGCGCCGAGTCGGCGATTGGGTCCTGCTGGTCATCGCCTTCCGACAAGACCGTGTAGAACGCGGTGATCGAGCCGCCACCGGCCTCGCCATTACCGGCGCGCTCCACCAGCTTGGGCAGCTTGGCGAACACCGACGGCGGGTAACCGCGGGTGGCCGGCGGCTCACCGATGGCCAGGGCGATTTCACGCTGGGCCTGGGCAAAACGGGTCAGCGAATCCATCAACAACAGCACATTCTTGCCCTTGTCGCGGAAGTACTCGGCGATACGCGTGCAATACATGGCAGCACGCAGGCGCATCAGCGGCGCATCATCGGCAGGCGATGCGACCACCACCGAGCGCTTGAGGCCTTCTTCACCGAGAATATGCTCGATGAATTCCTTCACCTCGCGGCCCCGCTCGCCGATCAGCCCGACGACGATGATCTCGGCTTCGGTGAAGCGCGTCATCATGCCCAGCAACACCGACTTACCCACGCCGGTACCGGCGAACAGGCCCAGGCGCTGGCCGCGACCGACGGTGAGCAGGCCATTGATGCTGCGAATGCCCACATCCAGCGGCACGCTGATGGGGTCGCGGTTGAGCGGGTTGATGACCGGGCCGTCCATCGGTACCCAGTCTTCGGCCTTCATGCCGCCTTTGCCATCGAGGGCGCGCCCGGCGCCGTCCAGCACCCGCCCGAGCATGCTCATGCCCATCGGCAGGCGGCCGCCGTCATCCAGCGGTACCACCCGTGCGCCGGGGGCGATACCGACGATGCTGCCAACCGGCATGAGGAACACCTTGGTGCCGGAAAAGCCCATGACTTCGGCTTCGAGCTGCACCGGGTGGTAGCTGTCGTCGTTGATCACCAGGCAGCGGCTGCCCACTGCGGCGCGCAGGCCTTCGGCCTCCAGGGTGAGGCCGACCATGCGCAGCAGGCGGCCTTCGACGATGGGTTGCGCCGGCAGTTCGATCGCCTCGGCGTAACTGCCCAGGCGCTTGCCGAAACTGGTGCGATCAAGGCGCATCGGGGTGGTCCAGGTCGATGGACATATCCGCTGGCGCCGGGTGCAGGGAATGGTCGTGAAGCTGGTCGAACAACTGCGCCACGGCCTTCTCGATACGCGTCTCCATGCTGGCGTCGATGCGGCTGTGCGCCGTCTCGATGCGGCAGCCACCCGGCAGCAGGGCTTCGTCTTCAAGCAGGCGCCAGTTTTCTTCATGGCGTTCGCGCAGGGCCTTGGCCAGTTCGAAATCCTGGGGGTTGAGATGGATGCGGATGTTGTCGGCGCCCATCGGCAGCAGCTTGAGGGCTTCGCGCAGCACCTGGGTGATCTGGCTGGAGTCATTGCGCAACTCGCGGCCGATCACCTGGCGGGTCATGTGCGCGACCAGGTGCACCAGGGTTTTCTCGATTTGCGTGTCCTGTTCGGCAATGGGCTCCATCAGGTTCGCCATCAACTGCTCGAGGCTGCCCAGCTTGGCTGCCAGGGCCTGTTCGGCCTCCTGGCGCACCTTCAGCTGGGTGCTGTGAAAGCCCTCGCGCTCACCGGTGGCGAAGCCTTCGTTGTAGGCCTCCTGGCGAATCGCTTCGAGCTCTTCGAGGGTCAGCGGCTGGACTTCTTCCAGCGGCACTTCCTCGACTTCTTCCTCGATGGCTACCGGTTCCGGCTCAGGCTCGGGTTGCGGCTCAGGCTGCGGGTCGAAGCTGGGAAGCGCCCAGACGTCGACGCCCTCGAGGTCGCGGGCGCGAATCAGGTCGCTGGGGTGGTGCTCTTTGCTGGACATGTTCTCAGGTACTCAAAAACCATCTGCAAGCAACGCGGCCCCGTGTAGGAGCGGCCTTGCGTCGCGAAAGGGCCGCAGAGCGGACCCGGCGATACAGGTTGCGACGCTGAAATCCAGGGGCCGCTTCGCAGCCCTTTCGCGACGCAAGGCCGCTCCTACACGAGGATGGATCAGATCATTTCCTCGGCGCCCTTGCCACCGAGCACGATCTCGCCAGCCTCGGCCATGCGGCGAGCGATGGTGAGGATTTCCTTCTGCGCCGTTTCCACGTCGCTGACCCGCACCGGCCCCTTGGCCTCCAGGTCGTCGCGCAGCAGTTCCGAGGCACGCTTGGACATGTTCTTGAAGATCTTGTCCTTGACCCGCTCGTCGGCGCCCTTGAGCGACACCACCAGCACGTCGGAGGACACCTCGCGCAACAGCGCCTGGATACCGCGGTCGTCGACATCGGCCAGGTTGTTGAAGACGAACATCAGGTCTTCGATCTGCTCCGACAGGTCGTTGTCGACCTCGCGGATCGAGTCCATCAGCGCACCTTCCACCGAGCTGTCGAGGAAGTTCATGATGTCAGCGGCACGCTTGATACCACCCAAGGTGGTCCGCGCGGCATTGGAGTTGCCCGAGAACTGCTTCTCGAGAATCTGGTTCAGTTCCTTGAGCGCTGCCGGTTGCACGGTGTTGAGCGAAGATACGCGCAGGATGATATCCAACCGCACCTTGTGGTCGAAGTTGCTCAGCACTTCACCGGCCTGGTCAGGGTCCAGGTAGGCGACCACGATGGCCTGGATCTGCGGGTGCTCGTAGCGGATCACATCGGCCACGGCACGCGGCTCCATCCACTTGAGGCTGTCCAGGCCGCTGGTGTTGCCGCCCAGCAGGATGCGGTCGATCAGGCCGTTGGCCTTGTCTTCGCCCAGGGCCTGGTTGAGCATCTTGCGGATATAACCGTCGGAGCCCACACCCAGGCTGGTCTGGTCGCCAACGATGTCGACGAACTCGCTCATCACCTGCTCGACTTGGTCGCGGTGCACGTTGCCCATCTGCGCCATGGCCACACCCACCCGCTGTACTTCCTTGGGCCCCATGTGCCGCAGAACCTGGGCAGCATCGGTTTCGCCCAGCGAGAGCAGGAGGATCGCCGCTTTGTCGACACGGCTCAGCTTGGCGGTAACGGCTCGGTTATCACTCATCGGCGTTGATCCAGTCTTTCACGACCTGAGCCACGCGGCCCGGGTCTTCGGCCACCAGGCCTTTGATTGCGTTGAGCTGTGCCTCGTAACCCTCGCTCGGGCTTGGCAACAGAATGCTTGTCGGGCCACCCAGACTGACGCGGTCGTTGGCCAGTTCGCCATCCAGACCGATCATGCCGCCCAGCTCCATGTCGCTATCCGAGGCAGCCTGCTTGCCGCCCCCGGTGATGTTGTTGAGCACCGGCCGCAGTACGCCGAACACCAGCACCAGGATGAACACCACGCCCAGCACTTGCTTGACGATGTCCCAGAACCACGGCTGCTGATAGAAGGCGATGTCGGCGATTTCTTCGCCACGGTCGGCGGCGAACGGCACGTTGATTACCGTCACGCTGTCGCCGCGGCTGGCATCGAAGCCGACCGCGTCCTGCACCAGGCGGGTAAAGCGTGCCAGGTCCTCGGCACCCCATGGGGCACGGGTGGCTTCGCCGCTGGTAGGGTCGACCTTGAGCTGGTCGTCGACCACCACCGCTACCGACAGGCGGGTCATGCGGCCCTGCTGCTGACGGGTGTGGCTGATGGAGCGGTCCAGCTCGAAGTTCTTGGTGCTCTGCTGACGCTTGTCCGACGGGTACGGCGCGAGCATTGGCTGGCCGGTGGCCGGGTCCATGATCTGCTGGCCGTTGGCATCCACCAGCGGTTGGCCAGGCTGGATGGCAGGGGCCGGGGTGGCGGCTGCGGCGGTGGTTTGCGGTGCGGAGGCAGCACCCGGTGGCTGGTTGCTCAGTGCACCCGGCACGCCTTGTGGGCCCTGGCTGCTGGCGCGCTGCTCGTCGACCGACTGCTCGCTGCGCAGCGCCGGCTGGTCCGGGTTGAACTGCTCGGACGTCGATTCCACCGCACTGAAGTCCAGGTCGGCGGACACTTCGGCCTTGTAGCGGTCATTGCCCAACACCGGCTGCAGGATATTGTGCACGCGCTGGGTGAGCATGCTTTCCATGCGGCGGCTGTAGTCGAACTGCTTGCCCGCCATGGTCAGGGCGGTGTCCTGCAACTGCTCGGACAGCAGGTTGCCCTTCTGGTCGACGACGGTGACCTGCGACTTGTCCAGCTCTGGCACGCTGGTGGCGACCAGGTTGACGATCGCCATCACCTGCCCGGCTTCCAGCGCGCGGCCTGGGTACAATTCGACCAGTACCGAGGCGCTGGGCTTGCGTTCGTCACGCACGAACACCGAGCTTTTCGGGATCGCCAGGTGCACGCGTGCGCCCTTGACGTTGTTCAGGCTGGACACTGTGCGCGCCAGTTCACCTTCGAGGCTGCGGCGATAGCGGGTGGCCTCCATGAACTGGCTGGTGCCCAGGCCCTGCTCCTTGTCGAGCAGTTCGAAACCGACATTGCCATCGCTCGGTGCCACGCCTGCGGCCGCCAGTTTCAGGCGCGCACGGGAGAGGTCGTCGGCCTTGACCAGCAGAGCGCCGGAATTGGGCTCGACGTTGTAGGGAATGTCTGCAGCGGCCAGGGTTTCCATGACCTGCTTGGTGTCCATGCCCGACAGGCTGCCGTACAGCGGCCGGTAGTCGGGCTGCTGCGACCACAGCACCACGGCAAAGCCGATGGCCACGCTCGCGGCCAAGCCGACCATGAGGCCGACCTGACGCAGCATGGGCATCTGCGAGATGTTTTCCAGAAACGCCATACCGAACAGCGGCGGCTTGGACGCTGGCTGGCCGCTCTTGGCGGGGGCGTTGTCGACGACTGCTTCAGCCATGGGTTACGTCCGTCCTCAAACCGGCATCTGCATGATGTCCTGGTACGCCTGGACCAGCTTGTTGCGCACCTGGGTCATCGCCTGCATGGAAACGCTGGCCTTTTGCGAAGCGATCATCACGTCGGTCAGGTCGACGCCGCTCTTGCCAATCTCGAAGGCGTTGGCCAGCTGGGTGGAGGCCTGCTGGGTCTCATGCACCTTGCCGATGGCCTGGCCGAGCATGTCGGCAAAGCTGCTCTGGCCCGGCGCCAGCTCAGGCGCGGCGGACACCTTGGGCAACGACATGGCGTCGGCCTGCATGGCCCGCATGTCCAGCATCAGACGATTGAATTCAACACCTTGGCTCATGACCTTCTCTCTCCGGCGGCCGCATTTTTTTGACACTCATGCGGCGGATAGCTCGTGTAAAGCAACAAAGGTGCCAGCCTTGCCACCCTTCTGATTTGACGCGCCGTTGTAGGAGCGGCCTTGTGTCGCGAAAGGGGCGCGTAGCGGCCCCAGGTGCTGTGGCGCAGCAAAAATCGCCGGGGCCGCTACGCGCCCCTTTCGCGACACAAGGCCGCACCCGACATAGCCCGCACCTGCGGCTTATCAGCCGAAGAGGCTGGCCTCGACGTCAAACCCGGCATCGCGCATTTGTGCCAGCTTGTAACGCAAGGTGCGCGGGCTGATGCCCAGCCGCTCGGCGGCCTCCTTGCGGCGGCCACGCTCGGCGCGCAAGGTGTCGATGATGGTCTGGTACTCATGGCGGCGCAGGTCATCACCCAGGCCACCCGCCTCGACCGCCACTTCGGGCAATGAAGGCGCCGCGCCCGCCGACAATGGAATGGCGCCGGCCAGACAAAAATCCGCCGCCTCGATCACCCCGCCCTGCTGCAGGATCAACGCCCGCTGCAAGGCGTTGTCCAGTTCGCGCACGTTACCCGGCCAGGCATACGCCTGCAGGCAGGCCCGCGCTTCGGCAGACAAGCGCACCGGCGCATGCTTCATCTTGCCGACATGGCGGGCCAGCAGGCGTTCGGCCAGTTGCAGGATGTCGCCCTTGCGCTCGCGCAACGGGCACCAGGCCAGGGGGAACACCGACAATCGGTAATACAGGTCTTCACGGAACCGCCCGGCCGCCACTTCGCCCGCCAGATCGCGGTTGGTGGTGGCCAGCACGCGGATGTCCAGGCTGATCGGCTTGCGCCCGCCTACCCGCTCCACCTCACGCTCCTGCAACACCCGCAACAGCTTGGCCTGCAACGTCAGCGGCATCTCGGAGATTTCGTCGAGCAGCAAGGTGCCGCCCTCGGCCTGCTCGAACTTGCCGGCCTGGGCCGCGATGGCGCCGGTGAAAGCGCCCTTCTCATGGCCAAACAAGGTGGCTTCGAGCATGTTGTCGGGGATCGCCGCGCAGTTGATCGCCACGAAGGGCTGGCCTGCCCGCGGGGACTGCTGGTGAATGAAGCGTGCCAGCACTTCCTTGCCGGTACCCGACTCACCCGAGATCAGCACCGTCGAGTCGCTGCGCGCCACGCGCGCGGCCAGCTCCAGCAATTGTCGGCTGGCCGGCTCACAGGCTACCGGCCCCTCCTCGTCCACCGCACTCACGCGCCCGGCAGCATGGCGCTGCACCAAACACAGCAGCGCCTTGGGCTCGAACGGCTTGACCAGGTAATCGGCTGCGCCCTGGCGCATCGCTTCCACGGCACGTTCCACCGCAGCATGCGCGGTCATCAGCAACACCGGCAGTTGCGGCTGCTGGCGGCGCAACTGCGCCAGCAACTGGTGCCCATCCATACCCGGCATGTTCACGTCACTGACCACCAGGCTGAACGCTTCGCTCAGCACAGCCTCCAGTGCCTCTTCGGCACTGCCCACGGCGCGGTAGGCGAAACCGCCGATTTCCAGGGTATCGCCAAGCGCCTGGCGTAACACGCGGTCATCCTCGACCAGCAGCACCTTGATGGTCATCCGTGCGCCTCCGCCAGTTGCCCATCGATCAACGGCAGCTCGACCCGCACGCAGGTGCCGCGCCCGACCTTGGAACGCACGCTGAGCGTACCCTGGTGCGCCCGCACCACGGCCTTGACCACGGCCAGGCCCAGGCCGGTGCCGGTGGCCTTGGTGGTCAGGAACGGCTCGCCCAGGCGGCCCAGCACGTCGGCGTCGATGCCGCTGCCGGCGTCACTCACGCACAGGTGCAACACCTGCTGGCGACGGAACACGTGCACCTTGAGCCGCGCCGGCACCTCGCTCGCTTGCAGGGCATTCTCGATCAGGTTGAGCATGGCGCCGACCAAGGTGTCGCGGTTGCACAGCAGCTCGCCCAGGTGGCTGTCGCACTGCCAACGCACGGCATGCCCTTGCACGTGCGACTGCGCGGCCTGCTGCAAGGCCTGGAACAGCCCTTTGGGGCTCACCCGATCGCCGAGCGGCAGCTCGCCACGGGCGAACACCAACATGTCGCGCACCTGGTGCTCCAGCTCGTGCAGGCGCTCCTTCAAGGTACCGGCGAAGCGCTGGCGGGTTTCCACGCTCAGGTCTTGCTCGCTATCGGCCAGGTGGCTGGCGTAGAGCATGGCTGCCGACAGGGGCGTGCGGATCTGATGGGCCAGCGAGGCGACCATGCGCCCCAGCGACGACAAGCGCTCGTGGCGAGCCAACTGGTCTTGCAGGCGACGGGTTTCTGTCAGGTCGTTGAGCAGCACCAACTGGCCGGGCTCGGCATCCAGCGAGCGGGTGGCGATGGACAGGCGGCGGCCGTCGCGCAGCGAGACTTCATGGCCGTCGTCCTTGCGCGGGGCGAAGCTGCGGGCAATCACCTGGCGCCACAGTTCGCCGATCAGCGGCTCGCCGAGCAGTTCGCAGGCGGCCGGGTTGGCTTCGCGCACCAGGCCGTGGCCATCGATCACGATCACCCCGCCGGGCAGCAGGTCCAGCAGGTTCTGCAGGCGGTTGGCCAGGCGTTCCTTTTCGCTGAGTTCGGCGATGCGCTGGGCGCTGACCACCGCCAGCTCGCCCTTCAGTTCGCTGACCCGCGCTTCAAGCAGGCTATAGGACTGGCTCAGCTGGCTGGAGACCTGGTTGAACAGGGCGAAGGCTTGCTCGACACCCTGTCGGCTTTCCTGCTCGATCAGGGCATGCCCCTGCGGATCGGGGGCTCGGGAAACGTGGGCGGCCTGGGGCATCGTGCTCTCTCGCGTGGCTGACCGTCATAAAAACGGTATGTTGCCAGCGGTCTAGCAATAGCCGTGCCGGAGATGGGGATTTTCGGATGCGCTGCCTCCCTCGCCCGCAATGGGCAAGGGAGGCCAGCCAGGCTCAATCCGGCAGCCAGGCCTTGCGCCAGTGATTCAGGTTGTCGCCTTCGAGCATCCAGCCGCCCTGCACCGCATCGCGCAGTGCATCGCCCGCCTTCGCCGTCGCATCCAGGTCGGCAAGGTGCATGCGGATGGCCTCTACCCAGCTACGGAAGCGGTTCTTCACCAGGGTGACCGGCAAGTCGCTGTAGCCCTGATAGCAACGTACGTCGCTGGCGATCACCGGGAAACCACAGGCGCCGTACTCCAGCAGGCGCAGGTTGCTCTTGCACTCGTTGAACAGGTTCTGCTCGACGGGCGCCAGGGCCAGGTCCAGGTTCATTCTGGCCAGCGCCGCGGGGTAGTGTTCAAAGGCAATGCCTTGGTGGAACTCATGCACATAAGGCCGCAGCTTATCCGGGCACATGCCGAAGAACACCCACTCCACCTCGTTGGCCAGCTCCCTGACCACGTCCGCGATCACTTCCAGGTCGCCCGTGTGGCTTGCGCCGCCCGCCCAGCCGACACGCGGTTTGCGCGACTGCCGGCGCTGGGCGTTGAGGCCTTTCCAGTAGCGGGTATCCAGCGTGTTGTGTACCACCCGGATATCGTCATGCAGGCCGGCAAAGGCTTCGGCCAGCGGCTGCGAAGAGACGACAAAGCGGTCCACATAGGCCAGGCCGCGACGTATGGAGCGCAGAATGTCCTTGGGCATGTGCGCCCTGTGTACGCTCTTGATCGGCAGGTTGGGCAGATAGTCGTCCAGCTCGAAGACCTTGAAGGCCTGCGAAAACGCGTGCATCCGGCGTATGTGCTCAATCTGCTCGTCGCCCACCTGGCGCTGCAGGACGATGCTGTCCGGCTGGTAACGCTCCAGTTCGCCTGGTGCCAGGTGATTCCACGACAGCAGCCCCTCGGCCAGCCCCTCGCGGCTGAGCGCATCGAGCGGCTGGATGACCCGGTAGTTGCCACAACCCTGCCTGTCCGCCGCATGGGCCAGGATCGTCGGCAGCGGCTTCCAGGACGACAGCGGTCGCCAGCTCAGCTGGGTGGGCGCCAGGCCGAAGCCATTGGTGGACGACAGCGAGAAGTTCGGGTTGTAGAACGGGTCTCGCGCCAGTGCCGGCAGCCAGCGGGCATACAAGGCGTCTTCTTCCTCGGTGCTGGCCGGCGTTGCCGCATCTTCGCTGAGCAGCAATTGCACACGCGGCGTCCACACGTTCAGGTAGCCGGCACGGGACAGGCGCAGGCACAGATCGACATCCGCCCAGCGCTGCAGCTCGGGTGTCTCGTCGAAACCACCCACCTCCAGGAACAGGCCCTTGTTCACCAGCAAGCACTTGCCGCTCACTGCGACATAGTTTTGGTCGACCTGCAGGCGCTGCAGGTAGCCAGATGCATCCAGCGGCTGCCCGGCAAAGGCTTCGCCAACCGGGCCGTTCAGGCCGAGCACGAAACCGGCATGGCTGATGGTAGCGTCCCCCGCCACCAGCTTGGCCCCCACCACGCCGACTTCCTGGCGCACGCCATGGTTGAGCATCTGCTGCAACCAGTCGCTATCGAGCACCGCAGCGCCTTCGTCCAGCCACAGCAGGAACTCACCACGCGCCTGCTCGGCGGCCTGGTTGCGCATGTGCGCAGGCGCCATGCCGGCAGGGAAACGCAAGCAACGAATGGCATCGGTGCCGAGCTGGGCAACGCTATCGAGCCAGCTGCTCACTGCTGGGCCGGCATCATTGCGCGCCAGCAGAAGCACCTCGTAGTTTCGATGGGGCGTCTTCTCCAGGATGGTTTCCATGCAACGCTGCGCCCGCTCCGTGCTGTTGCCCTGGAGCAGGATCAGGATGCTGACCGGCAAATCACCGGGGGCGCCGTAGTCGAGGTCATAACGCCCGGGCAGACGCGACTCGACGCGAGCCTGCGGAAAACCGCGTGCATGCAGATGGCGCTGAATGACCTCGCGCTCGTCCGGGCAGTCGCGCAGCGTCTGCGCATCGCTGATCAGCAGCGGCTCGCTGATATGCCCCAGCCCCTCGAAACCGGCGGTCTCGATCAGGCGCAGGATGTACTCCAGCTCGAACGCCTGGCCTGCCTCCTGGCGGAAGCCGCCCATGTCCAGCCACACCTGACGGTTGAACAACCAGTGGCGTGACAGGCTCGCCGGCAAACTCAGAAGAAGATCAAGGTTGAGGTCAGGGCGCAGGACAGCGCCCATTTCCGCGCCATCGCCACGCAAACCTTCATCACCATAAACGGCCCGACAGCCAGGCGCTGCCAGCAGATCAAGCGCGGCAATCAGCAGGCCGCTGGCAGTGAACTCAACGCCCGCCTCTACCAGCATGAACCAGTCGAACTCACCCGCCAGCACTGCCTGGTTGAGCTGGTCGCTGAGGCTGGCGTCACTCAAACGCAGGCACTGCAGTTTGCCCTGGGCCGAAGTTGCGGGTGCCTCCCCTGGCGTCAGCGCGATGACTTTCACTGTGGGGTAAAGGCAGTTATCGCTGCTCAAGCTTTGCAGCGATGCTTTCAAGGCATCCGCATGCCCTTCAGCGTCCACCACGATGACCCCGATTACAGGCCCACCCTGATGGGCTTGCAGGCGCTGCCCGATCAGCCGGCTCTGCATGGCATCCGGAACGCGTTCGGCCAGCCAGTCTTGCAGTGTCAATGACTTGGGCTTTTCGCCCAGATGCTCCAGCATTTGCTGGCGCCCGCGCTTGACTTCATCGCTGCCACAGTCGGCATGGCGTGCATACAACTCACGATACAGCGCAGGGTAATCTTGCAGTGCCTGCTCCGAACGTCGTGCAGGGGCATTGTCATCCCGGCGCATGCGCACTTGCACCGTCTCATCACGAACATGGTGGAAAGCGCTTCGAGCACATAAGTGCATGAGGAAGTCCCAATCCTCCAGACCTGTCAGTGATTCGTCGAAGCCCCCTACGGCCAGCGCAAGCGCACGTGGGCAGGCAAAGGTGTTGACCGGGATGTAGTTGTTGACCAGCAACCGTTCGCGGGAGTACGCCTCGTGGGGGTAGCGCTGCTCACGCGCCACCTCGGCCCTCTCGCCCGCCGTGATCGTTTCCTGAATAAACACCGCATCCGTATACACCACGCTGTCGGGGTGAGCCGCCAGCGCGTTGGCCAATGCTTCGAGATGACCAGGCAGGAACAGGTCGTCGTCGTCCAGATAAACGACATACCGACCACGGGCCAGGTGCAAAGCGGTGTTACGGGCAGCGGCAGGGCCGCGATTACGGCCTTGGCGGATGTACGTGACAGGGAAATCGTAATCAGCCAGCAGCGACTCGACCGGGTCGCCGTTGTCATTGACCAGAATGACCTCGAAGTCCTTGAAAGACTGGTGGCCAATGCTGTTCAGCGCATCGCTGAGCAATTGCGGGCGGTTGTAGGTCGTCACGATAATCGAGAACAACGTCGTCTCTTGCTGCCGCGCCTGCCCTTCCAAACGCTCGCAGAGCTGGCGCGCCCGGGCACCCAACTCGGAATGCTGCTCGCCAGGGTATTGCTCCAGACGCCGTTCGAGGTGCGCCGCCACCTCGCGCTCACGCCCGTAGAGGTGATGCTGCGCATTGCGCTCGAATACGCCTTCGACAATGGCAAGGTGCCCGATCAATGGCTCAACGGAGGCGTAGAACTGGTTCGACTCCTGCGCACCGTGCCAGCGATAGCTGACACCGGGCATATCGACATAGGCGAAATCGGGGTAACGCTCCGCCATCTGCACGACCATCTCCCAGTCACCGGCACCGTACGTCTTGCCTGGGCTCCAGACCTGACAAAATGCCTCACGCCGGTAGATCACTGCCGACGGTGTCATGTAACTGTCGAAAATCAGCAGGTCAGCGACTTCATTGCGCCCACCGACATAATCGCCGTTGCGGTAACCGGGATGACGAGGCTGGTTCAACGCTTGCCCAGCGCCATTGACCCAGCGAATGCCGGTATAGCCAACCGCCACGTGGGGCTGGCTCTCCAGCGTAGGCAACAGGCGCGACAGGTGGCCTGGGTTGAAATAATCGTCGGCGGAAAGGAACGTGAAGTACCGCCCCTGTGCGATACGCAGGCCATTGCGCCAGTTGTAGCCTGGGCCGAAATTGTATCGGTTACGGATGTAGCGCACGCTCGGGTTGCCCGCGAATGCCGCCATTACCTCGGTGGTGTCGTCCGTGGACGCATTGTCCAGCACCAGGATCTCGATATCGTCCACGCCCTGGTCGAGTACCGACTGGACACACTGGCCAAGGTAACGCCCGTGGTTGTAGGTCGGGATCACGACACTCAGCAGGGGCTCGAGGTGCCGTACCGCAGCGGCATCATCAGCGATTGCGGTGGTTACCTTGTACAGCCAGTAGTCTGCCGAACAATGGTAGTTCCTGGAGTAGTCGCGATCTTCCGTATCTCGGGTGATTGGCCACGCTTGCGAGTCGGATGCGTCAGCATCGGGAAGTTTCAGGTAATCCAGGCAGACCAGCGAAGTACTGGGCTGGCCTTCCTTTGCCGGGACAAGGATTTTGCTGAAGGCGGCTTCTTCTTGCAGCGCCTCCCGTTGCTCGGCATCACCTAATAGCAGATATCGCTGTGCTTTGGACGGCAACTCGCACACCGCCTGGGCCTGACGAGGGTGGGCAATCAGAAGCACGCCATCGGCCTCTCCTGCGGCATCGGTAGCCCGCTCGAACAACAGCCCGTTGCTCAAGCCATACACCGTCAGGGGCTGCAGCGGCAATTTGCGCTGCAAGCCTTCCCAGTCCGCATCGGACAGCAGGAATGCCTGCTGATCTTCCAGGCAAAACCCAGCTACCCGTACTCGCCAAGGTTGCCCGGCACAACGCCCACCTGCGATCAAAGCCCAATTCGTCATGCTGTCACTTCCCAAAAATGGTTGCTCGCTTGCGTCAAGCGACACGGCGCCTGTCGGCACGTAGCCTGTATGTCGTGAATCACGCAGATGCCGTCAGGTGCTTCCAGGACACGACGCGTGCCGCTGCCCTGAGGTGCTGATGGATAAGCGCTTCAATGTAATGTTCATGATCCCGCTCGGAACTGATGACCACGACATCGCCCTCTTCCACGTGCTCACTCATCCAGGCCAAGGGTTGAATGGGTACGCCCAGCATTTCTCTGCCCTGGCGATTGATGTTGGAATCGATACAGGCAACGACCTGATCGCCGTTTTTCTCGGCTTCAAGAATCAGCAGCGCGGCGATGAAGGCACTACCAAAGATGATGATCCTGCGCCCCTCCAGGCCGGCCAGGATGCTCGAGCGTGGCGTTGCGGTGGCTTTGCGCGCCCAGCTCAGAAGTTTCTCGGTAGCGCTGGCATGCCCGGAGGCCGACAGCGTGTTCAGTTGGCACGCCGGTTCGCCCAGCGACAGAAGCTGGGCCAGCAGAAACACAGGCAGGCCCGCCATAAAGGCGTCGGGGGCCAATGCCATGTTGCGCTGCAGGCCGTCGGCCGTTTTACCAATCTTCTTTAAAATGCCGTTGTTGATCGCCCTCGCGGGCTGGGTCGTAATGGCTTCCTGAATGAAGAAGCGCGCCGTGAAGGCATCGAAATGCAGGGTTTCTGCCTCCAGCCCGGGAACGCCCTTGGCGATGTGCTTCAGGTCTCGATAGAGGGCGACCCCAGGCAGCGACAGGCTCGCCGCATGGGAGAACTGCTGGGTATGCACCCGACGGCGCAGCAAGGGCTGGTCAAGGTAGCCGATGGCATGCCGGCGATTGATGCGGGCCGGCAACAGCACGTCCTCGATGCCCGCCGTCTCCAGGGTTTTCTTGCGAGCAGCCGCGTCGCCGAGGCACGCGTGTACCGCATAGAAGCTGGGCAGTACAGTTCGTTCCAGCATTACACCACTGGGCATGGGCCACAGCCGCTCCTTGAGGAAACTGCTGATGTATTCCCCGGGCGCGAAAATTCGCTCCGCGTCGGGCACGGTGCTGCCCCCGACCAGCGCATGGCCATCCTGATCAATGTCGCTGACGCGCGTCCACACCAGCCGCACCTCGGGGTGGCCATCCATGAAGCGCATCTGCCGCTCCAGCATGTCTTGCTCCATGACGTCGTCGTCATGGGTGACGATCACCCGTCGCCCCAGGGCGAGGTGATAAGCCGAACGGCAGTTGAACTCCACGGTGGAAACATTGCGCGAGTTCCTGACGTAACGAATTCGCGGGTCCTGCAGGCCCAGAATGAACTGCGCCGTCCCGTCACTGCTGCCATTGTCGAGAACCAGCAGCTCGAAATCCTCGAAGCTCTGGCCGAGCACGGCAGCGAGGGACTGCTTGAGGTAGTCCAGTCGGTTGTAAGTCAGCAGAGCAACGGTCAGCGGCGGAATGGCTGGGTTCATGGCATGGACCGCAGCAGGTCGGCGATCTGACGGTGCTGCTGCTCGTGCACAAAGACGAAGTTGGTTTCCTGGGTTTGCTCGTCAATGCCCGGGCAAGGGTGCAGCCCCTCTTTGCTCAGGGTATAGGCCTGATAGCCGATACGACCAAGCCGCTCCACCACCTCGTTGGGGTGGTAGTCGAACTGCCTGGCCCACTTCCTCAACAGCTCGATCAGAATCACCGGCTTATGGCGAGCGAGCATCGCCTCGCCGCCCTGGATCACCATCAACTCCGCCCCCTCTACATCGCACTTGATGATCTGCGGCGCCAGCTCATGCTGCGCGCAGAAGCTATCCAGCGTCGTGGCCAGGCAGGACACCTTCTGCAGGCTTTCCTGGCTGCCCGGTTGCCCGGCCAGCACCTGGGAAGTGGCGCCGGAACAGTTGGGCGTGTAGAGAAACTCTAGTGTCGCCTGCTGGTTCGAAAAGGCCAGCCGGTGCGCCTCTATGTTGAACAAACCGTTGTGGCGGATGTTGCGCTCTAGAATCTCATGGGTATGCGGAATCGGTTCGAAGGCGTGAATCCGCGCCGAGGGGCAGTGCCGAGCCAGCGCCAGGGCATACCAGCCGCAGTTGGCGCCGATGTCCAGAACCACCCCGTTTTCCGGGGTGATGGCTTTGAGGAACTCGGTCTCCAGTGTTTCATAGGCACGGAAGTTCATCAGGGTGCAGGGCACCAGGTGCTGGTCCTGGGGGTCGAGAAACAACTCGATCTGCTGCGAGCGGGAACGCACGAAGACGCCCTCCGGCAGGATACGCAGAGACTCCACGTCGGTACCGGCGAGGAACTCGGGGTACGCGAACAGGCTGGCGTGCCGTGCGTGGATGGCCTCGATGTAATCCTGCTTGGCAGATTCCCCGGCCTCGTAGGCCGCACGGATGTGGTTAAGCGTGTTCATCGGCATTACCGGGCTCCGGTGGCGAGGCTGAGGATTCTGCCGCGCCAGTCATGTTGCTGGATCAGTGTGTCGCGGATCTCTGCAGCGTAAGTGGTACTGGCAATGAAGACCGTGGCCCCCTGGTGCTGCGCCAGCTCATCGGGGCCGGTAATGGTCACACCGAGCAGGGGTTTGCCCTGCAGGTTCCTGTTCCGGTCGACGATGCCGCAGATATTGGCCTTGCCCAACCGGGTATCGCAGAGCAACCGGCTGGTAAGCGCGCCAGCGCCCCAGATCAGCACCGGCTCGGCACTGGCCTCCAGTTGCTCGGCCAGCGCTTCCACCGGGCGCAATACCTGTCGCGACAGCTCGACATAACTGAGCAGGCTGGCAGCCGCCACAGCATCAAGCGTGAAACGCTTAGCTGCCTTGGTCGTCTTGCGGTACATGGCCAGCAGGTAATGGTTGTCGTAGAAATCGTTGTGCTGGGAGATGACCGTCACTTTCTCGAAGCCGCTGGCAGCCAGCAGGTTGTCCAGGCTGACGGCACTGAAGAAGTTGATGTGCTCCAGCGCAAACTCGAGGAAGGGCTCAGCCGGCGGCGTCTTGCCGAAGGCCTCGGCATCGGGAACCGCGATGAACAGATAACCATCGTCCGCCAGCAGCGCCGCAATCTTGGCCATGCTGTTGCGCAGGTCGGCAATGTGCTCCAGCACGCCGCAAAGGCTGATCAGCTGGAAGCGCTCTTCAGTGACGAAAGCATCCACGGTCGCGCTTCTGATCTCCACCCCGTAGATTTCGTGCGCCAGCTTGGCTGCAGCCGGGCTGGGCTCCATACCGAGCAAGCGCTGGAAGCCTGCCTGTTTGAAATGTGCAAGGAAATGCCCCATGCCCGAACCGATATCGAGAATGCGAGCGTCGCTTGCCAGGTCTGCATGTTGCTGGACGAAGTGGAAGAAATCCCCGTGAATACGCGCCAACCCGGGCGGCAGGTCGGTATGCAGGTGATGCTCGACGTTCTGATAGAACTGATCGAGCGCCGACTGATCCGGAATGTCGCTGGCGTAGGCAAAACCGCAGTTGCGACAGGCCACCACATCGTAATGCACGGCCTGGGGAAGCCCCGGGAACAGAAAATGCTGACGGTGCAGTTGCTCTAGATGGCTTCCGCTACAAATTTCACACGCTCTCATATCGCCTACCCTGAACTTTACGAACGGCCTTGCCAAAACCGAAAGACGCAACAATAACTGGCCAAATCAAGCGGTTTTAACCCGCCTGTGTATTGAGACGAGAACGGTACCAACGTTGGGAAATATCACTGATCTGGGCAAGCTTCAAAAAGGTCTCGTCCGGAATCCCGGCGCAAATAGCAAGTTGCTGCTCCAGGTTGAACATTTCTTCGGGTGAGTAACGCGGGACGCGCTCCTCGCTGGCCACCTGCACGTCAGGCTCAGGTTCCCAACCATCAATAATCGAACCCGCTGCATCGATATTGCCGTCGAGCCCAAGCGTGCGCAGCGTCTGAACGAATCGCGCATAGGCATCTTGATACTGCGAAAGCGTCGCGGTGTAGTCACAGCGTGACAAGAAGAAGTTGATATCCATTGACGCGGGTAGCTCATGCTCCGCCACAAACGGCAGTGAGAAGAACTCGCACATTTCCCGCACCCTCGAATCGTGCGCAATGAACACGGCAGGCTTCCCGGCATGCAGCGCCGGCGTCAAACCATGCATGCGGGCACCGAACACAAAATCCATCGAGCCGAGGAATGCCTTCCACAGGCTATAGTTTGTAAAGTAGCGAACGCGCTTTTGTTTCAACAAGGCCAGCACAGGCGCCAAGTCTTTATAGAAACGCCGCGCCGCATGGATATCAGCCCCGCTGACCTTCCCGGGGTAATAGAGCGCCTGCGCAAGCAGGCCAAAGACCTGCTCGACATAGTAATAATCGTGCTGACTGGCCAGGCGCAGAACGTCGTCGATGCGGCTATGACGATTGCCCTGATAGTTCGAGTAGCACACCGCAACCTTTTCAGGGTTGTGCGGCACCTCCAGCAAGGACGTACGCAGCGAAGGGCCATTCAGGTAGAGGGACGGGCAGCCTAAAGGAACGGCATTCTTGATCCCGAGGCTATTCAGCACGTCCGCTGAATAATAACCGCGCGTCCCCACCACCGGTGACCGATCGGCAATCACACTCAGGTAGCGAACCACGGCAGGAGAAAGCTGCTTGTGGAAGCCGGGCTGATAATCGTACTCCCTGGCTTGAATGGATTCGCCAAGACTGAAAAAAGGAATTTTCAGTTTCTCGATAAAGTCTGTGACGTACGCGTAAGGGTAACCATCCTGGTCATAGGGAGGCGGCGCAATTCTGCAAGGAATGAAAAATATCACCTTGGAAAATCGTTCATTGACCTCTTCTGCGGTCATCCGAAAGTTCCACGCCTCAACATGACGCCCCGAGGTCAACATGGCGCCGGCATGAGCGTAAACAATATCCCCAATATTGATGAATTGAGAATGATATGGGTAGTTGGCCCCGGTCTTTCTAATGCCCTCAGGCGGAGGGAGGTAACCAATGAGTGTCGGACGCGAATCGGGAGCGGTCATGTATGGGCCTGCAAGAGTCGGGACAAACCCACATCCAAAGGTGTGAGTGGCGCCCACCCTAAAGCGCGAATTTTGTCGATATTGAAATGCCCGGCGTTTCTCACGGCAGGTGCCGGGCCACTGCGCGCCTGCGGCCTGACCGTGAGCTGCCCTGCCTTACCGGCTGAGGCAATCAACTTTTCGGCCAATTCCAGGATGCTGGTTTCCTGCGTTTCACCGACGTTGTAGGCATGGCCCGCTTCGCCCCGGAACAGGATGTGGAACAGCCCGAGCACGGTATCGGAGACATAGCAGAACGGACGCGAGGCGCTTCCATCGGAATCCAGCTGGATATCCCGGTTGTGAAGGACATCGGCAAGCAGATCGGAGATCGCCCGGCCATCGTCCAGCCGCATACCCGGCCCATAGCAATGGGAAATCCGCGCAATCCTGGCATCCACACCGTATTGGGTGTGGTAGGCCTGGCACAGCGTTTCGGCCAAGCGCTTGCTCTCGCCGTAGCAGGCCCGTGGAGCCAACGGGTCTTCCCGGCCAAAATCACCTTCCGCGATCGCATCGGTTTGCCAAGGGTTGTCGCCGTACACCGCACCACTGCTGAGAAACAGAAAACGTGCCTGCTTGTCCCGGGCCAGCTCAAGCAGTGCCCGGGTGCCATCGGTATTGGCACGGATCGTATCGACCGGCCGTTGCAGATAGTCCTTGGGGCTGGCAGGGCTGGCGGCATGGACGATGAAATCCAGCGGCGCAGCAAGGCCGCAGGGCTGGGTGACATCCTGGATCAGAGGCGTCACTTCGCCTGGAATATCCAGCCAGGGCATGCGCTGACGCAGTTTTGCCAGGTCCCGCGCCAGGGCGTACACGTGCACCTTCGCCTGAGGCTGACGCCGATTGAGCCAGACGAGGGCTTCGACGACATGCCCACCAATGAAGCCCGAGGCGCCAGTGACCAGAATATGACGGCCGTGCAGGGCTTCCCAGGGCAGCGGGGCTGTGAGCATCCCGCTCAAGTCCGCAGCGAGAACGGGATCAGGCGTTTTCATAGATGCTATCCAGGCCGATGATGCGCTGCGCTGCAATCCCAAGGTCGAGCAGGTGCTGACGGATGTCCGTGGCGAAGCGAATGGAGCAGATGAGGATGGGCAACTCCGCGTGCACTTGCGGATCGTAGGCACACACCACGTGTTTACCCAGGCGCTGCCCCCATTTGGTTTCTGATGAGTCCAGCAGGGCGTGGATATCCAGCGACTCGGCAATCGGTGCCAGATAATTGAGGTAGTCGCCGCCAATGCCGTACACCAGGAACGGGCCGCCAGTTTGCTCACGAAAACGCTGCAGCAGACGCTGCTCGCGTTGCGCGGCCGCAGGCTGCAAGCGGGCGACGAGGCGCACCGAGTCCGAGTAGACCGGCGATTCGTAATGCCCCACGGACAACGCTTCGCAGGTAAAGCCGCAACGTGCGAGCAGCAGGGCCAGCGACGCCGGGGTGAACTGGTGCAGGTGCTCGGGATTGCGATCGCTGGCCAGCAGCGGATGCCCGGCCTGGTTCGGCACCTCGATCAGCACACGCCCGTCCGCACTCAGAAGGCTCGCCCAGGCTGCAAGCTCCTGCTCGGGTCGAGCAATATGCTCCAGCACATGGAAGGACACGATCAACTGGTACGGCGTTGCCTCAATCTCGCTGGCTGGCGTGTGGAATACGCGGTCAAGTTTCTGCGTCGCCAGCACCCTGTCCTGCGACAACTCCACACCCTCATAGGTGACGGCAAAGCGCGCCTTGATCTCGCGACCGAGCTCACCTTCCGCACAGCCGACTTCGAGCACGCGTTCCTTGCCTGTCTTCAGCAAGTCGGATACCGCGGCGACACGTTCACGCATCTTGCGCTTGAACCAAGGCGTGTTCAGATCGTTACGAGCGACCAGCGTTTCATAGTAGCCCGCCTCGTCCATCGGCATCCGCCAACGATGCCCACACAGCCGGCAAGCGGTGTATTGCGGGCGGGGCAGTACGCGCTCGACCGTTGCGCAGCAGGGGCATGTGTTGGCTGTAGCAGCTGTGTTCATGCGCGCACCAGGCGTTCCAGCAACTGTTGCGGCGAAGGCAATGGCTGCTCATGACTGGCAAATTGACCATAGCCCCAAGCGACTGGCCAGAACTCGACACCATTGGCCGCCGCTGCACGACCGTCTGCGACGGTATCGCCAATGTAGAGGGCCGATTGCGCGGCAATGCCGCCATCCCCCAGCAAGGCTGCGATCATGCCGGCCTTGTCCGTGTAGCGATCAGGGTAGGAGTCACTGGCATACACGTCGCTGAACAGCCCTTGCCAACCCAATGCCGCAATGATGCGCTGGGTTGGCAGCAGACGTTTGTTGGTCGCAATGGACAGATTGAAGCCCTGCTCGCGCAGCTGCTCCAAGATCGCCTGGCAACCCGCATAGGCCGGTGTTTCCAGGCAGGCTTCGGAATCGTAAATGTCCTTGAACGAGGCGCTCAGGGCATCCAGCAATGCTGCGTCGTCACTGCCGCTCAGTGTCGCCAGCGTCTGGCGCAAGGGCGGCCCGATCAGGCTGGCGTCTATGGGGCGCATGGCCTGCAGCCCGTGCGCCTTCAGCACACGGGTAAAGCAGACAAGAATGGCCGGCGCCGAGTCCACCAAGGTGCCGTCAAAGTCGAACAGGACGTGGCGTTTCATCAATTGACCTGCTGCCGAACCTGGCGCGATACCGGGGCGATGTTGCCAGCCATTTCTTCCTCCAATACCGCCAGCGGCAGCAAGGGGCTCATGTCTTCCAGCGGCATCGAGGTCATCGAGCCATCCGCCTGCGGAATTGCCGCAACCTTCGGGCTCAACGCCTCATCCTTCATCAACACCACTTCCACGATCATCGGACGCGGCATTTGCACGGCCTCGGCCAGGCCCTGCTCCAGCTCGGCGGCATCGCTGATGCGCTTGAACGGCAAGTGGTAGGCACGTGCCAGTTCTTCCAGGTCTGGCATCCACAAGCCCGCCTCGGGGCCGGTGCCGACATAGCGGCTTTCGAAGTAGTTGCGCTGGGTATTGCGGATCGAGGCATAACCGCCGTTGTTCATCACCACCAGGCAGATCGGCAGGTTGAACCCGCGCAGCGTGGCCAGCTCCTGAATATTCAGTTGCAGGCTGCCATCGCTCTCCACCGCCACCATCGGCTTGCTGCCGTTGGCGAAGCACGCACCAATCGCAGCGGGCAGGCCGTAACCCATGGCGCCCAGGCCAGAGGTCAGGAATACACGCTGGCCTGGGCGATTGCGGAACACGGTGTAGAAGACCTCGACCGCCAACCCCGAGCTGCCGGTGCTGACCAGGGTATTTTCCGGCACGGCGTTGGAAAGCGCGTCAGCAAACTGGAAGTGGCTGATCGGCCCGCTGGCCGCGAAAGGCTTGCCGTCGTTGACGCCATAGCGTGACTTCCAGTCGCGGCAACGTGCCAACCATTGCGGGCGGTTGAACGAGGCACCTTTCAGCGACGCGGCCAGTGTTTCGATGAAGCTGACGGCATCGCGGGTAACGGCGACATCGATGTCCATGTCGAGCTTGGCGATCTCGTTGGCATCCACATCCACGACGACCTTGCGTGCGTTGCGCGCAAAGTCGCGCGGCGCATAGGCGGTGATGATGTTGTCCAGACGACAGCCGATGGTGATCAGCAGATCGGCATTCTGTATTGCGAAGTTCGGTGCACGCAGCGCTACCACGCCTGGGCGACCGACATACAGCGGGTGCTCGTGAGGCAGCAGGTCCATTGCATTCCAGGTCGTCACCAGCGGCACGCCCATGCTTTCGATCAAATCACGGAAGGCTGCAGCCGCACCGCTCAAGCGAACGCCATGGCCGGCGAGGATCAGCGGCCGCTGGGCACCGTCAAGCAAGCTGCGGATCTGCTCCAGCGTTGCCGCGTCCAGCGCTGCAACGGGTGCTGTGGCCTCGTCCCAGCCCACCAGGCTGTCGGCATCGATCGGCGCGCCCTGCACGTCCAGCGGTACGTCGATCCATACCGGGCCGGCACGGCCATCTCGCGCTACAAAGACAGCGCGCTCCAACTCGCGGCGAATGTCTTCTGGCTGCTGGACGGTCACCGCATACTTGGTGATCGGCTCGACCACGCTGACGATATCCACTTCCTGCACGCCCTTCTGCCGAAGTGGCGCGCCACGCAGCAGATCGGCACGCTTGACCTGGCCGGAGACGACCAGCAACGGCACCGACTCGATCCAGGCACCGGCAACGGCAGTCACCGCATTGGTCGCTCCCGGGCCAGTGGTGACCATCGCCACACCGATGTTCTCGTTGATCCGGCAGTAGGCTTCGGCGGCAATCGCGGCGGCCTGTTCATGGTGGCAGGCCACCACATCCAGGTGGGGGTGCTTGCCGACCGCGTCGTTGAGGTGCATGGCACCTCCGCCTGGCAACAGGAAGACGTGCTTCACACCCAGATCGGCAATGAAGTCAGCAATGTAGTCTGCAACACGATAGGGGCTTGGCACGTCAGTCCATCCAATAGCTCAAGAGGGTTTTACGGTCGCGATTGGCATTGATCGCTTCGTCGGTATAGAACGAATCATTGCTGAAATGCGTGGAGGACAGCTCTTCGATAATGGCCCCACCCTCGCTGTGGAAGGCATGGCGAACACCCGGCTCGACGGTGACCACATCCCCCGGACGGCAGACCCGCTTGACACCGTCCAGCTGCAGCGTCAGCTCGCCATGCAGGACGTGGAAGGTTTCTTCCTTGCGCTTGTGGTATTGCTCAGGGTGCTGTTGGCCTGGCAGCAGCATCAGCAGTTTCTTGCAGTAGCCGCGATTGACCACCGTGAGCATGGTCAAACCGATTTCGTCGAACTGCTCCAGGCCATAGTGGTGGGAGATCTCCAGGTCGACCCGCCCCGGCACCACTACATGGCTGCCGCTCAACTGTGCGCGCACTTGCTGGACAATCGCCCAGACCTTGTCACGCACATCACGCCGCGTGCTGTTCTGCGTGCTCAGTGCGGCATGCTCAGGGATATCCGCCTGGGCAGTGAAGGTGGCGTACTTCGACCAGTCGTTGGCAGTGACCTGCCCGTCTTGCGGCGGGAAGGCAAAATACACGTCGTCTGCCTGTACCACCTCACCCGCGGCAATGGGCCTGCGCGCAAACACACCACGACGCAGGGAGCGCAGGCTGTCGCGTTCACTCTCGTTCACCGGCAGACGCTGCTCGCCTTCACCGCACAGCAACAAGGCATATTGCGCCGCTTCCAGCCAGCGCCGAACCTGCTCAGGGCTTGCCGAGTAGGCGTTGATGGGGAATTGCTCGGTGGGCAAGCCGACGTGTTTCTCGAAAATACGCGCGCCCTTGGCCAGCGCGATCTTGACGATATCGGTGTTGTCCGGGTTTTCATGGGTGGAAAAGCCCACGCGCACGTCAGGGTAGCGCCGGCGCAGAAAATCCACCTGCGACAGGTGCATGTTGGCATCCGGGGTCGGGTACTCCCCTACGCAATGCAGAATGGCGAAACTCTTTTCCCGGTGGGCCAGGAAGCTGACCAGACGATCGAGCTCATCCAGGGTCGAACCGGCCGTGGAGACGATCAGCGGCTGCTGAGTCTGTACCACGCGTTCCAGCAACGGCCAGTCGCTCATCGAGCAACTGGCGATCTTGATCGCATCCAGCCCCTGCTCTTCGATCACGCCTACCGATGCCTCATCGAACGGCGTGGACAGGCAAAGAAAGCCGTTGGCACGGATTTCCGCCACCAGGGTATCGAACTGCTCACGGGACAAACGTGTCTCGCCGAAACGCTTGATGTACTTCACATCGTCACGGCCGCGCATCGCCGGGTGAATGAAGGTATCCAGGTCACGGTATTGCAGCTTGAAGGCAAAGCGAAACGGGAACGCCTTGCACACCTCGGCAAATGCGCGAATCAGCGCCACGCCATGCGCCACATCGCCCATGTGGTTGTTGGCCATTTCGAGGATGAACAGCGGTTTGTCGAACAACGTACCGGTGTTGGCGGAAGAGGCAGTGCTCATCAGTGGGTTCCTCGATTGAGCCAGGTTTCGATGTGACTGGCCGCATGTTCCAGATGGTCATCGCTCAAGCCCGGCCAGAGGCCGATCCAGAACGTGTCGTTCATGATCTTGTCGGTGACCGGCAGTTCGCCGGAAACCCGGTAGTTCAGCCCCTGCATGTAAGGCTGGCGCGTCAGGTTGCCGGCGAACAGCAGGCGGGTACCCACGCCCTGTTCATCCAGGTAACGCAACAGCTCGAGGCGCTTCACGCCGCTGCCGTCGCGCAGGGTAATCGGGAAGCCGAACCAGGAGGGGTCACTGTCGCGGGTGGCCTGGGGCAGAATCAGTTGGTCCGCACAACCGGCCAGGCGCTCGCTGAGCCAGCCGAAGTTGCGTTTACGCGCAGCGACGAAATCATCGACCCGGTCCATCTGCGCCAGCGCGCAGGCGGCCTGCATGTCGGTGATCTTCAGGTTGTAGCCCAGGTGCGAGTAGGTGTACTTGTGGTCGTAGCCTTGCGGCAGGCCACCCAGTTTCCAGCAGAAACGCTTGCTGCAGGTGTTGTCCTCGCCGGGCGCACAGTAGCAATCGCGGCCCCAGTCGCGGTACGACTCGATGATGCGCTTGAGCAACGGCGAGTCGGTGAACACTGCCCCACCCTCGCCCATGGTGATGTGGTGCGCCGGGTAGAAGCTGAGCGTGCCGATATCGCCGAAGGTGCCGACCATGCGCCCCTGGTAGGTGGAGCCCAGGGCATCGCAGCAGTCTTCGATCAGCCACAGGCCGTACTTGTCGCACAGGGCGCGGATCACGCCCAGGTCGAAAGGGTTGCCCAGGGTATGGGCGAGCATGATGGCCTTGGTCTTCGGGCCGATGGCCGCTTCGATCAGCGCCGGGTTGATGTTGTAGGTGCCCATCTCGACATCGACGAACACCGGTACCGCGCCAAACTGCAGGATCGGGTTGACGGTGGTCGGGAAACCGGCGGCAACGCCGATCACTTCGTCGCCGGGCTTGATCGCGCGGTCGCCCAGACGTGGCGAGGTCAGCGCGGAAAACGCCAGCAGGTTGGCCGACGAACCCGAGTTGGTGGTGAGTACGCAGCGACGGCCCAGGTACTTGGCCAGGCGCTTCTCGAACGCCTCGTTGAAGCGCCCGGTGGTCAGCCAGCCATCCAGCACGGCCTCGGTCATCGCCTGCAGTTCGCCCGCGCCGATCACCTTGCCGGCAGGCGGAACGCTGCTCTGCCCCGCCACGAAGGGTTTCGGCGCCATCTGCAGATCGGCATAGCGCCCGACCAGTTCGGCAATCTGTTGGCGCAACTGCTGCGCCGTACTGTCACTCATGGGATCCGCCTTGGTGAACCGCGATCTGCTCGCGGGTAACGATGTTCATATCACGCCCTGCGCGCCAGGCCAGATGCCAGTCCAGGGTCTGTTTCAGGGTGTCATCCAGCGACCAGCGGGGCGACCAGCCAAGCATCTGCCGCGCCTTGCTGGAGTCCAGCGCCAGCAGGCCGGCTTCGTGCGGCTGGGCATCGCCGGCCACCGACCAGCGCGCCTCGCCTGGCCAACGTTCGGCAAGGCGCCGGACGATCTCGCCGACGCTGGCCAGCCCTGCGCTGTCAGGGCCGAAGTTCCAGGCTGCGGCGTGTCGCTCGGCATCGGTCAGCAAGCCCTGCGCCAGTTGCAGATAGCCCATCAGCGGGTCGAGTACGTGCTGCCAGGGGCGCGTCGCATCGGGATACCGCAAGATCACCTCTTGGCCATCCTCCCAGGCACGCAAGATATCCGGCAGCAAGCGCTCGGCAGACCAGTCCCCGCCCCCTAGCACGTTGCCAGCGCGCGCCGTGGCCAGGGCCACGCCGGAGGTACGCAAGAACGAATCGCGGTAGCTCGCGCACAGCAGTTCGACACAGGCCTTGCTGCTGCTATAGGGGTCGAAGCCGCCTAGGGCGTCCTGTTCCCGGTAGGGCCAGGGCCATTCGCGGTTGTCGTAGCATTTGTCGGTGGTCACCACCAGCACCGCGCGTACCGAAGGCGTGGCACGCACGGCCTCCAGCAGGTTGAGCGTGCCCATGACGTTGGTTGCGTAGGTGTCGCCTGGCGCACGATAGGATTCGCGCACCAGCGGCTGAGCCGCTAGATGCAGCACCACCTCCGGCTGGAAATCCTTCAAGGCACCAGCCAGGGCCGAAGCATCACGGATATCGGCGAAATCGCCGGCTATCTGCTGCTGCAGCTGCGCGGCCTGCCACAACGATGGCGTGGTCGCGGCAGGCAAGGCAAAGCCGCGCAGTTCGGCGCCAAGCTGGCGCAGCCAGACGGCCAGCCAGCCGCCCTTGAAGCCGGTATGCCCGGTCAGCAGGACTCGGCGCCCAGCCCAGAATGCCGGGTTCAGCGCCATAGCTGCCATGCTGCTTCGCCGTTTTTCCAGTGTTCTTCAAGCAGCATGCGATCACGCAGGGTGTCCATCGGCTGCCAGAAGCCACGGTGCAGGTGGCTCATCAGCTGCTCCTCCTTGGCCAGACGACGCAGCGGCTCGTATTCCCAGGTGGTGTCGTCACCTTCGATGTAATCGAGCACGGCCGGCTCCAACACGAAGAAGCCGCCATTGATCCAGCCGCCGTCGCCCAAAGGTTTTTCCTGGAAGCCACGTACCTGCTCGCCCTGCACATCCAGCGCGCCATAACGCCCCGGCGGCTGCACGGCGGTAACGGTGGCCAGCCTGCCGTGCTGCCGGTGGAAGTCGATCAGTTGGGGGATATCGACGTCGGACACACCGTCGCCGTAAGTCAGGCAAAAGGTTTCATCGCCAACATAGTCGCGGACACGCTTCAGGCGGCCACCGGTGGCGGTGTTTTCCCCGGTATCCACCAGCGTCACCCGCCAAGGTTCGGCGTGGCGGTTATGGATATCCATGCGATTTTCCGCCATGTCGAAGGTGACGTCCGACATGTGCAGGAAGTAGTTGGCGAAGTACTCCTTGATCACATAGCCCTTGTAGCCCAGGCAAATGACGAAGTCGTTGATACCGTAGTGCGAGTAGATCTTCATGATGTGCCAGATGATCGGCTTGCCGCCTATCTCGATCATCGGCTTTGGGCGCAGGTGGGATTCTTCGCTGATGCGTGTGCCCAGCCCACCGGCCAGAATGACTGCTTTCATTATGCTGTTTGTCCGCATTGGTCGGAGGGGTGACAAAAAACTGACCCCTGGCCCTTTATGCTATGCAAAGCAAAACGCATGCCTGCTTTATGCTGGCATTCGCTGCGGAATCGGTTTTATAGGCGAAGGGAATCGAGGCAGGGCTTGGGATGTGTGACAGGGAGGAAATTGAGCGTCGCATGGGCGGCGCTCAACTAATGGGCGACAGAAAAACCGAGGCGAAAACCCCGGCCCAGGCGTCAATCCTCCGCCTGGTCCTCGCCGCCCTGGCGGCTCATGCCGTACTTGCGCATTTTCTCCACCAGCGTGGTACGGCGAATGCGCAAACGTTCAGCCGCGCGCGCAACGATACCGTTGGCGTCGTCCAACGCCTGTTGAATCAGACCCTGCTCCAGGCTACCGAGGTAGTCCTTCAGGTCCAGCCCTTCAGGCGGCAGCATCGCAGGGTTGCTGAAGTTCGGCGCGTGGCCATTGATTGCCACGCGCTCTTCCAGGTCACTGCGCAGGCTGTCGACCATCTGCTCGTCTTCGTCATCGACGTAGCGGAATTTTTTCGGCAGCTCGGACACGCCAATCACCCCGTACGGGTGCATGATCGCCATGCGCTCGACCAGGTTGGCCAGCTCGCGCACATTGCCCGGCCAGCCGTGGCGGCACAGCGACATGATCGAAGCCGAATTGAAGCGGATCGAGCCGCGCTTTTCGTGCTCCATGCGCGAAATCAGCTCGTTCATCAGCAACGGGATGTCTTCTACCCGCTCACGCAGCGGCGCCATCTCGATGGGGAACACGTTCAACCGGTAGTACAGGTCTTCGCGGAAGGTGCCGTCCTCGATCATGCTCTCGAGGTTCTTGTGCGTCGCAGCGATGATGCGTACGTCGATACTCTGGGTCTTGTTGCTACCCACGCGCTCGAACGTACGCTCCTGCAGCACACGCAGCAGCTTGACTTGCATCGGCAACGGCATGTCGCCAATTTCGTCGAGGAACAGGGTACCGCCGTTGGCCAGTTCGAAACGCCCGGCACGGCTGGTGATCGCCCCGGTAAAGGCGCCCTTCTCGTGGCCGAACAGTTCGCTTTCGAGCAGCTCGGCCGGGATCGCGCCGCAGTTGACCGGCACGAACGGCGCTTCGCGGCGTTTGGAGTGGTAGTGCAGGTTGCGCGCCACCACTTCCTTGCCGGTGCCGGACTCACCCAGAATCAGCACGCTGGCGTCGGTATCGGCCACTTGCTGCATCATCTGCCGCACGTGTTGGATGGCACGGCTGGTGCCGACCAGGCTGCGGAACAGGTTGGGTTCGCGCTGGCGGCCACGCTCGCGGGCCTGGTCGTACATCTCGCGATAGACCTGGGCACGGTGCAGCGAATCCAGCAGCTGGCTGTAGCTTGGTGGCATTTCCAGGTTGGACAGTACCCGGCGACGAAGGTCTTCCGGGAGCTCGGCAGAAGAAATTTCACCTAAAAGCAGAACAGGAAGGAACTCATCCCAACCCGCCACTGTCTTAACGAGCCCTAGGAGATTGCCCGGAGCGTTTACAGCGCCGATGAGCACGCACAGCACTTCACGACTCGAGGACAACGTCTCGACCGCCTGTTGCCAGTCCTGGCTTGAGCAAGCGAGGTTCTCTTCGCCGAGAAAGTTCAGCACCACCGCAAGGTCGCGGCGGCGCGCGCTGTCGTCATCGATCAGCAAAATCTTGGTTTCACGCCACATGCAATAGCAACTTCCCTAGTCATATCGGCGCCCTGCAAGGGCATGCTCGACATCATTCCGACTGAATGGTCAGTGTTCGGACGTCTGAAATTCGAAAACAGCCACTAGTAAAGTCAAAAAGGCCCAAACAGTCAAATTTATGGCGCCTTTTATTCAGTTGTGCGCATATTAACTGAACAGATGATAAACCTTCGAAGCATTTTTCGCTTGGTTGATCTGCATCATCTCTTCGGCAATTGCCTGGCGTTCACCGGTTGTCACATCGATCAGGTTGCGGTAGACCCGCAGCACCCCTTCCAGCTTTCCGCGCAGCAACGTCTGGTCCATCGCGTGGGTTTCCAGTACCTCGTCAATGCACGCACGGCACGCCACATCCAGCTTGGCAATGGCATCCCAGTCACGCTCACCCAAGGCACCGATCAGGGCATCACAGGTGTCATCGAGGCGTTGCAGTGCGGTCACGGTAATCTCCTTCCGTCAGCTGGCGGGCTGGGCGTCGGCGATGCCGTCCCAACCGCTTTTCACGGTAATCAGCAGCTGGGCAACTTCGTCGATAATGCCGGCATCGTTGTCGACGTTGGCCTGCATCAAGCGGTTGGTCATATAGACGTAAAGGGCGTCGAGCTTTTCGACGTACTCCGGGTTTTCGCTCTTTTCAGGCAACAACCCATCGCGCAGGCCGATGATGATGTCGATCGCCTTGCCGAGCATCAGCCCCTTTTCCGCGATGTCGCCACGGGCCATTGCACCCTTGGCTTGCGCCATGCGATCAAGGCCACCCTCCATCAGCATCTGCACCAGGCGATGCGGCGTGGCTTCGGAAATCTGGGCATGGGAATTGACCTTCTGGTACTGACGAAGGGCTCTCATGGGATTCATCTTGCGACCTCGTGACGGGCAGGCTAAAGGGGGGTGATATTCCCTGTATCGGGCAAAAGGCGGAAAACTTTACCGGCCGATGACATGAAGCCGGGCGTCACGCCCGGGCTTCACGCACCGCCCACTGATCAATCGTCGCTCGATTTGTTCAGTGCGTTGAGGGTACTCAGCACCGAGTTCTGCTGCTGACGCAACTGAGTGACCAGGGTATCCATGTTGTTGTACTTGTCTTGCAGGCTTTTCTGCAGGGCTTCCATACGAGCATCCAGCGAGTCCTGCTCGCTCTTGAGCTTGGTCAGGCTCTCGCTCAGGGTCTTGGAGCGCTCGGCGAGGGAGCCAGTGGCGGCTTTGGCGAATGGCTCGGTGACCTTCTGCAGGCGCGCCAGCAAGCCGTCCTTGCCATTGAAAATACTGGTCAGGTCTGCCGCATTAGTCGAGGCAACCTTGTCCCATTTCTTGTCGTCCAGGCTCAGCGCACCGCCATCCTGGGCCGAGGTGACACCGAAGGCCGCAAGCGATTTCAAGGTGCCATTGCCCGACACCGCATTGAGCTCCTCACGAATGGAGGACATCAACGTGCGCATCGCGGCATCACCGGTCAGCGCGGCAGCGGTCATGGTGCCGTTGGCATTCTTGGTGACCTTGGTTTCTGCGTTCATCACATTGAGCAAGGCGTTGTAGGTATCGATGAAACCCTTGAGGCCCGACTTCAACGTCGCGGAACTGGTACTCAACGAAAGGATGGTAGCGGTCACTTCGCCACTGGTAGCGTTTTTCGGTGAAGTACCGATCAGCTTGATGTTCAGACCACTGACGGCATCGGTGATGTCATTGGTCTTGGACTTCATGGCAATGCCGTCGAGCGTGTACTCAGCGTCCGCCGGTTCATCGACAACGGTATAGCCCGTATCGATGCCTGAATCGCCCAGCAGCGTAATGTCGGAACCTTCACCCATCTTGGTCGAGGTGATGATCAAACGCGAGCCATTGGCATCCGTCAGCACGTTGGCGCTGAGGCCCGCCACGCCGAACTGGCTGTTGATGTTATCGCGCACCTGCTGCAGTGTTGCGCCGGCAGGAACACTCAGATCGTAGTTCTTGTCATTCTGACGAATGGTCAAGGTGGTCGGGGTGCTACCGGCATTGACTACCGAGCCCGCGCCGTTCGCATAGACCTTGGTCGAGATCTTCGAAGCAGTCGCCAACTTGTCGACAATCAACTTGAACGAACCGTTGGCAGCACCGGTACCCATGGTGACGGTCGCGACCTTCTCATCCGAAGACTTCAGGCTCAAACCGCCGAAGCTGTTGGTGTCGGTCATGTTGGTCAAGGCGCCGCGGAAGGCATCCAGGGCCGACTGAATCTTGCCGATAGAGGACAACGTGGTGGTTGCCTTCAGCGTTTGGGTATTGATCTGCGCCTGCTTCGGCGCCTTCTGCGCGGCTACCAGGGAATCGACAATCGCCTGGGTATCAATGCCCGAGCCAATACCGCTGACTGTTGTACCTGCCATCATTGCTCTCCTTGTTCAGTAGCTGCCGGATCCTTGGCGGATAAATCCATCAAATAGATAACAGCAACAAAAATCATGCCAGCCTATGCCTGATCAGTGAACAGCAGGCTGCCGGCTTCACTGAGGCTCTGTGCAAGCTTCAGCGCTGTTTCCGACGGGAGCTGGCGAATCACTTCACCTGATTGGGTGGCGATCACCTTGACCACAACCTGCCCCGTGGAATCATCAATGGAAAAGTCCAGCTGACGCTGGCTCGACTGGACGAAATCACGAATCTCGCCAACCGCCTTCTCCAGGTCTTCGCGCGAGTGCGGCTGACTGTCGGGGGCAGCAGCAGCCTCCTGCACTTTGGCAGGCACTACCGGGTCCCGGTC
Source organism: Pseudomonas sp. SWRI77 (assembly GCF_014269105.1). Lineage (NCBI taxonomy): Bacteria > Pseudomonadati > Pseudomonadota > Gammaproteobacteria > Pseudomonadales > Pseudomonadaceae > Pseudomonas > Pseudomonas sp. SWRI77. Next base: position 41,050 of record NZ_JABWRV010000008.1, on the reverse strand, counting down.
AGCGACTGGCGCCTGGGGTAACACAGACGGGTACACCTGGCTCAGCTTGACATTCATGTCCATGTTTCGAACTCCTCATGCCAAAAAGGGTGAAAGGGCACGTAAACGCGCCCTTTCACCCTTTACTCAGGCGCCTGAATTACTGAAGCAGTTTCAGGACCGAAGATGGCAGCTGGTTAGCCTGCGACAGGATCGCAGTCGAAGCCTGCTGCAGGGTCTGCTGCTTGGTCAGCTCGGCAGTTTCCGAAGCGAAGTCCACGTCCTGCACGGTGGAGCGGGCAGCGGTGGAGTTCTTCTGGATGTTCTGCAGGTTATCGACGGTGGTTTGCAGACGGTTCTGGGTAGCACCCAGGCCCGAACGGACGCTGTCGATCGAACCAATGGCCTTGTCGATGACGGCCAGAGCGTTCTGGGCGTTGACGGCGTCGGTAACATCGGTATCAGCGATGGTGGTTTTATCCGAGGACTTGGACGCCGCGCCGAACAGGTCAGTAGCACCCGTACCGGTTGCACCGTTAGCGACCGAGTAACCTTTGGCGGAGTCCAGAGAAATCTGGCCAGTGACAGTCGATTTGTCGTTAAGGGTAGCGGAAAGCGTGGTCAGAGTACCTGGGAAATCACCGCTGCCGTTGCGCGCACCCACCGAGATGGCGTCTGCGCCGGCTTTGGAGGTGAAGGCCAGGTTTTCGCCAGTGTCCGACTTGACCGACAGGCTCTTGGTCGATTCGTCGTAGTTGACGCTGATACCCAGCTTGGCGGCGTTGGACTTCAACTGGTCAGCCAGGCTTGCAGTGTCAGTAACACCGATGAAGCTGACGGTGCTGCCACCAACAGTCAAATCGAAGTTGGCAGGGGTAGCTGCAGCGCCACTGGCAACAGCCAGTTTGACTTCGGTGCTGGCAGTAGCAGTCAGGCCACCGATCGAGCCATTGAGTTTGGCAGCGATGTCTTTGGCCGAAGAGCCCTCATCGTAGCTGACGGTTTTGCTCTGACCGTTGCCAGTGACAACCAGATCGGCTGCGGCGACGCCGCTGGCGCTTGGCGAGATAGTGCCCGACTTGATCTGCTGCGAGCCGATGCTCTTGGCGGAAACGTTGTCCAGGGCCAGGTTGATGGTTTCGTTGGCGTTGGCGCCGACCTGGATGGCCTTGGTGCCGTACGAACCGTCCAGCAGCTTCTGGCCACCGAAGGTGGTGGTTTCCGAGATACGGTTCAGCTCAGCGGTCAGGGCCTGGTATTCGTCGTTGTTCGACTTACGGTCGTCAGCGCTCAGGGAGCCAGTAGCCGAGGACAGAGCCAGGGTACGCATTTTTTGCAGGATGTCGGTCGAAGCCTGCATCGCACCTTCAGCGGTCTGGGCGATCGAGATACCGTCGTTGGCGTTCTTCACAGCCTGGCCCAGGCCATTGATCTGGCTGGTCAGACGGTTGGCGATCTGCAGGCCAGCAGCGTCGTCTTTAGCGCTGTTGATACGCAGACCCGAGGACAGACGCTGCATCGAAGTGGTCTGAGCGTTGCTCGCCTTGGTCAGGTTGCCCTGAGTAGTGATCGACGCAATGTTGGTGTTTACAGTTAAAGCCATGACGAAATCCTCGTTGGATGGGTACTGCGGCTTCCGGCCTTGGCAACCGCCGGCTTGGCCTAGAGAACCTTCGTAATAGTTATCGTCGGGTGCGCGGGTTGCTTGAGGGCTTTTTCGAAAAAAAAATACTGGCAAGCGGCCACCCTTGGAAATTCAAGGGCTTAAGGGCATTTTATTGGCGTCAAAAACCTTATGAAATGCGCCAGATAACGGCTTGCAGCACCACCACGAGAGCGGTTTTTCTGCAGGCATAAAAAAAGCGCCAGGCGGTGGCCGCCGGGCGCTTTTTTGGGGTCTGCGAGCAATCAGTCGCGATACAGGATGGCCGAACCCCACGACAAGCCCACACCAAAGCCGCTGATCGCCACACGCTTCCAGCTGCCGTCAAGCATGTGCTTCTGCAACAGCAGCGGCACGCTGGACGACACGGTGTTGCCGGTTTCCAGCATGTCCTTGACGAACTTCTCCGGGTGTTGCTCTTCGAAGCGCCGGGCCACGGCATCGACAATCGCCGCACTGCCCTGGTGAATACAGAAGGCGTCGATATCCGCCGACGTCAGACCACTGGCATCCAGCAGTTCGTGCAGGTGCGCCGGCACCTTGACCAAGGCAAAGTTGAACACCTGGCGGCCGTTCATGAAGAACTTGCCGTCAGTGACTTTAAGGTGCTCGGCACCGGAGCCGTCAGTACCGAAACGCGCTTCACCCAGGTTCCACACCGCGTTTTCACCCATCCAGGTGGCCGTGGCGGCATCACCGAACAGCATGGTGGTGTTGCGGTCTTCCGGGTCGACGATCTTCGAATACGGGTCGGCGGTGATCAGCAAGCCGTTCTTCAGCCCTGCCGCTTCCATGAAGCCCTTGATGGCGTACAGGCCATACACGTAGCCGGAGCAGCCCAGCGACACGTCGAACGCCGCCACGCGGGTAGACAGGCCAAGTTTGCTCTGGACGATGGCAGCGGTGTGCGGCAGGCCCTCTTCATCACCATTCTGCGTGACCACGATCAGCGCATCGATCGACTGCGGATCAAGGTCAGGGTTGCTGGCGAACAGGGCCTGGGCGGCCTCTACGCACAGGTCGGAGGTTTCCTGCTCTTCGGCCTTGCGCGGCAAGAACGACGCGCCGATCTTGCCGAACATGAACTCTTCGTCCTTGCCGAACTTCGCACCCTGGACATAGTTGTCCAGGCCAGCGGTGGGCACGTAACTCGCGATGCTTTTGATGCCAATCATTCTGGCTTCCCAATGAAAACAGCCAAAGACCACCACTCGATGAATTGAGGGCGCCAAATACCGGAGCGTCACCGCCAAGGGTTGAAAGCAGAGCTCGCCTGCGCACCGGTAACAAAATGCTGCAACAGCTGCTGCATAGAATACAGGGAAGATGAGCGTTTTGACTCATTGGTCACATTGAAATGCTACGAAAGCCGTGCGCCGGGCGTGGAGACTGAGGAATTCGAGGAGTGACCAGGCAGGCACAGATCCCCGTAGGAGCGGCCTTGCGTCGCGAATGGGCTGCGCAGCGGCCCATTCCGACCGGTCCGGCGCCCCGGCAAGGCCACACAAGGATTGTGCGAGCCTGTAGGGGCCCCGGCGATTTTTGCTGCGCCACAGAACCTGGGGCCGCTACGCGCCCCTTTCGCGACGCAAGGCCGCTCCTACAAACCCCGCCGGGCCTGGATGAGGAACACGATCAGCGCCACCCCAGGCAACCCGGCGCCCACCAGCGCTACCCCCTGCCAGCCGAACTCGGCAAACAGCGCACTGGCCACCGCCGAGCCCAACGCCCCGCCCAGAAAGATGCTGGTCATGTACACCGCGTTCATCTGTACCGCGAAGCCCAACAGCACGCCTGTCAGCGCCAGGCCGATCACGCTGAGGCCAGGCGAAGTCAGCCCGATCAGCAGCGCCACCGGCGCCAGCATGCTGCGGGACTTTGTTCGCCGTGATTGGCGTGGCGTTGCCCCTGGGCCGCTGAGTGGCCGTTTGTAGGAGCGGCCTTGCGTCGCAAAAGGGCTGCGTAGCGGCCCCAGGTTCTGTGGCGCAGCAAAAATCGCCGGGGCCGCTACGCGCCCCATTCCGACCGGTCCGGCGCCCCGGCAAGGCCACACAAGGATTGTGCGAGCCTGTAGGGGCAGCAGCGGATCAGAGCTTGTTGAACAGGCTCAATTGGGAAATGCGCGAGAAAGCCAGCTGCGAAGCTTCGAGCATGGCTTGCTGCAAGGTCAGCGTAATCGCAGCCTGCGACATGTCCGTGTTGCCGATGGCGTTCTGGGTGGTCTTGTTGGCCAGGCCCAGGCTGGTGTTCTCCTGGCGCTGGATCTCCAGCGAGTTGCCACGGGCACCGATCGAACCGCGGGTGACATCGACCTGCTCACGGGCGCTGGCCAGGTTGGCGATGGCCGAAGCCGCAGCATCCTTCAGCGAGTTGGCCTGGCCTGTGCCCGTGACCGGCGTATCCAGCGCAGCGCGCAGCTGGCTGAGGGTTTCCAGTACGTTCTGGTTCTGGTGAGTGTTGGCGGTAACGGCAAACTGGTCACCCGCCTCCGGCGAACCGGATACCTGGTAGGTCACACCCGCCACCGTCAAGGCTGGCGCCGTGAACGTACCGGTAGCCACAGGCTTGCTGTCAGCCGTCAATGGCTGCGCGTAGAACTCGTAGCTGCCGGGCCCGGTGAACTTGATCACCGCACCGTTACTGGGGAACGTGCTGCGGTAGGCCGCCTCGTCGCTTACGGTGCTGCTGGTGACCTGGGCGCTGGAAGTGTTGCCGGCGCTGCGGGTGGTGTTGAACGAATCCGGCCGCGCCGCCAGGGAAAACTCGCGCCCCGCCACCGAAGCGTCGGCATCGGCGCCCTCTTCCAGCGTGACCGTGATTTCGAACTCGACGCCACGCAAGGCGATGCGGTTGGCGCCTTCGGTGTTGCTGTCGAAGTGACCGTTGGTGGCGGTTTCAGCGGTGATATCGCGGCCAGTGCTGTCGGTGATCACATACTGGGTCGCACTGGTGAAGGTCAGCTTGTAGGGCTGGCCTGCAGTGAAGTTGTTGTTATAGCTGCTGCTCGAGGTCATCAAGCCTGGCGACACCCCGACCACGCCATCGTCGGTGGCCGGCACCAAGAGCGTCGACTGGGTGCGGCTCTTGTTGCTGGCCGAGTCGAATACGCTGAAGCCGGTATCGTTGGTCGCCAGGTTCAGGGTGTCGGACACCTGCAGGCTCAGTTGGGTCTGGTCACCGTGGTAGCTGTAGGTGCCGTCGGAGTTGCGCACATAGGGTGGCGAAGTGCTCTTGGAGCCGCCGAACATGTAGTCGCCATTGGCATCGCGCGAGTTCAGCAGGCCGAAGATGTTGGCTTCGATCTCTTTGAGCTCGGTGCTGATGGCCACGCGGTCGGAGTCGGTGACCCCAGGCCCACCCGCACGGATCGCCAGTTCACTGGCGCGCTGCATGGCGTCGTTGACGGTGGAGAGCACGCTCTCCTCCTGCAGCAGGGCATTGCTCACCGTATTGATGTTGCCGCCATACTGGTCCAGCAATGCCTGCTGTTGTTGCAGCAGCAGCAGGCGCGCTGCGCCGACCGGGTCATCGGCCGCCGTCTGGATACGGATACCCGAGGTGACCTGGTCGTTGGTCTTGTTCATGCCAGAGAAATTCTTGGAGTAGCTAGTGGCGCTGGACTCGTAGAACTGAGCAGTGGAAATACGCACGAGAGTCTACTCCTTACAAAGCATTGATCAGGGTGCTGAAGGTTTCTTGCGCCGCCTTGATGATCTGCGACGACGCCGTGTAGTAATGCTGGAACTTCACAAGGCTCGCCGCCTCGTCATCGAGGTTGACCCCGGAAACCGCGCTGCGGCTCTCGCTGGCGGACTTGATGACCGCCTCGGTCGCGGTGGTGTCGATGGCAGCCTGGCTGGCCTTGGCGCCCACGCGCTCGACCAGCGAGGCATAGGCCGAGGTGAAGCTGGTGCCGCCACCAGACCCGGTGTTCACCGTCGACTTGGTCTGCAGGTCGAGCAGCGCCGTGGCATTGCGGTTGTCTGCCTTGCCGTCGGCATTGAACGACAGGGTAAAGCTGTCATTCGCCGCCGGGCTGCCGCCGATCGTGGTTTCGACACTGAAGGTGCGCGGGTTGCCGCTGCCATCGAGGATTGGATTACCCGCCGCATCGAGCATGGGTACGGCCACGGCCAGTTTGTTGTCCTGGCCAGGCACCACGCTGCCGGTGCCGATCTGAGTGCCCTTGGCATCGAACAGCTTGTAGCCCTGGGAGCCACCGTTGGCGGCGTCGAACACCACGCGTACCGGCATCGAGTTGCGAATCGACTGCTGGATCAACGCGGTATCGGCACCGCCGTAGATGTCCAGCGATTCGCCCAGGGTAGGCTGGGTGATGGTGCCGGTGCCGCTGTTGCCGCTACCCGCCGTGGCGCTGACCGGCCCGGCGAACGCCAACTTGTTGGCATCGGTCAGGGCAGTGGTGATGCTGCCTGCCGCCGCACGGGTGGGGATTACCTTGAAGCTGTCGCCTGCCGCCAGGCCACCGCCTTTCAGCGCCAGGCTGAAGCCGTCGATCACCGGTGCCGGGTCGGCATTGAGGTCGAAGCTGCCCATGTCGGTGCCGTCGGAGCGGCGCACGCTGTACTGGTTGGCGCTGGTGAACTTCACCTCGTAGTCGTAGGTGGTCAGCGCGCCACTGTCGGCAATGCTCACATTCAGGTTGCCAGACCCTGCACTGTTGTTCGACGACGCCAGGCTGCGCTGGGCGATGGCGGTAGCGCTGTTGATGCTGGAGAACAGCGAACTGCCGAACTGGCCATTGGCATCCAGGCCCTGGCCCAGCTGGCTGTTGATGCTGTCAGCCACTACCAGGGCGACGCGGCCGAGCTCGTTCATCGACGGCGTCAGCACGTCCTGACGGTAGCGCAGCAGGCCGCCGATCGCGCCACCGCTCACCACCGAGGTCACGTCAGAGCTGAAGGACTCATAGTTGATGCGCAGGCTGGCCTGGCTCTTGTCGGCAACCCCCGGCTGCACCGACAGGGTGTTGGCCTTGTTGCCGGTGACCAGCGACTGGCCGCTGCCCAGGTAGACGTCGTAGTTGCCGTCGCGCTCCTGCACGGTCACGCCGACCAGCTCGTTGAGCTGGCGAACCGCTTCGCTGCGCGCATCCAGCAGGCTGTTGGGGGTATTGCCGGTGGCCGTCGCTGCAGAGATCTGCTTGTTGTACTCGGCGATGTTGGCCGTTAGCTTGTTGACCTGCCCCGCCATGGTATCGAGCTGCGAGTTGATCGTTTCGTTCTGCTGGGTGAGCTGGTTGGACACCGCGTTGAAGCGGTTGCTCAAGGTCTGCGCCTGGGTCAGCAGCAACTGCCGCGAAGCAACGTCGCCGGGCTTGGCCGCCGCCGTCTGCAAGGCCGAGAAGAACGCGGTAAGGACCGAACTGATACCGGTGTCGCGGTCAGCCAGCAGCTTGTCGACGCTAGTGATCTGGTCCTGGAACGCGACCGAGTCGGCCTGCAGCGAGGTGGCGGTCTGCAGCTGGTTGTCCAGGTAAGCGCTGTAGATACGGCGCACATCCGACAGCGTAGTACCGGTACCGAGAAAGCCCGCGCCGATGTTATGCGAGGCCCCTGCGGCCTGGATCGTCTGCTGGCGCGAATAGCCACTGGTGGCGGCGTTGGCGATGTTGTTACTGGTAACCGACAATGCCGCCTGGCTGGCACTCAGGCCACTCAGGCCGATCGAAATCAGGCTCGACATGATTTAGTCCTTTTATAGATTCGTGGTTCTGCCAGCCATGGCGTATTGAGGGGTTGCTTGCATTTGCTGGGCGATGCTGATGATCTTCTTCGCATAGCCCGGGTCAGTCGCATAACCTGCCTTTTGCAGCTCTCTTGCAAACTGCTCAGGGTTATCGGCCGCGTCCAGCGCACCTTGATAGCGGGAATTGCCCTGCAACAGATTCACCAGGTCATGGAAGCTGTCCTGGTAGGAATCGTACGAGCGGAACGCCGCCGTTTCCTTGACGAATTGGCCATCACGGAATTCGCTGGTGATCGCCCTCGCCTGCTCGCCCTGCCAGTTGCCACTGGCCTTGATGCCGAACAGGTTGTGGCTGCTGCTGCCATCGGTGTTGCGCATGACCGACTTGCCCCAGCCCGTTTCCAGCGCCGCCTGGGCCACCAGATAGCGCGGGTCGATACCGATGCGCTTGGCGGCCTGCTCGGCCATCGGCAGCATGGTCGCCACGAACGTGTCGCTGTCGCTGAAGGCTTTGTTCGGCGCCAGCGGCGGCTGGGCCACGGCACGCCCGACAATGCGCAGGCCGTTTTCCGGCACGGCAAAGGCCTTGGCCACTTGCTGGCCGTCACGGGCCGGCACGGCGGCGCCGTTGCTGGTCGCGGCCGACGGCACGATGCCGGCCAGCAGGCGGTCGGTGAGCTTGCTCGGCAGCGCCAGGCGCCGCGCATTGAGGGCCGCTACGTCGTTGCGGGTGGCACCCGACTCGGTGGCATGCACCGGCTCAGCCACCTTGTTGCCCCACAGCGCCGGGCCACTGCCCTCGCCGCGCGCAAACGGGCTGCTGGCGCCTGCCGTGCTCTTGCTCTTGGTCAACTGGCGCACCAGCACGTCCTGCAGGCCGATACCGCCACCCTCGCGGGACATGCTCACCGCCAGCTGCTGGTCATACATGTCGCGGTACTGCTTGACCGTCTCGGTGTTCATCGGGTTGTCGGCGGCCAGCACATCGCTGGCCTTGCGCGAGGCCTTCAGCATTTCGCTGATGAACAGCGATTCGAACTCCTGGGCCACCTTGCGCACGTTGGCTTCGCTGTCGCGGTCGCCGTGCTTGAGCGAGTTGAGGCGGTTGAGGTCGGTGTAGGCGCCGCTGTCGACGCTGCCGGATACCAGGCTTTTGCTGTTCATCCTGCGTCCTCAGATCACGATCAGGTCGGCTTGCAAGGCGCCGGCCTGTTTCAGGGCTTCGAGGATCGCCATCAGGTCGCTGGGCGCCGCGCCAACCTGGTTCACCGCGCGGACGATTTCATCCAGCGTGGTCCCTGGGCCGAACTTGAACATCGGCTTGGCTTCCTGCTCGGCGTTGACCCGCGAGCGTGGCACCACGGCAGTCTGGCCATTGGAGAACGGCCCCGGCTGGCTGACGATCGGGTCTTCGGTAATGGTCACGGTCAGGCTGCCGTGGGTCACCGCGGCTGGCGACACCTTGACGTTCTGGCCAATGACGATGGTGCCGGTACGCGAGTTGATGATGACTTTCGCCACTGCCTGGCCCGGGTCGATCTCGAGGTTTTCCAGGATCGACAGGTAATCCACACGCTGGCTTGGGTCCATCGGCGCACTGACACGTACCGAGCCACCGTCCAAGGCCTGGGCGACGCCCGGGCCGAGCAGTTCGTTGACCTTGTCGACGATGCGCTTGGCGGTGGTGAAGTCTGGGCGGTTGAGGTTCAGGGTCAGGCTGTTGCCCTGGTTGAACCCGCTCGGCACGGCCCGCTCGACGCTGGCGCCGCCCGGGATACGCCCGGCCGACGGAACGTTGACGGTGATCTTCGAGCCATCGCGGCCTTCGGCATCGAAGCCGCCGACCACCAGGTTGCCCTGGGCGATCGCGTAGACGTTGCCGTCGATACCCTTGAGCGGGGTCAGCAGCAGGCTGCCGCCGCGCAGGCTCTTGGAGTTACCGATCGACGAAACGGTGATGTCCACCACCTGGCCGGGTTTGGCAAAGGCGGGCAGGTCGGCATGCACCGACACCGCCGCGACGTTTTTCAACTGCACGTTGCCGGAACCGGCCGGCACCTTGATGCCGAACTGCGACAGCATGTTGTTGAAGGTCTGCAGGGTGAACGGCGTCTGGGTGGTCTGGTCACCCGTGCCGTTGAGCCCCACCACCAGGCCATAGCCGATCAACTGGTTGGAACGCACGCCAGAGATGCTGGCGATGTCCTTCAAGCGCTCGGCCTGGGCCGCGAAGGCACAGGACAGGAGCAGGGTTGCGGCAATCAGCTGCCTCACGTTGAACATGGTCATCCGTACTCAGAAAGGCCAAAGCGGGCTGATGAAGAAGCGGTCCAGCCACCCGGGCTGGCTGGCATCGGCAAACGAGCCAGTCCCCGAATAGGTGATGCGCGCATCGGCCACGCGGGTGGACGGCACGGTATTGTCGGTGGCGATGTCGTCGGCACGGATCATGCCGGCAATGCGCACCAGCTCTTCGCCGGTGTTCAGGGTCAGCCACTTCTCGCCGCGCACGGCGATGATGCCGTTGGGCAGCACTTCGGCCACGGTCACGGTGATCGAACCGGTCAGGGTGTTGCCCTGGGTGGCCTTGCTGTCGCCCTTGGTGGCACGTTCGCCGCTGTAGCCGGCCTCCAGCGAAAGGTCACCGCCGCCGAACGGGTTGTTGGTGTTGGGTGTGCTGCCGAACAACGAGCTGAGGCCGATGTCGGCCTTGCTGTTTTTCTGGATCTGCGAACCGGCGTTCTTGCTGGCCGAGGTGCGCTCGTTGAGGGTGATGGTGATGATGTCACCGACCCGGAACGCCTTGCGGTCGCTGTACAGGTTCTGCTCGAAACCGGCCTGGTAGATCGAACCGTTGTTGGCCGCCGACGGCAACGGGGTGCGCGGCAACACCGGCGCATAGTACGGGTCGTTGGGCTTGGGCGTCGGCGCGACGCAACCTGCCAGCAACACCGCCCCCCCCAGGGCGAAGACGGACAACAGACGATTCATGACGCTACCTCACGGTGTAACTGGGCTACGTGGATCAGGTTCAGGGTGTTACAGCTGCTGGGTGACGAACGACAGCATCTGGTCGGCGGTGGAGATGACCTTGGAGTTCATCTCGTAGGCACGCTGGGTGGTGATCATGTTCACCAACTCTTCCACGGTGCTGACGTTGGAGTTTTCCAAGGTCTGCTGCAGGGTGGTGCCGAAGCCGTTCAGGCCTGGGGTACCGACTTGCGGCGCACCGCTGGCGGCGGTTTCCAGGAACAGGTTGTCGCCGATTGCCTGCAGGCCGGTCGGGTTGATGAAGTCAGCGGTCTGGATGTTGCCGATGACCTGGGCCGCCGGGTTGCCGGCAGTGGTGATCGACACGGTGCCATCCTGGCCGACGGTGAAGGTCTGCGCGTCGTTCGGCACGACCACCGCAGGCTCCAGGGCAAAACCGTTGGCCGTGACGATCTGGCCATCGGAGTTCAGGTGGAAGGTGCCGTCACGGGTGTAGGAAACCGTGCCATCGGGCTGCAGAATCTGGAAAAAGCCACGGCCGTTGACCGCCATGTCCAGCGGGTTTTCGGTGGTCTGCAGGCTGCCGGCGGTGAAGTTCTTCTGGGTGCCGACAATGCGCACACCGGTACCCACTTGCAGGCCCGAAGGCAGCTCGCTGTCCTGGGTCGACTGGGCGCCAGGCTGACGCTTGATCTGGTAGAGCAGGTCCTGGAACTCGGCGCGATCACGTTTGAAGCCGGTGGTCGAGACGTTGGCCAGGTTGTTGGAAATGACCGTCAGGTTGGTGTCCTGGGCGGACAGGCCGGTTTTAGCGACCCAAAGAGCCGGAAGCATGCTGTTCTCCTCGTGCGCCTGTTTTACGGCACCCGTTCAAATGTGATTAGCCGATTTGCAAAACACGCGCCATGGCTTCGTCGCCTTCCTTGGCCGTGTTCATCATCTTGACGTGCAGCTCGAACTGACGGGACAACGCCAGCACCGAGGTCATTTCCTCGACGGCGTTGACGTTGCTGCCTTCCAGGAAGCCCGATACCACGCGCACATTGACGTCGGCGTCGGCCGGTTGGCCATTGCTGGTATGGATCATGCCGTCCAGGCCCTTGGTCAGGCCTTTGGTGTCGGGGTTGACCAGCTTGATACGGTCGACCTCGGCCATTACCCGCGGGTCTTCACCCATGGCGCGGATGCTGATGGTGCCGTCGGCGCCCACTTCAACCTTCTGCTCCGGGGGGATGGCAATCGGGCCACCGTTGCCGATCACCGGCATGCCGTTGCCGGCACGCAGCACGCCCAGGGCATCGATGTTCAGGCTGCCGGTACGCACGTAGGCTTCGCTGCCGTCCGGGGCCTGCACGGCGATGAAGCCCTTGCCGGTCACGGTGACGTCCAGCTCGCGACCGGTCTCGATCATCGGGCCTTCGCTGAAGTCAGTGGCCGGGCGCTCGGTCATGGCAAAGGCGCGCGCCGGAAAGCTGTCGCCAAACACCGGCATCGAGCGCGCCTGTTCCAGGTCGCGCTGGAAGCCGTTGGTGGAAATGTTCGCCAGGTTGTTGGCATGGGCCTTCTGCGCCAGCGCGTTCTGGCTGGCGCCGGTCATGGCCACGTAAAGCATCTTGTCCACAGCATCTCCTCTGCGCGTACCTGCCGCGCTGTCACTGGCGAGCATCAAGCAATAATCGAACCAGCTTTAAAGCCCCTTGAATTGGGGCTTTCCACGCACCGGTGTCAGGGAAGTGTCAGTTTGTCGGCGTATTCAGGCCAACGGTAGCCGGCTGCCCGTCAATAGTCCCGGCAGCCTGCATTGTTGTAAGGCCCTGAAAAGCGGGCCCAGCCCGACCCTGGGTTGTTCGCCGAGCACATGTAGCGCCCGGTGGCAAGACTTTGCCAGAGATAGAAAGGAGCCGGTGCAGCGTAAGCCGCCATAGCAACTCCCAACACAGACACAAGGGCTAGAACCCACAGCTTTTTCATATCGCACTCCTGCCCAGGCCAGGGTTTGTGCCAAACCCAATCACCACCCAACGCTCACCATCAGGTCATCTGGATGATGGTCTGCATGATGGTGCTCTCAGTGGAGATGGTCTTGGCGTTCGCCTGGTAATTGCTCTGCGCTTTGATCAGGTTGACCAACTCGCCGGTCAAGTCAACGTTGGAGTCTTCCAACGCGCCACCGGCGATTTGGCCGAGGGTGCCGGTATCTGGCGCGCCGATGACCGGCACACCCGATGCGTAGGACTCTTTCCAACTGGTGCCGCCGATCGGAGTCAGGCCCTGCAAGTTGGCGAAGTTGGCAATGGCTACTTGGCCGATCACTTTGTTCTGGCCGTTAGTGAAGTTGGCGAACAAGAAGCCACCTTGATCCACGGTCAAGCCGGACAGCTCACCCGTGGCGAAACCGTCTTGTGTCTTGGCAGTGACCGCAGACGCTGCGTTGTACTGGGTAGTACCGAGCATGTCCAAGTTAACCCCGCCGTCATGCGCGGTAGCACCATTGGCAGCCCAAGCGCCTGCAGCGTTTTTCTGTGCTGGAACCCACCCGTCGAGAGTGAAGGTCTTGTTGGCGGCGATGGTCATGCCGCCCGCCACCGGCCCTGCGGTCATCGCGGCAGTATCCAGGGTGCCGTCGGTCTTGAATGGCAGTTTGTTGACCAGCGCCGTGGTGGACGTCGGGTCAGCCGGATTGCGACCATCGACAGTGCTGTACATGGTCCATGAGTTGCTGGCGGCATCTTTGACGAAGTACTGGTTCAGCTGGTGCGCATTGCCCTGACTGTCATAAACATCAGTGTTGAACGTGAAGTTGTAGGTCTTGACATTGGTCGGGTCAAACGGCGTCTCGGTCGGCGCGGCGGCGCTGGAGTTGAGGTTGACGGTTTCGGCAATACGCCCGGTCGGGTTCGGCGTCAGGTTGGAGGTATCGATTTGCAGATCGGTGAGCACGCCCTGGATGACCTTGCCGTTTTCATCCACCGCATAGCCTTGCAGATTGCCGCCCGACGCGCTGACCACATAGCCTTCCTTGTCGCTGTAGAACGCGCCGGCACGGGTATAGATCTTCGAGCCATTGTCACTGAGGGCGAAGAAGCCGTTGCCATCGATAGCCAAGTCCAGCGCTTGGCCAGTGGCATTGATGTTGCCCGGGGTGAATAGCTGCGAAACAGCGGCAGTCTTCACACCGCTGCCGATGGCATTCTTGCCGCTGCTGGTACCGCGGATGGAGTTGGAATACTGATCGGCGAACTCGGCGCGCGACGATTTGAAGCCAGTGGTGGCGACGTTGGCAATGTTGTTGCCGGTAACGTTCAGGGCCTTGTTTGCTGCATAGAGGCCGCTAAGGCCGATATTGAAAGACATGTGCTACTCCTGTCGTTGGGTTAGGCCCTAAATGCCAATGCTTTGAACTTTGGAAAGCGCGATACTGCCCAGCCCGGCGAGGTTGAGCGTCATCTCCGCGCCATTGCTACCCATGGTCACGCTGGTGACCGTGGCCGGCAGGTTGGTCGTCATGGCCGTGGCCTTGCCATCGATGCTGGCAGTGGCCTTGAAGGTGTAAGTGCCCTCCGCCAGTACCTCGCCATCTTCACCCTTGCCATCCCAGGTGAAGTCAGCCTTGCCCGCAGCCTTGGTACCCAGGTCCAGGGTGCGCACCAGCTTGTCGTCCTTGTCGTAGATACCGACGGACGTGGCGGTGCTCGAAGAGGTCAGGTTGACCGAGCCTTTGAGCTCCTTGCTGGTGTCGACCACGGCCTTGTCGGTCTGGACGATCACGTTGCGCCCAACCAGCGACGAGGCCTGCAAGGCCTGGGACGACTGGAACGAACCGGCGATGTAGTTCACCGTTTCGTTGAGCGTCTGCATGCTTTCAAGGCTGCTGAACTGCGCCAGCTGCGCCACGAACTCGCCGTTTTCCTGCGGGTCGAGCGGGTTCTGGTTTTTCATCTGCGTTACCAGCAACTGCAAGAACGCATCCTTGCCCAGCGCACTGCCGGCAGCGCCGGTGCTGCTGTCGGTCTTGCTGGTCTGCTTTTGCAGCGAGGTCAGGTACGCGCTGCCGACGTCACTGGTGGAATTGGTCGTGGTCATGTCGGCTTCCTATCACTGACCCAAGGTCAAGACTTTCTGCATCATGCTTTTGGCGGTGTTCATCAGCTCGGCGTTGGTCTGGAACGCACGGCTGGCAGAGATCATGTCAGCCATCTCCTCGACCACGTTGACGTTCGGGTAGTAGACGTAGCCGTCCTTGTTCGCCGCCGGATGGTTGGGCTCGTAGCGCGCTTCCAGGTTGCTCTGGTCTTCGACGATACCTTTGACCTGCACGCCCTGCCCGGCTTCGCCCTGGTCCTCGAACAGCGACTGGCTGGTACCGCCTTGCGCGTCCTGGAAGGTGGTGGCGAATACCGGATGGCGTGCGCGGTAGGTCTGGTCGATGCTCGACGACACGGTCTCGGCGTTGGCGATGTTCGAGGCCACGGTGTTGAGGCGAGTGTTTTGCGCGCTCATGCCGCTGCCGGCAATGTTGAAGACACTGGATAGGGACATGGTTACTCTCCGCGCAGGGCCGAAACCAGCCCTTTGAATTTACTGTTGAGCAAGGTGAAGCTGGCCTGGAAACCGATGGCGTTTTCCGTGTAGTTCGATTGCTCGATCTGGGCGTCCACGGTGTTCTGGTCGATCGACGGCTGCAGCGGCGTGCGGTACTTGAGCGCCTCGTCGCTCAGGGCCAGGCCATCGGCCTCGATGTGCCGGCTGTTGGTCCGATCCAGAGCGAAGCGGCCGCTTTGCTGTTTTTCACTTTCGGCGGCGAGCACCGAGGAGAAGTCCATGTCACGCGCCTTGTAGTTGGGCGTGTCGGCGTTGGCGATGTTGTTGGCCAGCACTTCGGCGCGCTGGGCGCGGAAGTCCAGGGCCTTTTCATGAATGCCAAGCGCCTTGTCGAAGCTGATGCTCATGTCGGGGAAACCTTCGAAGGTTGACCGGAGTGTCGTTGAGCAAGGCATAGCAAGGGCTGTGCCAACCAGCGGAAAGGCCCGGAAATACGGGCTAGCAAGACGGAATGCTGTCAGGGTGATGCCAGAAAAGCGGCAAAGGTCTTCCGCTTGAAGGGGCGCAAGCGGCAATTGCCGGTCGGCATAGGCGGCAAAACAAAAAATTGACGTGTTTGGCGATAGCGGTGTGGCGCCTACAAGATCGAGCGCCGCCCGCGTGGCGCTCGATCTCGTAGGCGCCACAACCCTCAAGGCAAACCCTACTTGGCCTGGTAGATAATCCCCGGGCTGCACTGCACCATCTGGTAATGGTCCGGCAACCCGTTCAGCGCCTCGGAGGCGCCAAGGAACAGGTACCCGCCCGGCTTGAGCGTGCTGTGGATACGCAGCAGGATGTCTTTCTTCACCTGGGCCGAAAAGTAGATCAACACGTTGCGACAGAACACGATGTCGAACTTGCCCAAGCTCGCGTAACTGTCGAGCAGGTTGAACGAGCGGAACTCGACGCGGCTGCGAATGGCCGGCTTGATCGCGTAACGCCCCGCCCCCTTGGGGTCGAAGTAGCGCTGCAGGCGCTCCTGCGATAGGCCGCGGGCAATCGCCAGGCTGTCGTATTCGCCGGTCTTGCAGTTGGTCAGCATGGTCCCGGACAGGTCGGTCGCGACAATCTGCGCGCCCATCTTCAACTGGCCCAGGTTGCTGCGCTCGAACTCATCGATAGCCATCGAGATCGAGTACGGCTCCTGCCCCGACGAGCAGGCCGCCGACCACATGCGCAGGCGCTGGCCCGGGTTGTTCTTGATGAACTCGGGGATGACCTTGTTCTTCAGCACCTCGAACGGGTAGGTATCACGGAACCACAGGGTCTCGTTGGTCGTCATCGCGTCGACCACCTGTTCGCGCAAACCGCTGCGCGGCTGGGTCTGGATGCGCTGCACCAGCTCG
Source organism: Pseudomonas sp. SWRI77 (assembly GCF_014269105.1). Lineage (NCBI taxonomy): Bacteria > Pseudomonadati > Pseudomonadota > Gammaproteobacteria > Pseudomonadales > Pseudomonadaceae > Pseudomonas > Pseudomonas sp. SWRI77. Next base: position 24,778 of record NZ_JABWRV010000008.1, on the reverse strand, counting down.
CCCAGGCTCTTGATACCTTGTTGCTCCATCAGCTTGTTGAGACGGCTGGAGACCAGGTACTGCTTATTCTCGCCCAGCAGGATGCCACAGGCTTTCTCCAGGAAGACCCGGAACTGTTCGAAATCCAAATTACCCGTAGACACTACTGCCGCCTCTTTTCAATCGCTGGTGCCGGGAGCGGGCTCCCGGCTGCTTCAATGTGTTGCCTTGATCCGGTCGACCACGCGCTGCGCCAGGTCGTCCGGTTTGAACTTGGCCAGGAAATCATCGGCGCCGACTTTCTTGACCATCGCCTGGTTGAATACCCCGGACAGCGAAGTATGCAGGACGATGTGCAATTTTTGCATGCGCGGATCGCTGCGGATCTCCGCGGTCAGCGTGTAACCGTCCATTTCTGGCATTTCAATGTCCGAGATCATCATCAGGAACTCTTCTTCCGGCCTTTTGCCCTCCTCCACCAATTGCCGGAGGTAGTTGAGCGCCTGGCGGCCATCGTTGAGCGCCACCACTTCGACGCCGACGGTTTGCAGGCAGCGGCTGACCTGCTTGCGCGCCACCGACGAATCGTCGACGGTCAACACCCGCAGCAACACGGCCTTGTCCTGCACCTCGGCATCGACCACGCCGGCAGACACCTGCTCGGACGACGGCGCCACTTCGGCCAGCACCTTTTCCACGTCGATGATCTCGACCATGCGGTTATCCACCCGGGTGACCGCAGTCAAGTAGTGGTCACGGCCGGTGCCCTTGGGTGGCGGATGGATTTCTTCCCAGTTCATGTTGACGATGCGCTCGACCGAGTGCACCAGAAAGCCCTGGGTCTTGGTGTTGTACTCGGTGATGATCACAAAACTGTTGCGCGTGTCCTCCTGCAGTGGCGCCAACCCAGTAGCCATCGACAGGTCGAGGATCGGGATGGTCGCCCCGCGAATGTTGGCCACGCCGCGCACCACCGGGTGGGACTTGGGCAGCACGGTCAGCGCAGGGCACTGCAGCACCTCCCTGACCTTGAACACGTTGATACCGTAGAGCTGGCCGCCATTGAGGCGAAACAGCAACAATTCCAGGCGATTCTGCCCCACCAGCTGTGTGCGCTGGTTGACCGAATCCATAACACCCGCCATGCCAGACTCCTTTACGTTTCAGCCTTTCGTTGCAAATCAGGTACCGAGTCGGCACGGGCTTTGCTTTTTTGAGCGCCATGTACACGAAAACGACATTTTTCCGACGATTGACGCACCTGCTGACTGGCTCGCTGGCCACGCTGTGCCTGCTGGTGCCCGGCGTTCGCACGCTGGCGGACGCGTTTACCTTGCCTGAACAGCTTATCGGTGTCACCCAAGGGTTTCTTGAATTCACCGTAGAAGATTATCTGGCCACCACCCAAACCGTCGGCCGTTACGAGATCCAGGTCAGCACCCTCGACCCGCGCTTGCGCATGCCATTGTGCAGCCAGCCACTGGACGCTTCGCTGGAAAGCCCCGCGCAGCCACTGGGACGGGTCACGGTGCGGGTGCGTTGCGACAGTGCGGCACCGTGGACCGTGTTTGTGCCGGCAACGGTGCGGCTGTTTCGCGATGTGGTGGTGGTCACCCGCCCGCTCAAGCGTGACAACGTGGTCGGCGAAGGTGACGTGGCCCTGCGCGAGCGTGATGTCGGCACCCTCGGCCAGGGCTTTCTCAGCGAGCTGGACCAGGCGGTGGGCATGAAGATGCTGCGCCCTACGGTCATCGACCAGGTGCTCACCCCGCAGCACCTTGAGCAAGCCGAAGTGGTGCGCAAGGGCGACCACGTGGTGATCATCGCTCGCAGCGGCAGCCTGAGCGTGCGCATGCCAGGCGAAGCGCTGAGCAAGGGTGGCCTGAGTGAACAGATCCGGGTGCGCAACCTCAATTCCAAACGGGTGATCAAGGCCCGGGTGACCGGCCCCGGCCAGGTCGAAGTGACGATGTAGCAGGATTGCGCTGGCAGTGTGGAACCGCTTTTCCTAAACTGTGTCAGAACACGGGTTCGCGAGCTTGCTGACAGGCGGCTATGCATTTGTGCCTAAAGTTTCTTTCGGGTTGGCCGAAAACAAGGCAAGCGTCCAAATACCCAGGGGTTTCTGATCATGGTCATCGACTTCAGTCGTTTGAATAACTCTCCGTCCGTCACGGGCGGCGTTCGCGGCAATGCCGCGCCCGGCACCGCCGAAAAGCCCGGCGCGAGCCAGGAAGCGCCTAAAAGCACCAGCGCCAGCGGAGAAGCCGTACACCTCAGCCAAGAGGCACAGCAGTTGCAAAAGATCAGCGACACGCTGCGCGAACAGCCCGTGGTCAACAGTGCCCGCGTGGCCGAGTTGAAACAGGCGATCGCCGATGGCAGCTACCAGGTCGATGCCGGCCGGGTCGCCAGCAAACTGCTCGATTTCGAAGCCCAGCGCTGACCGTTCGGCGCGCTGACTTCACGGACGCTTAACAAAGCCAAGAGTTAGCCATGCACGACACCACCTTGCTGCAACTGATCGAAGATGACATCGCCCCGATGCAGGAACTGCTCGACCTCCTTCATAAAGAAGCGGTCGCCCTGCATGGCCGCGAGATGGCACTGCTGGAACAGATCCTGGCCCGCAAGCAGTCATTGATCATCTTGCTCGAGCAGCATGGGCAGCGGCGCAGCCAGTTGCTCACCGGCCTCGGCCTTAGCGCCGACCGCGCCGGTGTGCAGGCAGTGGCAGCGCAGTCGCAGCATGGCGAAACAATGCTGCAACGGCTCGATATGCTCTCGCAACTGATGGACACCTGCCAGCAGATCAACGAGACCAACGGGCGCATCATCCAAGTGCAGCAACACGTCACCAACAACCAGATCAGAATCCTCATGGGTGGCGATTCTCCGTCGCTCTACGACAGCCGTGGCGGCACCTCGCTGCTGGCCAAGCCGCGCGCCCTCAGCCAAGTGTGATACTTCTATCAAGGCACGGAACATACTGGCAAAATGCCGTTACTTGCGTGTGTCGTTTTTGCCTGGAGATTGATTAGCCGTGTTCAATGAAGCCGATGCCCCGCAGCCGCCGAAGGTGCTGAGTACACCTTTGGAGATCGCAGCCAACCTGCGACAGCTGCAGGAAAGCCATGACCCCCTGATCATCACCTTCCATGATCGCAACCAGCGGTTCCAGAGCTACGTGGTGAATGTTGACCGCGACAGCAATACCCTGGCACTGGACGAAATGATCCCCCGCGACGGCGAAAAATTCATCGAGAACGGCGAACCGTTCCGCGTCGAAGGCTTCCATGATGGCGTGCGCATCGCCTGGGAATGCACTGCCCAGCTGACCATCAGCGAAGTCGACGGCCACCGCTGCTACCGCGGCGCGATGCCGGAAGAAATGACCTACCACCAGCGCCGCAACGCCTTTCGCGCCGCGTTGAAGCTGTCGCAGCTGGTCGATGTCATCCTCGACGGCACCCACCTTAAAGGCAACGGTGCCCTGCGCGGCAAGCTGCTGGACATCTCTGCCACCGGCTGCAAGCTGCGCTTCGAAGGCAACGTCGAGGACCGCCTGCAACTGGGCCAGGTGTACGAGCGCTTCAAGGCCGGCAACCCGCTGGGCCTGATCGACACCATGGTCGAGCTGCGCCACCTGCACTTCGAGGAGCGTATCAACACCACCTTCGCCGGCGTGCGCTTCCATAACCTCAACGGCCAGGCGCAACGCAAGATCGAAAGCTTCGTCTACCAGTTGCAGCGTGAAGCGCGACGGTTCGATAAAGACGACTATTGAGGTCATCGCCTGATGTGCCAACGCCACCCAAACGGGTGGCGTTTTTGTTGGCGCCCATTACCCGACCTTGCATGCGGGCAACCGGGTTTGCTGACCAGCAAGGTTTCCCGCTTACCGCTGTTTTGGCGGCTGCTTAATGTGGTTTTGTACCGCCCGGCTGGGCGGGTCAGAGGAGCAGACAGCGCATGATTCGTTCCACATTTACCGCAGAATTGCATAGCCAGTTTGGCCGGATCGGGGTGGTTGATACACCTTATTGGGCCTATCCGCCTTTTGCTGCAAACCAGGACGGCTGGTTGTGTACCGACGACGAACGAGGTGATTCAGTCAGTTTCAAACCGCTCACATTCAAATTCACCTTCATCGAAGAAACGGCGAACCGCCTCATTTATCGAATCAACAGTACCGCAGACGCCAAGTTCAATAACGCAAGGCTTGAGCAAAACAGCAACGGCTGGCTGGGTATGTACGGGTACGGGCTGACATATGAGCTCACCAGCGGACTCAATCCTTCGACGCTCCTGAACAAGGCCCCCTCCTTCCAGGATCAATGGAAGATTGAATTACTCGACAAATGGGACGGCAACCTGACGGGCGCCGAAGACGTCGAGTTTTACTTACGTGACAAAGACGGCCATCGGGTCTCGCAGGTTATGTCGGTCTACAAAGACCGATTCGAGACACTCCGTCACTGGTTCTTGCACGCAGGCACCAAGGACGGAACGATACTGAAATTCCACCTGCACGCCATCAAGGTGTTGTGATCTGCGGTGAGTCACCGCGACGCCCAGCGACGGATACGGCTCACTCGGCCTTCAACGCTGGGCGGCCTGACCTCACACAGACTTGTCGACTTCAGGTTGCGCCTTGGCTTCGCGCTCTACCGAGCCTTGGTCCGCTTCCGTATCCTCCGCCGCCACCGGCGCCTGCATCACATCCTGCACCGTCTGCTCATCGACCCGTGGGTCGAGCGCTGCCGACAACGGCGAACCGGCCGCCGGCATTGCCACGTGGCCCAGCGGCGCGTCCTGCACCTGGTGCAGCCCGGTGACCGCTTTCGGCCGAATGCGCCACACCAGCACCAGCGCGAAGAACGTGAAGAACGCATACAGCATCTGCGCCCCCAGCACTTTCATCAATACGCCCGCCGCCAGAGGGCCGATACAAGCGCCCACACCATAAGTGACCAGCAGCATGGCGGTCAGCGAGACCCGCCGCTCGCTTTCCACGTGGTCATTGGAGAACGCAACTGCCAAGGGGTACAGGCAGAACTGCAACAATGAAATGACAAAGCCGATACCGAACAGCAACTCCAGCGGCACGCTGGGCAAGAGGGCCAGCGGCGCAGAGGCCACTGCCAGGCCCACGGCAGCACTGCGGATCAGTAACGCGCGGTCGTAGCGGTCGGACAGCCAGCCCAACGGCCACTGCACCAGCAGCCCGGCAAAGATGCAGCTACCCATGAACAGACCAATCTGCTCGGTGGACAGCCCCTGATTGGAAGCGTACAGCGGCGCCAGGCCGTAGAACGAACCGACGATCAGGCCCGAACCGAGCACCGTGCTCAACGACTGCGGCACCCGCTTGATGAAGAACTTCGGCTCCATCGGGGCCGGGCGCAAAGGCGCCGGGTGAATGCGCCGGGTCATCGCCACCGGCACCAGGCACAGGGCGAAGCACATGGCGACCAGCATCAGCAGTTCAGGGCCGAGCTCGGGGTGCACCACCAGAATCAGCTGGCCGAGCACCAGCCCCAGGTAGGAGGCGATCATGTAGCCACTGAATACCGCACCGCGGTGCTTGGCATCGGCCTGTTCGTTGAGCCAGCTTTCGATGACCATGTACTGGCACATCATCCCCAGGCCGACCACCATCCGCAGCCCGACCCAGGCCGGCAACCAATTGGTCATGCCATGGCCGAGCACCGCCGCGCAAACGATACCGGCGCAGGTGGCATACGCGCGAATGTGCCCTACCCGGCCGATCAGCCGGTGGCCGACCTTGCCGCCCACGGCCAAGCCGAAGTAGTTGGCCGCCATCAACGCACCGACCCACAAGCTGTCGACATGGTCGGCCGCCAGGCGCAGTGCCAGGTAGGTACTGAGCAGGCCTGAGCCGATAAGCATCATCAAGGCAGCGAAATACAGCGACTGAAACGGCTTCCAGATGTTTCGCATACGTCCCGTCGGGCTCCCTGGTCAGGTGGCGTTAGCCTGGCAAGCATAAAAGCAATTGTGTTGCAGCGCAGTCCCTTGCCTGCGAAATAGCGTGCAGGGGACGCGTCCAGTAGCGGTTGTGTCGCGATCAGGCCTGTGCTGCCAGCACCCGACGCTCCCACGGCGTGATCTCGTCGAAGAAGTCGGTCAGCTCCAGCGTCTTGCTGGCAACGTAGCCTTCGATGAACTCGTTGCCGAACAGTTCCCGCGCCAGCGCGCTGCGCTTGAGGCGCTGCAGTGCTGCGTGCAGGGTGCACGGCAGGCTCAGGTGCTCTGGCACCTCGAACTCACCCTGGATGGCCGGCGCCGGCTGCAAGCGTTGCTCGATGCCGTGCAACCCGGCAGCCAGGCTTGCGGCAATCGCCAGGTACGGATTGGCATCGGCGCCGGGCAAGCGGTTTTCCACGCGCCGGGCCACGGGGGCGCTGGCCGGTATGCGCAAGCCCGCCGCGCGGTTATCCTCGGACCAGCAGGCGTTGTTGGGCGAGGCGTACGGGTGGCACAGGCGCTGGTAGGAATTGACATTGGGCGCAAACAACGCGGTGAAGTCCGCCATGCACGCCTGCAGGCCACCGATGAAGTGCAGGAAGGTGGCGGTCGGCTGTCCCTGCTCATCGCTGAACACGTTACGCCCGCTGCCGATCTCCACCAGGCTCTGATGAATGTGCATGGAACTGCCGGGGGTCTTGGCCAGGGGCTTGGCCATGCACACCACGGTCAGCCCATGCTTGAGCGCTACTTCCTTGAGCAGGTGCTTGAACAGGAAGGTCTGGTCGGCCAGCAGCAGCGGGTCGCCGTGCAACAGGTTGATCTCGAACTGGCTGATGCCCATCTCGTGCATGAAGGTGTCACGTGGCAGGCCGAGCGCTGCCATGCACTGGTAGACCTCGTTGAAGAACGGCCGCAAGCCATTGTTGGAGCTGACACTGAACGCCGAATGGCCAAGCTCCCGGCGGCCATCCTTGCCCAGGGGCGGCAGAAAGGGCTGCACGGGGTCGGTGTTGGGTGCAAAGACAAAGAATTCGAGTTCGGTGGCCACCACCGGGGCCAGGCCCAAAGCTGCGTAGCGGGCGATCACCGCCTTGAGCTGGCCGCGGGTGGACAACGCCGACGACCTGCCATCCAGTTCGTTGGCGTCGCAGATGGCCAGGGCGCGGCCATCCTCGCTCCAGGGCAGGCGGTGGATTTGCGTGGGCTCGGCCACCAGCGCCAGGTCGCCGTCATCACTGCCGTAGAACCTTGCCGGCGGGTAGCCGCCCATGATGCATTGCAACAGCACGCCACGGGCCATCTGCAGGCGCCGGCCTTCGAGGAAGCCCTCGGCAGTCATCACTTTGCCGCGCGGCACACCGTTGAGGTCGGGGGTGACGCATTCGATTTCATCGATGCCGTGAAGGTGTTCGGCGAGGGTGTTCTGGCCTGCGGTGGTCATGACGCTTGTCCTTGTTGTTATTGGCTAACAACAACATAGGCTGGGGGTGTTTAAAATATCAAGCACCTACTGGGTTGCCAGTGCTGGCAACCCTTTACTCGCGCAGGGTCATGCCATTGGCCGGCAACGGCAAGGCGGTCTTGTAGCGCACCTGCTTCAAGGCAAAACTCGAGCGAATGTTCGCCACCCCCGGCAACCGCGTCAGGTAATCGAGAAACCGCTCCAGCGCCTGAATGCTCGGCAACAGCACCCGCAGCAGGTAGTCCGGGTCGCCGGTCATCAGGTAGCACTCCATCACCTCGGGGCGCTCGGCGATCTCCTCCTCGAACCGGTGCAGCGACTGCTCCACCTGTTTTTCCAGGCTCACATGGATGAACACATTCACATCCAGCCCCAGCGCCTCCGGTGACAACAAGGTCACCTGCTGGCGGATCACCCCAAGTTCCTCCATGGCCTTGACCCGGTTGAAACAGGGGGTGGGCGACAGGTTAACCGAGCGCGCCAGCTCTGCATTGGTGATGCGGGCGTTTTCCTGAAGGCTGTTGAGAATGCCGATATCGGTACGATCGAGTTTGCGCATGAGACAAATTCACCGGTTTTTTGTGTTTATGCGGAATGTTTATCTGCGCTCGTCGGCAAAGGCAACCAACTTGAGAGAAATATTCTTCTGCCGTGCCACTAAGATGTAGGAGACGCTGACTTGCCAGTCACGAGCCGGTACTCAGCGGCGGCCGCTTCAGAGCTCACAAAAACAACATTCGAGCGAGCGTAAAAAGCATGAACGAGTACGCCCCCCTGCGTTTGCATGTGCCCGAGCCAACCGGCCGGCCAGGCTGCCAGACCGATTTTTCCTACCTGCGTCTGAACGATGCAGGTATTGCCCGTAAACCTTCGATCGACGTCGACGCTGCCGACACCGCCGAGCTGTCCAACAGCTTGATCAGGGTGCTGGACGAGCATGGCGACGCACTTGGCCCGTGGGCCGAGGACATCGACCCAATGGTCCTGCGTCAAGGCATGCGCGCCATGCTCAAGACGCGTATCTTCGACAGCCGCATGGTGGTTGCCCAGCGCCAGAAAAAGATGTCCTTCTACATGCAGAGCCTGGGCGAGGAAGCCATCGGCAGCGCCCAGGCCCTGGCGCTGAACCGCACCGACATGTGCTTCCCCACCTACCGCCAGCAAAGCATTCTCATGGCCCGCGACGTGTCGCTGGTGGAGATGATCTGCCAGCTGCTGTCCAACGAGCGTGACCCGCTCAAGGGCCGCCAACTGCCGATCATGTATTCGGTGCGCGAGGCAGGTTTCTTCACCATCAGCGGCAACCTGGCGACCCAGTTCGTGCAGGCGGTCGGCTGGGCCATGGCCTCGGCGATCAAGGGCGATACCAAGATCGCCTCGGCCTGGATCGGCGACGGCGCCACTGCCGAGTCGGACTTCCACACCGCCCTGACCTTCGCCCATGTGTACCGCGCGCCGGTGATCCTCAACGTGGTCAACAACCAGTGGGCGATCTCCACCTTCCAGGCGATTGCTGGCGGTGAATCGACCACCTTCGCCGGCCGTGGCGTAGGTTGCGGCATCGCCTCGCTGCGCGTCGACGGCAACGACTTCGTCGCTGTCTACGCCGCCTCGCGCTGGGCTGCCGAACGCGCCCGCCGTGGTCTGGGACCTTGCCTGATCGAGTGGGTCACCTACCGTGCCGGCCCGCACTCGACCTCCGACGACCCATCCAAGTACCGCCCCGCCGATGACTGGAGCCACTTCCCGCTGGGCGACCCGATCGCCCGCCTGAAGCAGCACCTGATCAAGATCGGCCACTGGTCCGAGGAAGAACACCAGGCCGTCACCGCCGAGTTCGAAGCTGCGGTCATCGCGGCGCAGAAGGAAGCCGAACAGTACGGCACCCTGGCCAACGGCCACATCCCGAGCGCAGCCTCGATGTTCGAGGACGTGTACAAGGAAATGCCCGAACACCTGCGCCGTCAACGCCAGGAACTGGGGGTTTGAGATGAACGACCATAACAACAGCATCAACCCGGAAACCGCCATGGCCACCACTACCATGACCATGATCCAGGCCCTGCGCTCGGCCATGGATATCATGCTTGAGCGTGACGACAATGTCGTGGTCTACGGCCAGGACGTCGGTTACTTCGGCGGCGTGTTCCGCTGCACCGAAGGCCTGCAGAACAAATACGGCAAGTCGCGCGTGTTCGACGCGCCGATCTCCGAAAGCGGTATCGTCGGCACCGCCGTGGGCATGGGTGCCTACGGCCTGCGCCCGGTGGTGGAAATCCAGTTTGCCGACTACTTCTACCCTGCGTCCGACCAGATCGTCTCGGAAATGGCCCGCCTGCGGTATCGCTCGGCCGGCGAGTTCATCTCGCCGCTGACCCTGCGCATGCCGTGCGGGGGTGGTATCTACGGCGGCCAGACCCACAGCCAGAGCCCGGAGGCGATGTTCACCCAGGTGTGCGGACTGCGCACGGTCATGCCGTCCAACCCCTATGACGCCAAGGGCCTGCTGATCGCCTCGATCGAATGCGACGACCCGGTCATCTTCCTCGAGCCCAAGCGCCTCTACAACGGCCCGTTCGACGGCCACCACGACCGCCCTGTGACGCCGTGGGCGAAGCACCCGCACAGCGCCGTGCCGGATGGCTATTACACCGTGCCACTGGACAAGGCGGCGATCACCCGCCCGGGCAATGATGTCACCGTGCTGACCTACGGCACCACGGTCTACGTGGCCCAGGTGGCCGCCGAGGAGACCGGCGTCGACGCCGAAGTCATCGACCTGCGCAGCCTGTGGCCGCTGGACCTGGAAACCATCGTCGCGTCGGTGAAGAAGACCGGCCGCTGCGTGGTGGTGCATGAGGCCACCCGTACCTGTGGTTTCGGTGCCGAGCTGGTGTCGCTGGTTCAGGAACACTGCTTCCATCACCTCGAAGCGCCGATCGAGCGCGTCACCGGCTGGGACACCCCCTACCCCCACGCACAGGAATGGGCTTACTTCCCAGGGCCTTCGCGGGTAGGTGCGGCATTGAAACGGGTCATGGAGGTCTGAATGGGCACGCACGTCATCAAGATGCCGGACATTGGCGAAGGCATCGCACAGGTCGAGTTGGTCGAGTGGTTCGTCAAGGTCGGCGATGTGATCGCCGAGGACCAGGTAGTGGCCGATGTCATGACCGACAAGGCGACCGTGGAAATCCCTTCGCCGGTCAGCGGCAAGGTGCTGGCCTTGGGTGGCCAGCCGGGTGAAGTGATGGCGGTCGGCAGCGAGCTGATCCGCATCGAAGTAGAGGGCAGCGGCAACCATGTCGACGCGCCGCAGGGCAAGCCGGCCGACACCAAGCCGGCCGAGGCAGTTGTCGCGCCAGTCGCGAGCACGCCGCAACCGCATGCCGCAGTGCCAGCGCCCGCCTGCCAGGGCGCAGCCCCCCACACCGCCGCGCCCATCGTGCCGCGCCAGGCCGGCGACAAGCCACTGGCCTCCCCAGCCGTGCGCAAACGTGCGCTGGATGCCGGTATCGAACTGCGCTACGTACACGGCAGCGGCCCGGCCGGGCGCATCCTGCACGAAGACCTCGACGGTTTCATGAGCAAACCGCAGACCGCAGCCGGGCAAGCCCCGAGCGGCTACGCCAAGCGTACCGACAGCGAGCAGGTGCAAGTCATCGGCCTGCGCCGCAAGATCGCCCAGCGCATGCAGGACGCCAAGCGCCGGGTCGCGCACTTCAGCTATGTCGAGGAAATCGACGTCACCGCCCTGGAAGCCCTGCGCCAGCAGCTCAACCAGAAGCACGGCGACAGCCGTGGCAAGTTGACCTTGCTGCCGTTCCTGGTCCGCGCCCTGGTGGTGGCCCTGCGCGACTTCCCGCAGATCAACGCCACCTATGACGACGAAGCACAGATCATCACCCGCCATGGCGCGGTGCATGTGGGCATCGCCACCCAGGGTGACAACGGCCTGATGGTGCCGGTGCTGCGCCATGCCGAAGCCGGCAACTTGTGGGGCAATGCCAGCGAAATCTCGCGCCTGGCCACTGCCGCGCGCAGCAACAAGGCCAGCCGCGAAGAACTGTCCGGCTCTACCATCACCCTGACCAGCCTCGGTGCGTTGGGCGGCATCGTCAGCACGCCGGTGGTCAACACCCCGGAAGTGGCGATCGTCGGCGTCAACCGCATGGTCGAGCGGCCGATGGTGATCGACGGCCAGATCGTCGTGCGCAAGATGATGAACCTGTCCAGCTCGTTCGACCACCGGGTGGTCGATGGCATGGATGCCGCGCTGTTCATCCAGGCCGTGCGTGGCCTGCTTGAACAACCCGCCTGCCTGTTCGTGGAGTGAGCATGCAACAGACTATCGAAACCACCCTGCTGATCATCGGCGGCGGCCCTGGCGGCTATGTGGCCGCCATCCGCGCCGGGCAACTGGGTATCCCCACCGTGCTGGTCGAAGGCCAGGCGCTGGGCGGCACTTGCCTGAACGTCGGCTGCATTCCGTCCAAGGCATTGATCCATGTCGCCGAGCAGTTTCACCAGACCTCGCGGTACACCACGCCGTCGGCACTGGGCATCAGTGTCAGCGCGCCGCGCCTGGACATCACCCAGAGCGTGGCCTGGAAAGACGGTATCGTCGACCGCCTGACCAGTGGGGTTGCGGCCTTGCTGAAAAAGCACGGGGTCAAGGTGATCCACGGCTGGGCGAAGATCCTCGACGGCAAGCATGTCGACGTCGATGGCCAGCGCATCCAGTGCGAGCACCTGCTGCTGGCCACAGGCTCCAACAGCGTCGAACTGCCGATGCTGCCGCAGGGCGGGCCGATCATTTCCTCGACCGAGGCATTGGCACCGGCGGCCTTGCCGCAGCACCTGGTGGTGGTAGGCGGTGGCTATATCGGCCTGGAGCTGGGTATCGCCTACCGCAAGCTGGGCGCACAGGTGAGCGTGGTGGAAGCACGCGAGCGCATCCTGCCAACCTACGACAGCGAACTGACCAGCCCGGTGGCCGAGGCGCTGAAGAAGTTGGGCATCGCCGTGCATCTGGGCCATAGCGTCGAAGGTTACGACAATGGTTGCCTGCTGGCCCGCGACGGCCAGGGCGAGCAACTGCGCCTGGAAGCCGACCGGGTACTGGTGGCCGTGGGCCGCCGCCCCCGCACCCAGGGTTTCAACCTGGAATCCTTGGCGCTGAAGATGAACGGCGCCGCCATCGCCATTGACGAGCGCTGCCAGACCAGCATGCACAATGTCTGGGCCATCGGCGATGTGGCCGGTGAACCGATGCTCGCGCACCGGGCCATGGCCCAGGGCGAGATGGTCGCCGAGATCATCGCCGGCAAGACGCGGCGCTTCGAACCCAGCGCAATCGCTGCGGTGTGCTTTACCGACCCGGAGATCGTGGTGGTCGGCAAGACGCCTGAGCAGGCCAGCCAGCAGGGCCTTGACTGCATCGTCGCGCAGTTCCCGTTCGCCGCCAACGGCCGGGCCATGAGCCTTGAGTCCAAAGCCGGCTTCGTGCGCGTGGTAGCGCGCCGCGACAATCACCTGATCCTGGGTTGGCAGGCGGTGGGCGTGGCCGTTTCGGAATTGTCCACGGCCTTTGCCCAGTCACTGGAAATGGGCGCATGCCTGGAAGATATCGCGGGCACCATCCACGCCCACCCGACGTTGGGTGAAGCGGTGCAGGAAGCGGCATTGCGTGCGCTGGGCCACGCCCTGCATGTCTGACGCTGAAAGGGCTCAGGCCGATTGAGTCCCTGGGGGTGCGGGTAAACCCGCTCCCCTCAGGCACCCGCTAAATCAGCAAGATCCGTGTTGTTCTGCAAGCGCAGTCAGGTCATCCGCTATTGCGTTCTTGCCCGCCCCCTTGGCCCGGTACAGGGCCTTGTCGGCACGGGCCAGCAGGTCATCCGGCGCATCACCGTCCTGCCACTGCACCACCCCATAGCTCATGGTCAGGCGACACTCGCCGACCGGCTCCACCTTCTCCATCACCTGGCGCAACCCTGCAGCCACTTCAAGCGCCTCGTCCAGCAGCGTCTGCGGCAGCACAATGACGAACTCATCGCCGCCCCAACGCGCCAGCAGGTCATATTCGCGCAGGCAGGTACGCAGGTTGTCGACCACCTGGACCAGCGCCGCATCGCCACGGGCATGGCCATAGCGGTCATTGATCGGTTTGAAGTCGTCCACGTCCATGGCAATCAGCGACAACGGCTGGCGGAAGCGTTGGCTCCGCTCGCATTCCTGCTGCAGCACCTTGTCCAGCCGATAGCGATTGGCGATCCGGGTCAACGCATCGCGCTCGGCTAATTCGCGGTTTTCATCCAGCTGGCGCTGCAACTGCTGGTTGACCCAGGACAACTCACGGGTGCGTTCGGCCACCAGGCTTTCCAGCGACAGGTTCTGTTGCTCAAGCTGCGCTACCCGCCGCTTGCCGGCATCGATGTTGCGGTGGGCGCCAAGCATGCGCGCCACCGAGCCGTCGCTGTTGCGGGCGATGATGTAGCCGCTGTCTTCGACCCACAGATAACTGCCATCCTGGCAACGACATCGGTACTCGATCAGGTAGCGCTCGTTGCGTTGGGTGATGTAGGCCTCGAAGTGCGCCATTACCCGCGGATAGTCCTCCGGGTGGATCACGCTTTCCCAGGTCAGCACCGAGTTGGCCATGGAATGGCTGGCGTAGCCGAGCATGGCGTACCAACCCGGGTTGCGATAGACGTAGCCGGTGTTGGCATTCCAGTCCCAGATGCCGTCGCTGATCAATTCGAACAAGGTATGCAGCTGCTGCTCACTGAAGCCGGCGGGTGCCGGCCTGGTGTTGTGACTCATGGACGCTCTCCCTGATGTCCAGCAACTGCGCCCCGGTCAAGGAGCTGCCGACAGTTTTGATAGGTGCCGCAGGCGGCAAGGCAAAGCCGCTGACGGGCAAGCATATGCCCGCCAGGGGGCAACCGGAATAGGACCAAGGGGCTATTTCTCGATGGGCCTCGCGGCGGCGGCTGGTTTGGCTGGCATTGCGTTTCGTATAAGATATCCACAAAGCCTGATTGCTGGAAAATCCCGTGCCGCTGCCGTCGTTCAAAGCTACCAACCTGGGTGCCACACCTTCGATGTCCGAAATCATCGCCAAGCACCTGCGCGAGGCGATCATCTCGGGGCAGCTCGCCGAAGGCGAACCGGTGCGCCAGGACGAGGTGGCGCAGGCCTTCAATGTCAGCAAGATTCCGGTGCGCGAGGCGTTGAAACGCCTTGAAGCGGAAGGCCTGGTGGACTTTCATCGCAACCGTGGCGCCCTGGTTACGCGCATTTCCGAGCCTGAGCTGGCGCAGATGTTCGAGGTCAGGGTGCTGCTGGAGGTGAAGGCGATTCGCCTGGCGATCCCCAACATGACCGAAGCGCACTTTGCCCGTGCCGAAGCCATCTGCGCGGAGTTCATCGGCGAGGACGATATCGGCCGCTGGGCCGACCTCAACTGGGCGCTGCATGCGTGTTTGTACGAGCCCGCAAAACGCCCCTACCTGATCGGCCTGATTCGCTCCATCCATGACAAGGTCGAACGCTATCTGCGCATGCAGATGAGCTTGTCGGCCGGCAAGGACCGCGCGGATCACGAGCATCGCGACATTGTCGCCGCCTGCCGCGCACGGGACGTGGAGCTGGCTGCCCGGCTGATCGAGACGCACATCAATGGGGTGTGCCAAAGCCTTTACGATCATCTGCCCCATAACTGAGTAGCCCTGCCTTGATTTTTAGGGTGGCGTATAGCGAGCGCCGCCCGCGCGCGACCGCCTGTCCTTGGCTTCGTTTTTGCTTATCTAGATATCGTATACGAAATACAATATAAGGAATGGGCGGCACACAACGATGCCGAACTGCCTACTCCTTCTTCCAATAATACGTATCGGAGTGCAAAACGATGGCCACACCCACAACTGCGGCATCAGTGAGTGCCGCGAACACAGCAGAAAAGGCGCCTGCGGGCATCAAACGCGTGGTGGCAGCCGCAATGGCGGGCGCAGTTGCCGAGTGGTACGAATTCTTCCTGTATGGCACCGCGTCCGCGCTGGTCTTCGGCCAGTTGTTCTTCCGCCAGACCGGCAGCGCGATGGACGGCATCATCGCGGCATTCGCCCTCTATGCCGTGGGCTTTCTCGCCCGCCCCATCGGCGGCCTGGTATTTGGCCACTACGGTGACAAGGTCGGGCGCAAACACTTGCTGCAGATCAGCCTGATCGTGGTCGGGGTGACCACCTTCCTCATGGGCTGCCTGCCCACCTTCGAACGCATCGGCTATGCCGCCCCCATCCTGCTGGTGGTATTGAGATTGATCCAAGGCTTTGCCTTTGGCGGCGAATGGGGTGGGGCCGTGCTGCTGGTGTCCGAACACAGCCCGGACAACCGTCGCGGCTTCTGGGCCAGCTGGCCGCAAGCGGGCGTGCCGGCAGGCAACCTGATTGCCACGGTCATCCTTCTGCTGCTCTCGACCAACCTGTCCGACGCGCAATTTCTCGACTGGGGCTGGCGCGTCGCCTTCTGGTTCTCGGCCGTGGTGGTGCTGATTGGCTACTGGATCCGCACCCGGGTCGATGATGCCCCCATCTTCAAAGAGGCCCAGGCCCGCCAGCAGCGGGTGGAAAGCCAGCAACTGGGCGTGGTCGAGGTGGTCACCAAATACTGGCGCGAAGTGCTGATCGGCATCGGCGCCCGGTTTGCGGAAAACATCCTCTACTACATCGTCGTCACCTTCTCCATCACCTACCTGAAGCTGGTGGTGCACAAGGACACGTCAGAAATCCTGCTGCTGATGTTTGGCGCTCACCTGCTGCACTTCTTCATGATCCCGCTCATGGGCTACCTCTCGGACATCATCGGCCGCAAGCCTGTGTACCTGATCGGCGCCGTGCTCACCGCGTTCTGGGGCTTCGTCGGCTTCCCGATGATGGACACCGGCAACGACTGGCTGATCATGGCGGCCATCACCCTGGGCCTGGCCATCGAGTCGATGACCTACGCGCCCTACTCCGCCCTGATGGCCGAACTGTTCCCGACCCATGTGCGCTACACCGCCCTGTCGCTGTGCTACCAGGTGGCGCCGATCCTGGCCGGTTCGCTGGCGCCGCTGATCGCCGTGACCCTGCTGAAGGAATACAACAGCTCAACGCCGATCGCCTGGTACCTGGTGGCCTCCGCCGTGATCTCGATCATTGCCGTCGCCGGTGCCAGGGAAACACGTGGCAAGTCGCTGCGGGCGGTGGATGAAGAATCCCTGGCACGCACCGCCGACCGCTGACAGACCAACAAGAACGACAACCCTCGAGGTAATGAGCATGAGCAACATCTTCACCGGCACCATCCCCGCACTGATGACCCCGTGCACCCCCGAGCGCAAGCCTGATTTTGACGCCCTGGTGCGCAAAGGCCGCGAACTGATCGAAGCTGGCATGAGCGCCGTGGTGTATTGCGGCTCCATGGGCGACTGGCCGCTGCTCACCGAGGCAGAGCGCCAGGAGGGGGTGGCACGCCTGGTAGCGGCCGGCATCCCGACCATCGTCGGCACCGGTGCGGTCAACTCCCGCGAAGCCGTGGCCCATGCCGCCCATGCGGCGAAGGTTGGCGCCCAGGGGTTGATGGTGATCCCCCGTGTGCTGTCCCGTGGTGCGTCGGCAGTGGCCCAGAAGGCCCACTTCAAGGCCATCCTCGATGCCGCCCCGCAGCTGCCGGCGGTGATCTACAACAGCCCGTACTACGGGTTCGCGACCCGCGCCGACCTGTTTTTCGAACTGCGCCGCGAGCACCCCAACCTGATCGGCTTCAAGGAGTTCGGCGGCGCTGCGGATATGCGTTATGCCGCAGAGTTCATCACCTCCAAAGATGATGACGTCACCTTGATGGTGGGCGTCGATACCCAGGTGGTGCACGGGTTCGTCAACTGCAATGCCACCGGCGCCATCACCGGCATTGGCAATGCGCTGCCGCGCGAGGTGCTGCACCTGGTGGCGCTGGCCAAACGTGCAGCCCAGGGCGATGCCAAAGCGCGGCGCCTTGCCGGGGAACTGGAAGCGGCCCTGGCCGTGCTGTCGTCCTTCGATGAAGGCTGCGACCTGGTGCTGTACTACAAGCACCTGATGGTGCTCAACGGCAACCCGGAATACGCCCGGCACTTCAACGAAACCGATGCATTGACCGACGCCCAGCGCCGCTATGCCGAACAGCAGTACGCGCTGTTCCGCGCCTGGTACGCCGACTGGTCGGCGGCCAACAACGTAGACTGACAACGCGCAGCCATGCCCCCTTCCCCTGGGCAGGGGGGGGCAGTGTGCAAGATCTACCCTTGCGGCCAGCTTTCACGGGCATTACCTTGGCAGCAACCCTCGCCCTCCCGGACATCGTCAAGGACTTCAAATGCCGTACCCCAGCGCGACCCAAGCGTTCAGACAGGGCGCCCACAGCGTCCTGCCGTTGACCTCCGGGGTCGTGCCGTTCGGCTTGATCACCGGGGTCACGGCCATCGGCATGGGCCTGTCGCCCGCCGATGCCATCGGCATGACCTTGCTGTTCTATTCAGGCTCGGCGCAAATGGTGGTGATGCAGTTGATGCAGAACAGCGCCCTGCCGGTAACCATGGTGGTCACGGCGCTGGTGATCAACCTCCGCTTCCTGATGTACAGCGCCAGCCTGGCCCCGCACCTTGGCCACCTGCCGCGGCGGCGCAAGTGGCCGATGGCCTACCTGCTTTCGGACCAGTCCTTTGCCTTGTGTTCGTTGAAAATGGCCTCGGGGGAACTGGGCCGTTTCGCCTTCCACTACTACGCCGGCACGGCCATCACCATGTGGTTCGGCTGGAACCTCTCGGTGCTGGCCGGCATATACCTGGGCGCGGGCATCCCGGAAGACTGGTCCCTGGGCTTTGCCATCCCCTTGTCGTTCCTGGCGCTGCTGATCCCCAGCCTGCGCAGCCCAGCGACCATTGGCGCGGCATTGACCGGTGGTGTACTCGCCGTGCTGGCGGTAGACCTGCCCTATAACCTGGGCCTGTTGGCGGGTGCACTGGGCGGGATCATCGCCGGCCTGCTCCTCGAGCGCCTGCAAAAAGGCAGAACCGTGCAGCCTGTGGCTGATGAACACCGCGAACAGGAAGCATCATGAGCGAAATGACCCCATGGATGACCTTCTTGCTGATCGGCCTGGGCACCTTCGCGGTGCGCTTGTCGTTCATCGAGTTCTACGCCGTGCTGCGCATACCGCCGCTGTTTCGCCGCGCCCTGGCGTATGTGCCGGCCAGCGTGCTAGCCGCACTGGTGCTGCCGGCCGTGGTGCTGTCTGACCGGCAGGCCGACTTCGACTGGCTGAACCCGCAGATACCGGCCGCGATACTCGCGGGCCTGGTGGCCTGGCGAACGCGCAGCACGCTGCTGACGCTGGGCGTGGGCATGGGCGCGCTGTGGGCGTTGAAGCACTGGGGGCTGTAGGCTTTGGCGAAGGGCGTGAAGAAATGGCGTCCCAGGCAGGAATTGAACCTGCAACCTTCCCCTTAGGAGGGTCTTTTACAACCCCGCAGCACCTTGCCTTAGCCCGCATTTATTGGGTTCTACGTCCGGTTGCGTCCGATCAGACGCCACCGTATATTCATTTCTGCACCCACAATGCACCCATGGGGACGAAGTGAAAGATAAGCTCACCGCCAAGCTACTGGCCAGCCTGCAGGTCACCGGTCGCGAGTACGAAGTGCACGACACTACCATCACAGGGCTTTTCGTGCGCGTGACCGCCGCGGGGGCGAGGTCCTATGTCGTGACTTGGGCCAGGGGCCGCAAGAAAACCCTGGGCCGGGTGGGTATCCTCACCCTCGAGCAGGCACGTCAGGAAGCGACCCAGTACCTTGCTGAGGCTCGCAAGCACGGCGAGCCCACTGCCATCTCACAGGGGCGCCGAGGAGCCGCCCTGCCCTCCCTGCGCGAATTCATCACCGACACATATCTGCCTTGGTTCAAGGCGCACCATCGGGGTTACGAGAAGACCGCCCACACGCTGGCCAACAATTTCGAGGCGATCATCTCCCAGCGCATCGACGCCATTACCGGTCGGGACCTGGAAGAGATCCGCACGACCTGGCTGCAGGCCGGCAACAAACCGGCGACAGTCAATCGGAAGATGGGCAGCATCAGCGGTGTACTCAGTCGAGCGGTCGAATGGGAAATTATCACTACCCACCCAATGGCCAAGCTCAAACAACTGAAGGTCGACAGCAAGGGGGTCGTGCGCTACCTGAGCACTGACGAAAACCTGCAACTGCGCAAGGCTCTCGATGATCGCCAGGATGATATTCGGGCAGAGCGTGAAAGCGCGAATAGATGGCGAGCTGACAGAGGAAAAAAACAACTTCATTCGTTTGCAGAAAGAGTGTTCACTGACCATCTAAAACCAATGGTACTGGTATCGCTCAACACCGGCATCCGGCGTGGCGAGCTATTCAATCTAGAGTGGCAAAGAGTAAGCTTTTTGACCAAGACGATTACAATAATCGGTGACACAACCAAGAATAATGAAACTCGCCACATCCCACTAAACAAGGAAGCACTCGAAACGCTTCAGGAGTGGCAGAAGGAATGTCGAAAGACGTCGGGATTTGTATTTCCTTCAGCTGATGGCGGTCGGCTTGAGGATGTTAAAAGCGCGTGGCTCGGACTACTCGACCGAGCGGGCATCATCGGTTTCCGTTGGCACGATATGCGGCATGACTTCGCATCGCGCTTGGTTATGGCCGGCGTACCGCTGAACACGGTACGAGACCTGTTGGGGCACTCCGACATCAAAATGACCCTTCGATATGCCCACCTAGCGCCTGATACGAAGGCTGCGGCGGTTGAGTTGATCTAGCTCTCCCATATCATTTCCGCGGGGTAATGCCCCATTTCAAGCGTCTGCTCAGCCGTTTCGTTTAGTCTTGCCCAGTTTTTCCTGATGGCCTTAAAGCTAACTTTAGAATACTTTGAAAAATACTCTTTAGTTAGCCATTCAGTAATCACAGAGTGCTCATGCTCGAACCCAAAAATATTTTCATCCTCACCATCAAAGCCGGGCTGAGTATGAATTAATTCAAGTATGGCCTGATCTTTCTGGCTGAGAGTATACGGCAGCAATATTGCCGTTCGCATAAGCCGGGTCGGGGCATCAATGGACATTACTAGCTGCAGAATTTCCGAAAAATAAATGTCGTGATTGGGTATTTCGCTAGGCCTTTCTGATTCACCCAGGTACTCGTATGACATGCGAGCAGTGGCAAAGAGCTCCCGTAAAGCCTTCTCCACTTGGCTGGTTAGCGAGTTCTCTTCAATTCTCGATATGAGCTCAAGTCCATATTTCAAGTCCGGCGAAATCCTGAGGGAAAGGGTTTCTGCTTTGACTCTGTTTGGCTGGGCCTTCGCCATCACCATCTCCTAGGATCGTTTGCGGAAAATCATGGCACACACAGTGCCTTGTGTCGATACGTGTCAGTCAGTGTGCGCATGTGTCGTGCAGTGTAAGAAAAATGTGGACACATCGTTTTGGGCTCGGATAAGGTGTCCACATCTTTCAATACACCGCAGGAGCTCTCATGGAACAAGCCTTACCAATTCAACCGCTGGCTGTAGGGCCCGACGAAGCGGCGCGCCTCACTAGCCACAGCCGCAGCGCCATCTATGGCGCGATCGCCAAGGGTGAACTACAGGCGTTCAAGTCGGGAAAGCGCCGACTGATCCTGGTGAAAGAACTCGAAGCGTGGATCAACCGTGTCGCGAAGGTGGGCAGCCGGTGAATGAATTGGAAGTCGTAGTGGCGCTGAATATGAACCAGCGGCAGCAGATCGGGGCGCTGATCGAGGCCGAGCGCGCAATGGCATGCCATTGGTGGACGATGCTGAGCGAAATGCGTTGCAGGGGGCAACTGCCTGAGTGGGCGCGGAAGCAGATGGCTGGAAGTGAAGGCGAATATGACCTTTGGACCGAGGCCCGCCAAGAGACCAACAAAGCGCTATTCGGAACAGTGCGTCACACATGCCGAGCGGAGAAGCCCGACTGGGTGAACCTGTTACTGGATGACGCTGATCTTGAAGTGACCACGCGCCAAGCCCCGTGCGAAGGGGCCGATGGCGCCGTGGTTGACAAACAGTTGCAGGAGGAGGTGTTGCAGCACCTCTCCGGCGAAATCGCATTGGTAGGCACCAACGAGAGGAAGTTATCGTGACAGAACGCATCGGCCAGCACAACGCCGGCACCAGAAATGATCGCTCTTCGAAAGAGCAAAACGGTGCCCTTGCACATCGCATGATGGCCCTGAGCGCCCTCCGCGCAAGCTCATCCCTGTCCGTCCGCTTGAAGCGCTACAACCACCACATGGATCAAGCCCGCGCCGTTGAAGCTCAAGGGGGAGCCCAATGAACAACCTTCTGAAAGCAGTGATTCTTGAAGGTGAGGTTCTGTCGGAGGCGGTGCTTGATGCCCACGCAATGTGCTCCATGAACTTTGCTAGGGATGAATTCAACAAACTTTACGACCTGCTCTACCCCGTGTGTGAGAGCCATGAGGAGGGAACGATGCGCGACATTGCACGGCATCTGGAGCAGGTCCGAATTTTCAGCCGTAATTTCTGCTGGGTTCATCGCCACCTGGGAGCCTCGTATGGCGTTGTAGGCGAGCGCCCCGGAATGGATGACGAGGCGGTCGTATGAGCTCCGTTATTCGTCTCGTCGCTACCGTGATGGCGCAGCAACCCGTCATGGCCTGGGCCGCCGCCCAGGGTCGGCGTGCATTGCACAGCGTCACCGAGTGCTCCGCGCCGATCGACTTCAACAGGAAGTAACCCATGAAGAATCAAAACAGTGCGCAAGCGCTGACGGGATCGGCTTGCCCAAAGAAAGCCACTGAACTGTTTTACCTGGGCCATCCAAAGGTCGAACGGGCCTTGCTGGGGCCGTTCTTGAGCCAGTCCGACGCCGAGTGCGGGCGCGCAGTTCTGCGTAGCGCTGATGCAGTTGTAACTGCCCGCCTCATCGACTCGCTGGACGACCAGACCTACTGGCACGCGGTGAACAACGGCCAGGTCTGCCGAGCCTTTGCTGGCGCCGGCGTGCCGAAGCTCAGCATGGAGAGAGCGACCAAGGCCCGACAACCCGAACCACAGACGAATGGCGCAGAACTGAGGCTCTGATGACCAAGAGGAAAACCCGCCGCGACTCAGATTGGGGAGGTCGTGGCGCGTACATGATCCCCAGGCTGCTCGGCGAGCACCCCGATTTTCTGACCATGACAGGCTCCGAATTGAAGGTGTTCATGCTGCTGCTCTCGCAGTACCGCGGGAACAACAACGGCGACCTAGCGGCCACGCACTCGATGATGGAAGAGCGTGGCGGCATGGCGAAAGCAACGCTGGCGGCATCGCTGCAGGGGCTGCAGGAAAGGAATCTGATCGTTCGCACCAGAACCAACATGAAGGGCCGTGAGGGCGCCAGATGCGCCCTATACGCCCTCACCTGGCTTCGCATTCATGAATGCCCAGGCCGGCAGTTGGAGGTTGGGCCAACGCCCGCGCCTATGAGGAGGTTGGGGGAATGATTTGCCCTTTTACCGGGTTCAATTTTTGAACAGCAAGGGTTCAGAAAATGAACCGTTCAAGCGCAACAACGCGCCGCGAATCCCGATAACGGTTCAAAAAATGAACCATTATCGGCGGTTTTGGCGGGGTTTCAGGTTCAAAAACTAGGCCCCTTTATAACTATTACCACCACAGGGATTTGAAATGAGCCGAGTTACGACTGAACAAGCCCGATGCCGATCGCAGGCCGATGCCGGGTGCAAACGAGCGGGCGGGTACACGTTCCTGGTGTTCGAGTGGCTTCCGTGGACTGCAGCCGGCTGCTGCCGCAAGTGCGCAGTGTTTGTTAAACCGCAATTGCTCGCTGCCCAGGCCAGCACGTTGGGCGGCCACCTACAGCTGATAGTCGACAACGTGCCCAAGCAGCTCGCGCTGGATTGCCTGGCTACGGGCTGATCAAGCGCGACGGGATGCAACTGATGCAGGGCGGCATGTGGTACCGGGGCATTTCCTGCCAGGTGCGGTTGATGCGGTGGTCGCGACCTGCGTGCATTCGTCGATCGCTCGCCGAGATAACAGTGAGCCATCTTCCACCGTGGCGTTATCAACACACTGTGTAGGAATCAACACAATGGATTGCCGAGACAGATCATTCGGTCTGTCTCGGCTGATCCGGTCCGACTCGGCTCAACTGAACTACCTATCAGGCTGTGTCACCAGCCCGGCTACGCAGGTCGAGCCGCTGGCGCCGAGCCGGCCTCAATTCGAGAACGAAGCATGACTACCAAACGCATCACCCTCAGTGACGCCGAGATCCGCAAGCAGGCCGGCCAGCCGGTGCGCCAATTGCGTGACCCACGTTACCCCGAACTGCGCTTCCGCTATTCCACCGTAGATCGCACCCGGGGTGCCTGGCACGTTGTTGTCAGGGGCAAGTGGGGCAAGGCCGGCGACTTCCCCAGCTTGACCACCAAGGCCATGCTGACCGCGCTGCCGGCCATCCTGGGGCGCCGTGCCGCAGACGCCGAGGCCACCTCGCTGACCAGCACCTGGAGCCGTACCGGTGAGCTGCTGGACTGGTACCTGGACCGCATGCTGCGTGATCGCAACCTGTCGGCCAAGCGCAAGGCCGGCGCGAAGTCGGCCATCACCTGCCACCTAGCGCCACGGCTGCACGATTTGCCGCTGGCCGAGGTGAGCAAGGCCACGCTCGACCAACGCCTGATGTGGCCACTGCAGGAGCGTTACGCCCTGTCGTTCGTGCGCCTGGTGTTCAACGTGCTGGCGGTAGCCATGCGCAAGGCACACCGGCTCGGGATGATCGAGCAGAACCCCATGGGCTCGCTGCGCTTCGGGGATTTCGTCGCGGTGCGGATCAAGCCGAAGTCGTCACGGCTGCGGGAGCGAGACTTGCCCGATCTGCTGGCCAAGCTCGCAGGCTGGAGCGAGGCGCGGCCCGGTGACTCCCTGCTGGCGCTGATGATGCTGTGCCACGGTACCCGCCTGGGCGAGACGCGCAGCGCACTGTGGCGCAACGTCGATCTGCAGGCCGGCCAGTGGTTCATCCCCGCCGACGACACCAAGACCAAGCAGAACCACATACTGCCACTGACCAGCCAAGCCTGCGCATTGCTGAGCCGCTATCAAGCCCAGCAGGCCGCCCATGGCTATCACGGTGCCTACCTGTTCCCAGCCAGCCGGCGCGGGCCACTGAGCGCAACCGCAGCGAGCCTGGTGTTTGCCGAACTGAGTGACCGCCAGTGGACCAGCCACGAC